>NZ_CP183973.1:630180-945270 GCF_049912955.1 Microbacterium sp. E-13
GGTTTCCGAGGCGAACGGGCTCGGCGCGGGCGGCGGGTTGAGCATGTCGCCGATCGGCACCACGACCCTCATGTCGAACGCCTTGCTCGCCCGGGGCGCGACGATCTCGACGGGCTCGGCACCCCCCAGGAACCGCGCCACCTCGTCGATCGGACGCACCGTCGCCGAGAGGCCAATGCGCTGGGACGGAGGAACGTCCGACTGGAAGGAGCGCCGGAGCGCGTCGAGCCGTTCGAGGCTCACCGCCAGGTGGGCGCCGCGCTTGGTCGCGGCGACCGCGTGCACCTCGTCGACGATGACGGTGTGAACGTCGCGGAGCGTCTCGCCGGCGCGGCTCGTGAGCATCAGGTACAGCGACTCGGGAGTCGTGATCAGGATGTCGGGCGGCGCCTGCACGAGCTTGCGACGATCCGCCGCCGGGGTGTCGCCGGATCGCACCCCGACCGTGACATCGGGGACGGTCAGCCCGAGCCGTCGCGCCGACTGGCCGATGCCGACCAGGGGCGACCGCAGGTTGCGCTCGACGTCGACACCGAGGGCCTTGAGCGGAGAGATGTAGAGGATCCGGGTCGCGGGGGGCGCGGCCGCCGGATCGAGTGCCGAGCCCCGCGAAGCGGCGCGCGGGGTATCGAGATCATCCGTCGCCCTCTTGCGTCCGCGGCGCGGGACCGCGGCCGGGGCGGCCGCCTTGTCGTGGAACACGCGGTCGATCGCCCACAGGAAAGCCGACAGCGTCTTGCCCGATCCCGTCGGTGCGACCACCAGGGCATGCTTGTGGGCGGAGATGGCGGCCCACGCGCCCTTCTGGGCGGCGGTCGGGGCCGCGAAGGCGCCCCGGAACCAGTCCTGCGTAGCAGGACCGAATCGCTCCAGGACGTCGCCCATCCCTCCATCTTGGTCGCGATCTCCGACATCGGGCCAGGGCTGGTCCAGAAGGGCCGCGTCTGCTCCTGCGCAGAGAGTCGGCGAGTCAGCGCTCGTCGGGCACGAGGATCCACAGCAGCAGGTACAGCAGGATCGAGATGCCGAAGAACACGGTCGAGGCGACCGTGAGCACCCGCACCGGGACCACGCTGCAGCCGAAGCGGTCCGCGATGCCCTGGCAGACGCCGGCGATCATGCGACCTCGGACGGGGCGGACCAGGCGATTCATGCGTTCATCATCGCGTGACGGGCGCCCGGGCACCAGAGGCCCGGCACGGGCGTCCGGTCAGCGCTCCGAGGGCACGAGGATCCAGAGCAGGACGTAGATCCAGAGCGACAGGCCGAAGAACACCACGGCGATCACACTGAGGATGCGCACCAGGGTCACGTTCCACCCGAAGCGGTTCGCGACCGCGGCGCAGACGCCGGCGATCCATCGGCCCTGTTGAGGTCTGACGAGTCCGTTCATGGCTCCATCCTGCGCGCGTCGAGGCGGCATTGCACGGGTGCTGGCCCCCGATCCCGGCGGGGGCAGGCCGCGGCATCCGTCCTCTCGAGAGGTGAGGGATGCCGCGGCCGCTGGTCACCGCTCGGTCAGGTGGCCGTCGCGGTCGAGCTCGAGCACCAGGTCGACGCCGATGCGCCCGAGGAACGCGTCGTCGTGGCTCACGACCAGCACCGCCCCGCGGTATGCGGCGATGGCATCGACGAACCGGTCGACCGTGTCGAGGTCGAGGTTGTTGGTCGGCTCGTCGAACACGAGCAGCTGCGGCGGGGGATCGGCGAGCATCAGCCGCGCGAGCGCGACCCGGAACCGCTCGCCGCCCGACAGCGTGCCCACCGGTCGCTCGACCGTCGCTCCTCGGATGAGGAACCGGGCGAGCCGGTTGCGCAGCTCGACGATGGTCACGCTCGGCGCCGACTGCGCGACGTTGTCGAGCACGGATGCGGTGTCGTCGAGTCCGTCGACCCGTTGCGGCAGGTACCCGACCCGGTCGGTGTGCAGGTCCCCGCGTGCGGAACTCCACGGATTCGGCACCGGTCCGCGCGATTCCGCGTCGAGGTGCGTCTGCGTGCTCGGTTCCGTGGAGTTCTGCGGGCCGGCTCCCACCAACTGCTCGAGCAGCGTCGTCTTACCGACCCCGTTCGGGCCGATCAGCGCCACCCGCTCCGGCCCTTGGATCACCCAGGACCGCTCGCCGTCACCCAGGGAGGCGATGCGGCGACCCGCGGGCACCCCGGGGTCGGGCAGGTCGATCCTCACGAGGTCGTCGTCGCGCACGCGGCGCTCCGCGGCGTCGAGGGCTTTCCGCGCTGACGCCTCGCAGTCGGCCTTCTCTCCGCGCAGCTTGCCGGCCGAGACCTGGGCCGCGCGCTGAAGGTTGCCCGCCACGATCGGCGGCACGCGCTTCTCGAGCTGCGCCTTTCGGCCCATCGCGGCGCGGCGCGAGATCGTCGTCTCGGCCTCGATGCGCTGGCGCTTCTCGCGCTGGACGGCTTGACGCGCCGCGCGCTCGGCGTCGCGGGCGGCGCCCTGCTCGGCGTCGAGCCAGGCCCGCCACTGCGAATAGGTGCCGCCGAACACCGACAGTTCGCTCCCGTAGAGCTCGGCGGTGTCGTCCATGAGCTCGAGCAGCGACGTGTCGTGGCTGACCACGACGAGCGTCCCGCGCCACGAGCGCACCATGTCGTGCAGGCGCGCGCGTGCCTCGCGGTCGAGGTTGTTCGTCGGCTCGTCGAGCAGTGCGATGGACGCTCCCCGCAGACGGATGCCGGCTATCGCGGTGAGCACCGCCTCCCCACCCGACAGCTGCCCGACGCGGCGGTCGAGCATGCCGGGCGCCAGGCCCGCTTCGCCGAGCGCCGCGTGGGCCCGTGACTCGATGTCCCAGTCGGACCCCACCGTGTCGAAATGACGGGGATCGGCGTCGCCGGACTCGATCGCACGGAGGGCGCGGAGCGACTCGCCCACGCCGAGCAGGTCGGCGACGGGACGGTCGACGTCGAGGATCAGCCGCTGCGGAAGATAGGCGGCATCCGCTGTCGGGGTGATGTGCCCGGTCGAGGCGGTGAGCTCGCCGGCGACGAGCCGGAGCAGCGTCGACTTTCCGGAGCCGTTGCGGCCGACGAGCCCGGTGCGGCCGGCGCCGAACGAGCCGGACACCGCGGAGAGCGCGGTGGTGCCGTCGGGCCAGGTGAACGAGACCCGGTCGAGGACGATCGCCGGCGTCAGGCGGCGGGTGTTGTGAAGCGCGGAGTGTGCAGGCATGAGGCCTCCTGTGTCAGTCGTGCGCTGACACCGAGGACCGCAGGACCGCACGCGGACGCGGCGCCCTTCGAAGGGCTCAGGACCGAGCGGAAGCGGGATCGACGAGCAGCGCGAGAAGTTCGAGCGCCAGCACGTCGGGAGTCGACGGGCGGCGGGATTACAGCGCGGTCGCGTCGATCAGCTTCAAGGGAGTTCCTCACGGAGGGGACAAAGGCCGTCAGCCACCATAGCGGACGCCGCCGGTTGTGGCCAGGGCGCGCTGGATCGGCCTCGCCGAGGGGACGGTCGGGACCCGCTCAACGACCCGGGGCGGCGGTGGCCTCTTCCAGCTGCTTCTCGAGGAACACCCGCACGTCGTCGAGTTCCTGCTCCGAGACGCTGTGAGTGAGGCCGGGATAGACGCGCCCGCTGAGCTCCACGTGTTCGGGCAGCCACCGCGTGGTGTACTCCACGAGGAAACCGGGGATCACGTCGTCGTTCGTGCCCCGGCCCCAGAACACGGGCGGGCGCCGCTCGGCGAGTTCGGCGTCGCACGGCAGGTCGCCGGGCGTCACGTACCCCGAGAGGTTGACGGCGAACGCGAACCGCTGCGGGGCGAGACGCATCGCCTGCAGCGACACCGCGGCACCCTGCGAGAAGCCCAGGAGACCGACGGATGCCGCCTCCTTCGCATGCGCGTCGACCCACGCGATCACGGCCTCGGCGGCGCGGGTGACGTGCGAGGGGTCGCGGCCGTCCAGACCGTCGATCGGGTACCAGGAGCGCCCGGGAGCGGGCCACGGCGGGACGAGGGGAGCGGCGAGGCTCGCCACGGCGAAAGGCCCGGGAAGGTGATCCCGCAGCGGGTACAGGTCGTGCTCGTCGGCGCCGTAGCCGTGGAGGAGGAGCAGCAGGTGCCGGCCCGCGAGAGCCGACCGGTCGGTCGACCACAGCACGGCGTCGGCGTCGAGGACGAGCGCTTCCGGCATGCCCTCATCCTGACACGCGCCGCCGACATCGGAAGAGGGGCGACACGAAGCCCTGGTCGTGGTCTGCGCCCCGAGCGGGGTATACAAGAGGCATGTCCGTACGCACCCCCGACCCCGAGCCCGCGGGAGACGAGCCGTTCGGCCCCCCGGCGGGGAACGTCTCGAACCCGGCGTGGCTGAGCGACATCGAGCTCGAAGAGGCGCGTCGGCGTCTGCCCATGCTCTACGTCGAGGGCGTGCCGGTGCGCACCGACGGCATGGGTCAGGTGACCCAGGTCGGCATCCTGCTGCGGGCGACACCCGTCGGTGAGATCTCGCGCACCATCGTGTCGGGCCGCGTGCGCTACGGCGAGACCGTCCGCGACGCGCTGTTCCGGCACCTGGAGAACGACCTCGGCCCCATGGCGTTCCCGCTGCTTCCGCCGCAGCCCACCCCGTTCACCGTCGCCGAGTACTTCCCGCTTCCGGGGGTGAGCGCGTATCACGACGACCGCCAGCACGCCGTGTCGCTCGCGTTCGTCGTGCCCGTCACGGGCACGTGCGAACCCCGCCAGGACGCACTGGAGGTGACCTGGCTGACACCGGAGGAGGCGGCATCCGATGCGCTCTCGGCCGAGATGGAGGGCGGGCGCGGCACCCTCGTGCGCATGGCCCTCGCGAGCGTCGGCGCTCTGCGCTGAGCCGTTCCCCGCTGCCGCGGACCCGTCCTCGCGGGGTGTCGGCGCTGCGGCCTAGGCTCGGCAGGGTGACCGTCCCCGCACCCCTGCCGTTCCCGTCCGACGCCGCCGGGTGGGCGGCCTTCGCCACCGACCGTCCCGTCGAGCGGATCGCCCGCGTGCAGGAGATCGATCGGCGGCTGAAGACCGAGCCGGCGCTCTCGACCGCCGAGCGCCTCGACCTCTGGAACGACGCCGATATCGCGCTCACCGAGGCGCTCAGCGAGGCATACGTGCTCAGCGAGGCCCATCCCGCGGGGAACGTGCGCGATGCGGCGGAGGCGCAGGTGCAGGCGGTCGAGTCGCTCTCCGCCGCACGGATGCTGGACCCCGAGCTGTGGGGTGCCTTCGCGAACGCCCCGGCGGACGGCCTCGAACAAGATCAGGCACGCCTGCTCTCCCGCCTGCTGCGCGACTTCCGCCGAGGCGGCGTGGAGCTTCCCGAAGACGACCGTGAGCGCGCCCGCCGCCTGGCTGATCGCGACACCGAGCTGTCGCTGGCGTTCTCGCGCAACATCCGTGACGGCCGCCGAGAGATCACCGTGCCGTCGGAGAGTCTCGCCGGGATGCCGCAGGACTTCGTCGATGCGCACCCCGCCGACGAGCATGGGCGCGTAACCCTGTCGACCGACTACCCCGATCTCATGCCGGTCCGCGACTACGCCCTCGATCGCGCCACGCGCGTGGCGCTCGTGAGCGCCTACAACGACCTCGCGTGGCCCGAGAACGACGCCGTCCTCGCGGAACTCCTCGAGGTGCGGTCGGAGCGTGCGCGCCTTCTCGGCTACTCGGATTGGGCCGACTACGAGACCGAGACCCGCATGATCGGCTCGGGCGCGGAGATCCCCGCGTTCCTGAAGCGGCTCGACGAGGCATCGCGTGCGGCGACGGATGCCGAGTACCCGGTGCTGCTCGACAGGCTCCGGCGTGACGTGCCCGGTGCCGAGGCGGTCTCGATCGCCGATTTCTGGTACCTCCTCGGCGCGATCAAGCGCGAGCAGTACGACGTCGATGCCCAGCTCGTGCGCTCGTACTTCCCGTTCGAGCGGGTCGCGCGCGGCGTGCTCGACGTCACGGGCCGCCTCCTCGACGTCGAGTACGTGCCGGTCGATGCGCCGGCCTGGCACCCCGACGTCCAGACCTTCGACGTCGTGCGGGCGGGCGATCGCCTCGGGCGCATCCATCTCGACCTCCACCCGCGCGAGGGCAAGTTCAACCACGCGGCGTGCTTCCCGCTCGCCCCGGGCGTCGAGGGCCGCGTGCTTCCCGAGGCCGCGCTGCTGTGCAACTTCTCGCGGGGCCTCCTCGAGCACGACGAGGTGGTGACCTTCTTCCACGAGTTCGGGCACCTGGTGCACGACATCCTGGGCGGGCGCCAGCGTTTCGCCCGCTTCAGCGGCGTGGCGACCGAGTGGGACTTCGTCGAGGCGCCGAGCCAGCTCCTCGAGGAGTGGGCGTGGGACGCCGACGTCCTGGCCTCGTTCGGCGCGAACGCCGACGGCGATCCCATCCCGGCCGACCTGGTCGAGCGCATGCGCACGGCCGACGCCTTCGGTCGAGCCCTCGAGGTGCGCCGGCAGCTGGGGCACGCCAGCGTGTCGTACCACCTGCACGTCGACCGGCCGGCCGACCTGCAGGCCGAGACCGAGCGGCTGTACGCCTCGACGAGCCCCGTGCAGCCGCTTCCCGGACGGCACTCGTACGCCGGCTTCGGGCACCTCACGGGCTACGGCGCCTGCTACTACACCTATCAGTGGAGCCTCGTGATCGCCCGCGACCTGCTCAGCGGGTTCGCGGCCGACCTCATGGACCCCGAGGCGGCCCGCCGTTACCGCACGGAGGTGCTGGAACGTGGCGGATCCCGTGACGCGCGGGAGCTCGTCGAAGCCTTCCTCGGGCGCCCGTCGTCGTTCGACGCATACCGGGAGTGGCTCGCCGGCGACTGACCCCTCAGGCGCGTTTCGCCGACACAGCCGGGGGAGGTATGGTTCAGCTACCCGATGCGCAGTCATCTGCGACACAACCCCCCGGTGTCGTCGAGGACCGTGCGGCCACCGCTGTTCGCGCGCGCGGCGATCTTCGCCGCAGCGTCGTGCACGGCGCCGCATACGCCTCCGCCGCGAGCCCTCGCCGACACCGCCGAGCACGACCACCCTCGCCACAGAAAGCGGAGACACTCCGATGTCCGATCACGCCGTCAGCGCCGGAAACACGGGTCAGGACGACCCGACACCCTTCGACCACCTCATCAGCGAGACGGCCGCGACCGCCTTCGGGGCGGGCTTCACCACGACCTTCCGCGGGTATGACAAGGAAGAGGTGGATGCCGCCATCGCGGGTCTCGACGCGCGCGTGCGCGCCGCGGCCGACGAGGTCGCGCAACTGAAGCAGCACCAGCGCCGCGCAGGAGCCGCGGTCGCCCAGAGCCGCGCGAAGGCCGAACGCCTGGAGGCCGAGCTTCACGCCGCCGCGGAACGGCACCAAGCCGAAATCGAGGAGGCGGTCGCGGCTCGCCAGGCCGAGGCCGATGCCACCCTGGCCGCACGCCAGGAAGAGCTCGAGCGGCTGCAGGCGGCGCTGGCCGAGGCCGAGGGCGGCCGCCGCGCCGAGGCCGAGGCGTTCGCCGCGCGGCAAGAGGAGGACGACGCGGCCGAGCGGCTCCGGGGCGAGCTGGAACTGGCCAACGCCAAGCTCGCCGACGCCGAGCAGCGCGTGCAGGCGCTGAGCGACGAGCTGGTCGGTGCCACCACCGAGTCGCCCAACCGCCAGCAGTTCGAGGAGGTGCTGCGCGTGGCCGAAGACCAGGCGAGCCTCCTCATCCGCAACGCCACCATCCAGGGTGACCGGCTCCTCGAGGCCGCGCGTGAGGAGATCGCCAACCGTCGGGCCTCGGCCCAGGCCGAGGCCGAGGCGATCATCTCGCACGCCCAGCACGACGCGCAGCAGGTGCGTCTGAAGATCGACACCGAGTCGACCGCTCATGAGGCGCGTGTCGAGCGCGAAGCCGCGCATGCCGCCGAGAAGCTGTCGCAGGCGGAGCGTGAGGCGGCGGCCATCCGCTCCGAGGCCGAGAAGGGCGCGGCCGTATTGCGCTCCACCGTCGCTCGCGAGACGGCGCGCGACCGGGCGGAGGCCGAGGAGGCGGTGCGCGAGCTGCGCCTGCGCGCGCTCGAGTTCGAGGCATCCCTCACCCGCCGCCAGGACGACGCCCACCAGGAGTTCCTGGTGCTCCACAATCAGGCGGTCGCCCACGCCGAGCGGATCACGCAGGACGCCAACGACCAGGTCGCGGCGTCGCTCGAGCACGCGCAGCGCGTGGCGGTGAAGGCCGAGGACTTCGAGCGCCTGATGCGCGCCCAGTCGAAGCAGATCGAGGCGGACGCCCAGCTGCGGGCGCGGGAGCACCTCGAGCAGGCGCACGTGAAGGCGGAGCGCATCATCGATCTCGTCACATCGCACTCCCAGGCCGTGCTGCGCGACGCCGAGGACCGCACCCGTCAGCTCCGGTGGCAGCAGCACCAGCTCATGAGCTTCATGGCCGAGGTCAAGGAGCTCATCCGCCCCGACGGTCTTCTCGCGCCGGCTCCGTCAGCCGTCGCCGACGAGCCCGGCGAGCAAGAGGTCCACGGGTCCGAGCACGCGCCGGAGTCCTCCCCCGAGGGGGAGGATCACGACGCCGAGCGCGACCAGAACTCGAACGAACCCGACGAGCACTGACTCCCGCCTCGTTCTCGCTTTCGGGGGCCGCGACACGCGGGAGCGCCGAAGTCATTCCGCGTGTTGCGACACCTGAAGCTCGCCTGCCCGATCGACGCAGGGCCCGCCGGGACGGGCGACGCAGGGCCTGCCTGCCCGATCGACGCTGGGCCCGCCGGGACGGGCGACGCGACGTCCGCCCCCGCGGGCGACGCGACGTGCGCCCGCCGGGACGGGCGCGGCGACGGGGTCAGGCGGCGGAGGTCTCGCGGGCGATCGCGGCGAGGAACGCGTCGATGTCGTGCTCGGAGGTATCGAAGCTGCACATCCAGCGAACCTCGTTCTTCGCAGCATCCCAGTCGTAGAACCTGAACGAGGTGCGCAGGCGGTCGGCGACGCCATCCGGCAGGGTCGCGAACACGCCGTTCGCCTGGGTCGGCTGCGTGAACGCCACGCCGCGGATCGAACCGTCGGCAAGACCCGCCTCGATGCCGGCGCGCAGGCGCTGAGCCATCGCGTTGGAGTGCGACGCGTTTCGCAGCCAGAGGTCGCCCTCGAGCAGGGCGAGCAGCTGAGCCGAGACGAAGCGCATCTTCGAGGCGAGCTGCATGTCGAGCTTGCGCAGGAACTTCAGGCCCCGCGACGCCTCCGGGTTCAGCAGCACGACGGCCTCACCGAGCATCGCGCCGTTCTTCGTGCCGCCGAAGCTCAGAACGTCGACGCCCACGTCGCGCGTGAACGCGCGGAACGGTACCCCGAGCGCGGCGGCGGCGTTCGAGATGCGCGAGCCGTCCATGTGCACGTTCATGCCCAGGCTGTGCGCGTGGTCGGCGATCGCGGCCACCTCTTCGACCGAGTACAGGGTGCCGAGCTCGGTGGACTGCGTGATCGAGACCACCAGCGGCTGCGCGCGGTGCTCATCGCCCCAGCCCCACGCCTCGCGGTCGATCAGCTCGGGCGTGAGCTTGCCGTCGTCGGTCGGCACGGTGAGGAGCTTGATGCCGGCGACCCGTTCGGGCGCGCCGCCCTCGTCGACGTTGATGTGCGCGGTCCCCGCCGTCACGACCGCACCCCAGCGGGGGAGCATCGACTGCAGGCCGACGACGTTGGCGCCGGTGCCGTTGAACACCGGGTAGGCCTCGACGCCCTCGCCGAAGTGACGCGCCATGACCTCCTGCAGCCGCGCCGTGTAGACGTCGTCGCCGTACGAGACCTGGTGGCCGTCGTTCGCTGCGGCGATGGCCGCGAGCACCTCGGGGTGGATGCCGGAGTAGTTGTCAGAGGCGAACCCGCGAAGGTTCGGGTCGTGGATCGTGGTCACGGGTGTCCAATCTAGTTCGGTGTTCGCAACTCAGGCTGCGGCGGGCGCCGAGAGGCGGGGCCTGCCGGATTTCCGGCGTCGCCGGCGCGCGGCGAGCACGAACAGACTGAGTTATGAACCGCTGAGGTCGACGATCGTGTCGTTGATGTCGGCCGCGTCGGCGGTCCAGAGGTCGACGAACCGGCGGGCGAGGGTGTCCTCGAGTCCTGCGAGGCTCTTGACCCGGAAGATGACGGATGCCGCGGCCGGCGGCACGCCGGCATCCCTCGCGTCCTTCGAGAAGCCCTGGGCCACGGCACGCGCCCATGCCTCCGTCGCGGCCTTGACCGCGGCGTAGTTCGCGCCGCCGGCGAGGGGACGGGCCACGGCCGTGGACGAGACCACGGCCAGTCGCCCCGCCTCTGAGGCTCGCAGGTCGGCGTCGAACGCGCGGCTGACATGGCGAAGCGCGGTGAGCGACCTCTCGAGGAAGCGGAAGTCCGCGTCGGTCTGCCCGGCGAGGCCGCCGCCGCCCCGCCAGCCGCCGACCAGGTGCAGGATGCCGTCGACCGGGCCGTCGGTCTCGTGCACGCGGCCGGCGAAGCCGGCCACCTCCGCCTCGGAGGTCAGGTCGCACACGTCGGTGCGGACGCTCCCCGTCCGGCCCGCGCCGGGAGCCGCGGCATCCGTCCCCGATTCTTCGACGAGCCGGCGGAGCTTCGCCGGATCGCGCCCCACGGCGACGACCCGCGCGCCCGCGCGCCTCAGCTCACGGGCTGCCGCGAGGCCCGACGCGCTGGTCGCGCCGGCGATCACCACGAGCTTTCCTGCGACGCTCATTCCCCTACCTTTTCACGTCGAGATCCCGTGATCTCGCCGAACGCACACGCTGTGCGCGCCGACGACGTGCGCTCTCGGCGAGATCACACGATCTCGCCGAGAGAATGCGCACGTCGAGGTCAGGAGTCGCGGCCGGTGATCCCGGCGGTGGACTCGATGACCGGCTTCATCTTCTTGTCGAGCGCTTCGAAGAACATCGAGAGCGGGAACTCGTCGTCCAGCACCGCGTCGGTGTAGCCCTTCGGTGCACCGGCGAGCACGTCGTCGGGCAGGCCCCGCGCCCACTGCGAAGCGGGATTCGGCGTGAGCGTGCCGCGCACGAGGTCGTACGCGGCGAGCCAGTGAGCCGTCTTCGGGCGGTCGATCGAGCGCCAGTAGAGCTCGTCGATCGCCTCGCCGAGTGCGACGACCGCTGCGGGGACGTCGTCCCAGTCGAAGGCGAGGGCGGTGTCGGTCCAGTGCAGCACGCCACGCTGGTGCAGCCAGGCGAAGAGCAGCTGACCGCCGAGCCCGTCGTAGTTGCGCACACGAGACCCGGTGATCGAGAACCGGAAGATGCGGTCGAAGATCACTGCGTACTGCACGAGCTTCGCGTGCTCGAGCGTCTCGGCCTCGGCCGGGGTCAGGAACTCCCGCGCCGACAGGCGCTGCTCGATCGCCACGCACTCGCGGAACGCCGTGAGGTCGCAGCGCAGCTCCTCGAGCGAGTAGAGGAAGTACGGCATCCGCTGCTTGATCATGAACGGGTCGAACGGCAGGTCGCCGCGCATGTGCGTGCGGTCGTGGATGATGTCCCACATCACGAACGTCTTCTCGGTCAGCGCCTGGTCGTCGAGCATGCGCGCGGCGCCCGCGGGCAGCTCGAGTTTGGTGATCCCGGCGGCGGCTCGCACGACGCGCCGGAAGCGGGCTGCCTCGCGGTCCTGGAAGATCGCGCCCCACGTGAACGTCGGGATCTCGCGCATCGCGACGGTCTCGGGGAAGAGCACGGCGCTGTTGGTGTCGTAGCCCCGCGTGAAGTCGAGGAACCGCAGCGACACGAACAGCTTGTTGCCGTAGTCGCCGGCCTCGAGCTGGGCGATGAACTCGGGCCAGATCACCTCGACGAGCACCGCCTCGACGTGGCGGTCGCGCGAGCCGTTCTGCGTGTACATCGGGAAGACGACGAGATGACGGATGCCGTCGACCCGGTGCTGCTGCGGCTGGAAGGCCACCAGCGAGTCGAGGAAGTCCGGGATGCCGAACCCCTGGTCCGCCCATCGCTCGAAGTCGCGCATGGACGCGGCAAGATAGTCGGCGTCGTGCGAGAACGCGGGGGCGAGGGCACGGATGCCGGCGACGATCGCGGCGACGTGCGCGCGCGCTTCGGCGTGGGAGGCGGCATCCGGAATCGAACCGTCCTGGTCCTGAAGCGACTGGAGCGCCGTGGCGGCGTCCTTGAGGCTCAACCAGGCGCCGCTGGTCTCGGCCAGGCGTGCGTCCTCGACGACCTCGGGTTCGCCGACGATCGCCTTCGACGGGTGAAGGGCGCTGCTGGACATGGTGAACCTCCGATCTTCGATTGCGGTTTCGCTCATGATTCTAGAGAAGTTCCCTTCATTGCCACATTCGGCAGGAAATTTTCCTGTGAAACCCCGGTAGACTCGAGCCGTGCCTGGCTTGGATGACGTGATCGACGCCGGGATCGTGCGCGTCGTCTCGAACGATGCCCGTGCGACGCTCGCCGAGCTGTCGGCCGCCGTCGGACTGTCGGTCTCGGCGGTGCAGACGAGGCTGCGGCGCCTCGAAGCCCGCGGCGTGATCACCGGCTATCGCGCGCTCGTCGACGCCGAGGCGGTCGGCAAGCCGCTCGCGGCGTTCGTCGAGATCACTCCGCTCGACCCGGCGCAGCCCGACAACGCGCCCGAGCTGCTCGAGCACCTCGCCGCGATCGAGGCGTGCCACTCCATCGCGGGCGACGCCAGCTACATTCTCCTCGTGCGGGTCGCCACTCCGCGGCATCTCGAGTCGCTGATCCGCGACATCCGCGCCGCCGCATCGGTCAACACCCGCACGACCGTGGTGCTGCAGACGTTCTACGAGAACCGCCCTATCCTCCCTGCGTGAATCATCGCCCGTCCGGCGCATGCGACGACTCGATGCGCGGCGGGTGGGTAGTCTCGGCGCATGGAACCCGCGACGGCTTCACCCGACGACGATCGGGGCCGGGGTGTGCTGATCGTGCGGAACGCCGCCTCCGGTTCGGCCGTGATCCGGCTCGACCCGGCCTCGACCTTCGCCGAGCGTCTGCCGGCCGCGCAGCTGAGGGAGCTCCGGGACGGCGAGGATCTCGAGGACGTCGTCGCCCAGGCCATGGCCGCCGACGACCCGCCGACCGTGCTCGGGGTGTACGGCGGTGACGGGTCGGTCTCGCGCATGGCGCACCTCGCGCGGCGGTACCACCTCCCGTTGCTCGCCATGCCCGGCGGCACCTTCAACCATTTCGTGCGAGCGCTGGGCGTCGAGAGCGTCGACGCTGCGATCGACGCGTACGAGTCCGGCTCGACGATGGACGTCGGCGTGGCCGACGCGGCAGCCGACGACGATGCGCCCCTGACGGTGCTGAACGTCGTTTCGGTCGGCGCCTATCCCGAGCTCATCGAGGAGCGCGAGAGGCGCAACAGCCTGGGTAGGTGGCTCGGCGGCGTCGCTGCGACAGCGATCGCCCTGCGACGGGCCGAGCCGCTCACCATCGTGCGCAGCGGGCATCGCGCGCGCGTGTGGTCGGTGTTCGTGAGCGTCGGCCGCAACGATCCCGACCGGGTCGCCACGATGCAGCGGCAGGAGGCGGATGCGGGCGTCCTGGACGTGCGCATCCATCACGCGCGCGGCTCGAAGGTCCGCGCGCTGGCCTCCCTCGCCTTCGGGAAGCGCACCGCCGCCGTGATGCGCGCCCTCCGGCTGTTCCCCCGCGACACCGACATCGAGCGGCTCGTGGTGGGGGAGCTGGATCTCGGCGTGCGCCCGGAGCCGGGTCATCCGGCGGTCTTCGTCCACGACGGCGAGCTCGAGCAGCGCGACGCCGCGGGTTTCCGGCTGCGGTGCGTCGCCCGGCCCGACGCGGTCAGGGTGTTCGCCCCGGCGGGGGTGCACTGAGGCGCCGACGACAGTGTGCCGGCTGGACCTCTTCTTTTTGCCCGATGAACTTCCGGTTCACACAGGTGCCCATGCCCCCGGAAATCGTGTGGATCCGCGCTCAGCGGGGCTGTGTGAACTGGAAGTTCATTGCCCTTTTGAGTCGTTGTCCGACGCCGCCGGCTGTGTCGGCGCGATCGACGCGCGCCGGGGGCAAGCCCGACGCGCGTCGCCGCGCGACGCGACAGGTCAGTCGTGCTGGGGGAAGCCCAGGTTGATGCCGCCGTGCGAGGGGTCGAGCCAACGTGAGGTGATGGCCTTCTCGGCGGTGAAGAACTCGAAGCCGTGGGGGCCGTAAGCCTTCGCGTCGCCGAAGAGCGAGGCTTTCCAGCCGCCGAACGAGTGGTAGGCCACCGGCACGGGGATCGGCACGTTGATGCCGATCATGCCCACCGTCGCCTCGCGCTGGAAGCGCCGCGCGGCGCCGCCGTCGTTGGTGAAGATGGCGGTTCCGTTGCCGTAGCGGCTCGAGTTGATGATCTCGAGACCCTCCTCGTAGCCCTCGACGCGCACGACCGACAGCACAGGTCCGAAGATCTCGTCCGTGTAGACGGTCGACGACGTCGGCACGTTGTCGATCAGCGTGGGGCCGAGCCAGAACCCGTTCTCGTCGCCATCGATCTCGACGTCGCGCCCGTCCACCACGACCGACGCTCCGTCGTCGCCGGCGACGTCGATGTACGAGGTGACCTTGTCGCGATGCTGACCGGTGATGAGCGGACCCATGTCGGTGCCGCGCGTGCCGTCGCCGACCTTCAGGCCGCCCATGCGCTCCGCGACCTTCGCCACGAACGCGTCGGCGACCGAGGCGACGGCCAGCACGACCGAGATCGCCATGCAGCGCTCGCCCGCCGAGCCGAACCCCGCGTTCACCGCGGCGTCCGCGGCGAGGTCGAGGTCGGCATCCGGAAGCACCAGCATGTGGTTCTTCGCCCCGCCGAGCGCCTGCACGCGCTTGCCGTTCGCGGTCGCCGTCTCGTAGACGTACTTCGCGATGGGCGTCGAGCCCACGAACGAGATGGCGCGAACGTCGGGGTGCTCGAGGAGCGCGTCGACGGCCTCCTTGTCGCCGTGGACCACGTTGAACACCCCGGCGGGGAGCCCGGCCTCGGCGAGCAGGGAAGCCATCCAGTTCGCCGCGGAGGGATCCTTCTCCGACGGCTTCAGCACGACGGCGTTGCCGGCGGCGAGGGCGATCGAGAAGAACCACAGCGGCACCATCGCGGGGAAGTTGAACGGGCTGATGATGCCGACCACGCCGAGCGGCTGCCGCAGCGTGTAGACATCGATGCCGGTCGAGACGTTCTCGGAGTACGCGCCCTTGGTGAGGTGCCCCAGGCCGCAGGCGAACTCGACGACCTCCATCCCGCGCGCGATCTCGCCGCGGGCGTCGGCGAGCACCTTCCCGTGCTCGGCGGTGAGGATCTCGGCGAGCTCCTCCTTGCGGGCGTTCAGCAGCTCGCGGAACGAGAAGAGCACACCCTGGCGCTTCGCGATCGAGGCGTCGCGCCACTGCTGCCACGCCGCGGACGCGACATCGACCGCTTCGCCGACGTCTGCGCGCGACGCGAACCGCACCTCCTTCTGAATCTTTCCCAGCGCGGGATTGAAGACCTGGCCGGTGCGTTCGGACGCTCCGCTCCAGGGCGCACCGCCTACCCAGTGGTCGAGGACCGCCGTCTCGGTGCGCGGCAGTGTGTCAGTCATCGTGTTCCTCCTCCGGAACCCTCCTCGTGAGAGGGCGTGCACGTGTCATGCGAGCTTTTCGGCAGGCTCAGGAGCCTTCGATGCTCGTCAGGGCTTCATCGTAGATCTCAAGAGCCTGCTCCACCTCCCCGTCGGTCACCACGCAGGGCGGCACGACGTGGATGCGGTTGTCGGCGGCGAAGGGCAGCAGCCCCCGTGAGGTGAGCTCCTTCTTGAGGCGTCCGATCACATCGGCGCCCACGGGCTCGCGGCTGTCGCGGTCCGAGACCAGTTCCAGCGCCCAGAACACGCCTTCGCCGCGCACCTCGCCGATGAGCGGATGCTTCTCCGCCAGCTCTCGCAGACCGGGGCCGATCGCCTCTTCGCCCACGCGGCGGGCGTTCTCGACGATGCCCTCCGACTGCATCGCATCTATCGAGGCGACGATGGATGCCGCGGCCAGCGGGTGACCGGAGTACGTGAGTCCGCCGGGGAAGACGCGGTCGTCGAACGTGGCCGAGATCTCGTCCGAGATGATGACGCCGCCCACGGGCACGTAGCCGGAGTTCACGCCCTTGGCGAAGGTGATGAGATCGGGAACGACGTCGTAGCCCTGGAAGGCGAACCAGCGCCCGGTGCGGCCGAAGCCCGCCATCACCTCGTCCAGAATGAGCACGATGCCGTACTTGTCGGCGAGGGCGCGGACTCCGGCGAGGTAACCGGGCGGGGGCGGCATGATGCCCGCAGTCCCGGGGATGGATTCGAGCAGCAGCGCCGCGATCGTGGCCGGCCCCTCGGACTGGATGACCCGCTCGAGATGGTGCAGAGCGCGCTCGGACTCCTCCTCCGGCGTGGTCGCCCAGAACTCGCTGCGATAGAGGTAGGGCCCGAAGAAGTGCACGTGGCCGCGGGCGTACTGATTCGGCATCCGTCGCCAGTCGCCCGTCGCGACGATCGCCGCCCCGGTGTTGCCGTGGTACGAGCGGTAGGTCGAGAGCACCGTGTCCCGCCCGGTGTGAAGGCGGGCCATGCGGATGGCGTTCTCGATCGCGTCGGCGCCCCCGTTGGTGAAGAAGACTTTGGCGAAGCGGTCCGGCGCCTTGTCGAGGATCCGCTGAGCGGCCTGCCCGCGCTGGAGGTTGGCGGTCGCGGGGCCGATCGTGGCGAGCCGCTCGGCCTGCTCGCGGATGGCGGCGACGACGGCGGGATGCTGGTGCCCGATGTTGACGTTGACCAGCTGGCTCGAGAAGTCGAGCAGGCGATTGCCGGCGTGGTCCCACACGACGGTTCCGGAGCCCCCCGCGATCACGGGAAGGTCGAGGCCCGCCTGTGCGGACCACGAATGGAACACGTGCTCGCGATCGAGTTGCTTCGCGAGGGCGTCGAGGTCTTCGGTCATGCGGCCACGTTCCCTTGTTCCGGGTGGATGGGTCAAGGGCGTTTCGTCTCGCGTTGGCGCTCCCGGCGTCCGGAGTGTCCGGCCGCCGGGAGCGGAGTGTCTTGCCGCTACTGGCCGCCCTCGGTGAGGGTGACGTCGATCGGCGTGTAGTCGCCGGCGACCTCGACGCCCTCGTCCTTCAGCTCGGCCAGCGCCTTCTCGATGTACTCGTTGGAGTACGCCGAATCGGCCGGTTCGGTCGTGATGAGCTCCAGATCGTCCTGGTTCTTGGCCGACAGTGCGCCCTTCACGGTCTTGTCCCATGCGGCCTTGTCGACGAGGCCGAAGTCGGCGCCCGTCCAGATGAGCTTGTTCACCTCGTTCATCTGCCACTGCTGGTGCACCGGACCGACCGGGAAGGCGTCGACGCCCGGGCTCGTCGCGATGCCGTAGACGATGTCGGCCGCCTCCTCCGGGTTGTCCCGCGCGAAGATCCAGCCCTTGGTGATGGCCTTGAGGAATCGCACGGCCGCGTCGGCGTAGGCGGGCTCGTCCTCAAGCCGCTGGGTGTCGGCCCAGATGGCGTCCTGCAGCATGGCGCCATCGGTCTCTTCGTACGAGATGACGTCGAAGTCCTCGGGCTGATACAGCTCGCCCGTCGCGGGGTTCACCACCTCGAGGATCTGCGCCCACTCGTTGTACGTCATGGCCTGGGCGGCATCGACGTCGCGATCGAGCAGAGCGTTCATCGAGAAGTCCTGGGTCGTGATCGAGACCGTCGTGGAGTCGAGGCCCTCCGCGGCCATCGCTGCGAAGATCTCCCACTCGTTGCCGAAGCCCCACGAGCCGATGCGCTTGCCCTCGAAGTCCGCGACGGACGTGATGCCGTCGCCCTTCCACGACACCTGCGTGGTGCCCGACTTCTGGAAGACCTGCGCGATGTCGGTCAGCTCGACACCCGTCGCCTCGAGCGTGCCGAGCACCTTGGGCACCCAGGCGATGGCGAAGTCGACGTCGCCGGCGACGAGCGCGTCCTGCGGCACGATGTCGCCGCCCGAGGGGACGATCTCGACCTCGTCGAAGCCCTCGTCCTCGAAGTAGCCCTTCTCCTGCGCGACGTAGTAGCCGGCGAACTGCGCCTGCGGCAGCCACTGCAGCTGCAGCTTGATCGATGTCAGCGGCTCGAAGTCCTCATCGCCGCCACCACCGTCGTCGCCGCCACCGGAACCGGAGCACGCGGCGAGCGCGAGCGCGGTGACGATGGAGACGGATGCCGCGGCCAGGCCACGTCGCAGGTTCGGGCTGCGGGGATTGCTGTGTCTCATGGCGTTCCTTTCGTGTGATGCGTTTCTCTCGGGAGGTTGAGCCTTGTCGGAACCACAGCCGCTCAGACCGGCGACCGCCTCGTCGCCAGCCGCTCGAGCAGCGAGGTCACGAGGAAGAACACGAGGCCGATGAGGATTCCGCCCAGCACGTACGCCCAGGCGAGCGCGGCGCGGCCGGATTTCGCGTACGTGGCGATCGCGGTGCCGATGCCGTCGGCGGGGCCTCCGAAGTACTCGGCCACCAGTGCGGCGATCACGGCGAGCGAGCTCGCGATGCGCAGGCCCGTCATGAGGTACGGCAGGGCGGTGGGAAGCGTCAGCACCCGGAACGTCTGCCAGCCCGAGGCCGCCGACGAACGCAGCAGGTCGCGGTGCACGGGGCGGGTCTGACGGAGGCCGCGCAGCACGTTGACGAACACCGGGATGAAGGCGGCGATGGTGGCCACCGCCTGGCGGCCGAACTGGCTCGACGCGCCGAACATCGTGTTGAGGATCGGGGTGATCGCGACGATCGGGATGACGGCGAGCGCCGACACCAGCGGGGCGAGCATGCCGTCGACCGGCTTCGCGGCAGCCGCCAGACCGGCGAACAGCACCGCGAGGACCGATCCGGCGACGAGACCGACGAGGGCGTTCGTCGCCGTGACCGACATGGCGCGCACGATGATGGGGAAGCGCCTCACGAACTCCTCGGCGATCGCGATCGGGCTCGGCAGCATGCGGGGGGCGGTGCCCAGCACGTCGACCCAGAAGATCCACAGCGCGAGGATGACGACGCCCACGACGATGGGCGCCACCCACCGCAGCCACCCGGGCAGCTCGCGCTCGCCGGGCGCCGGCCGCTGCCGCCCGCCCCCCGGCTCGGCCGGGGTGTCCAGGGTCGTCGAGGTGAGGGCATCCGTCATGATTCGCCCGCTCTCTTCACCGGCGCGCCGTGAAGCGCCTCGCGGACGGCGGTCACGCGATCGAAGAACTGCGGTGACTCGCGCAGGGCCTCGTCGCGCACGTCGCCGAGCGAGGTCTCGATCACGTCGGTGATCCGGCCGGGGCGCGGGCTCATCACGACGACGCGGTCGGAGAGGAAGACGGCCTCGGGGATCGAGTGCGTCACGAACACGACCGCCGCCGACGTCTCGGCCGCGATGCGCGTGAGCTCCGACTGCAGGCGCTCGCGCGTCATCTCGTCGAGGGCCCCGAACGGCTCGTCCATGAGCAGGAGCTTCGGACGGGCCGCGAGAGCGCGGGCGATCGCCACGCGCTGCTGCATGCCGCCGGAGAGCTGGTCGGGGTAGCGGTCGATGAACTCGGTGAGACCGACGAGCTCGGCCAGCTCGGCCACCCTCGAGGTCCGCTCGGATCTGCCGGCGCCATGGAGCTCTAGGGGGAGTCCGATGTTGGCGGCCACGGTGCGCCACGGCAGGAGACCCGCCTGCTGGAAGGCGATGCCGTAGTCCTGGTCGATCCGCGCGCGCTTGGCGGGCTTGCCGAAGATCTCGAGCGTGCCGGTCGTCGCCTGGTCGAGGTCGGCGATCAGGCGCAGGAGCGTCGACTTGCCGCAGCCCGACGGGCCGATCAGCGACACGAACTCGCCGGCGGCGACCTCGAGCTCCACGTCGGTCAGCGCGATGACCTCTCCGGTCTTCGTCGGGAACACCTTGCCGACGCCGGTGGCGTGCACCGCCCACGCCGCGTCCGGCGCCCGGCCTTCTCCCTTCGGTCCCCGAGCTTGTCGAGGGGCAGCCGGTCTGGTCGTCATGCGGTCGCTTCTCCTCTGCGGTAGTTGGCGAGTCCGAGCCCGATGAGCGCGACCGAGCCCGCGGCGATGAGGCCGAGCGCGATGGAGCCGAACGTCGGACCCCACGGGGCGGCGGGGTCCGAAGATGCCTGGCCGGCGAGCTGGATGAGCATGCGGCCGATGCCGCCGCGCATGCCGATCGAGACCTCGGCGACGACCGCGCCGAGCACCGCGTTCGCGGCGGCCAGCCGCAGCGCCGGAAGCAGGTGCGGCACCGCGGCGGGCAGCCGGAGCCGCAAGAGCGTCGGCCAGTACCCGGCGGCGTAGCTGGTCATGAGGTCGAGATGGATGCGGTCGGGTGACGCCAGGCCCCGAAGAACGCCGACCGCGACGGGGAAGAAGGCGAGGTACGAGGCGATGACCGCGACCGACAGCCACTGCGGCCAGCTTCCGCCACCGCGGTCGATCTGGTTGCCGATGGCGTTCACCACCGGCGCGAAGGCGATGAGCGGCACGATCTGGCTCACCACGATCCAGGGGAGGAGTCCCCATTCGAGCAGACGCCACCGCTGCATCACGAGCCCGAGCACCGCACCGACGGTCACGCCGATCAGCCAGCCGACCGCGGCGATCCCGAGGGTCAGCAGCGCGGCGCCGGCCACCGACACCCACAGCGGCGGGGTGTCGCCGCCGCTCGTCGGCGCGAACAGCCGGGCCGCCATGTCCCAGACGTGCGGCATGGCGCGGTCGTGCGTGCGGGGAAGGATCATGACCCCGGAGCCCGACTCGCCGGGCACGGCGCCGACCACGATTCCCTCGCTCGGCCCCAGGAACTTGTACAGCTCCCACAGCACCAGGACGGCGAGCACGCCCAGCGCGCCCCAGCCCGCGGCGATCCAGCCGCGGAGCTCGCCCTGTCTGCGGGCAGACCAGCCGATGGGCCTCATCCTGTTCCCCTCATCCCGTCTCCCCCGCGCGTCGTGACGCTCAGGCCTTGGCCGTCACGTGGGTCTGGAGGGCCGGGATGACCGTCTCGCCGTAGACCCGGAGGGTCTCCTCCTTGTTGTCGTGCTGCAGGTAGCCGGCGAACTGGGTGACGCCGAGCTCGCGCAGCCGCTCGAGCTTGTCGATGTGCTCTTTCGCGGTGCCGAGGATGCAGAAGCGGTCGACGATCTCGTCCGGAACGAAGTCGACGTGGTCGTTGTCGGCCTTGCCGTGCGTGTTGTAGTCGTACCCCTGGCGCCGCTCGATGTAGTCGGTGAGCGCCTCCGGCACGCCTTCGCCGTGGTGGCCGTACTTGGCGACGATGTCGGCCACGTGATTTCCGACCATGCCCCCGAACCAGCGGCACTGCTCGCGCATGTGCTCCCAGTCGTCGCCGATGTACATCGGCGCCGCCACGCAGAATGACAGGGACTCGGGGTCGCGGCCGGCGGCGGCCGCGGCATCCTTCACCGTTCTGATCATCCACGCGGCGATGTCGACGTCCGCGAGCTGCAGGATGAAGCCGTCGCCCACCTCGCCGGTGAGCTTCAGCGCCATCGGACCGTACGCGGCCACCCACACCTCGAGGGCGGAACCGCGGCTCCAGGGGAACTGGAGCGTCGAGCCCTTGTACTCGACCGGCCGTGAGTTGGCGAGCTCGCGGATCACGTGGATGGACTCCCGCAGCTCGGCCATCGTCGTGGGCCTGCCGTTCGTGACCCTGACGGCCGAGTCGCCGCGGCCGATGCCGCAGATGGTCCGGTTGCCGTACATCTCGTTGAGGCTGGCGAAGACGGATGCCGTGACCGTCCAGTCCCTCGTCGCGGGGTTCGTGACGAACGGCCCCACGGTCACGCGCGTGGTCTCGGCGAGGATCGCCGAATGGATGACGTACGGCTCCTCCCACAGCAGGTGCGAGTCGAAGGTCCACACATGGCTGAATCCGTGCGCCTCGGCGAGCTTGGCGAGCTGCACCGTGCGAGCGGCGGGCGGGTTGGTCTGCAGGACGACACCGAAATCCATCAGCGCTCACCCCTCTCTTTCTTCAGATCAGGTACTGCGAGAGGCCGCGCTTGAGGAATCGGCCGTCGCCCTTGGCGCCGAGGTACTCGCCACCGTCGACCACGACCTTGCCGCGGGAGATCACCGTGTCGACGTGCCCGTCGATCTCGTAGCCCTCCCACGCCGAGTGGTCCATGTTCATGTGGTGGGTTCGACCCTCGCCGAGCCCGATGGACGTGTGCCCGTTCGGGTCGTAGACCACGACGTCGCCGTCGGCGCCCGGCTGGATCACTCCCTTCCTGCCGTACAGGCCGAACATGCGCGCGGGCGTGGTCGAGGTGAGCTCGACCCAGCGCTCCAGCGTGATCTTGCCGGTCACGACTCCCTGGTACATGAGGTCCATGCGGTGCTCGACCGAGCCGATGCCGTTGGGGATCGCCCGGAAGTCATCGAGCCCGAGGTCCTTCTGGCCCTTCATGCAGAACGGGCAGTGATCGGTCGAGACCATCTGGATGTCGTTGGTGCGCAGCGCCTGCCACATGTGGTGCTGGTGGCCGTCGTCACGACTGCGCAGCGGAGTGGAGCACACCCACTTCGCGCCCTCGAACTGGCCCCACTCCTCGCTGAAAGCGCCCAGCTGCTCTTCGAGCGAGAGGTACAGGTACTGCGGGCACGTCTCGCCGAAGACGTTCCAGCCCTGGTCGCGCGCCCACGCCAGCTGGTCGACGGCCTGCTTCGCCGAGACATGCACGACGTACAGCGGCGCGCCGGTGAGGTTCGCCAGCATGATCGCGCGGTGCGTGGCCTCCTCCTCCATCTGCCACGCGCGGGCGATGCCGTGGTAGTACGGCGCCTTCTTGCCCGCCTCCGCCAGTTGCGCCGCCAGCACGTCGATCGCCGGCCCGTTCTCGGCGTGCATCATCGTGAGCAGGCCGGTCTCCTGCGACACCTGCATGGCTTTCAGAACCTGCGCGTCGTCGGAGTAGAAGACACCGGGGTAGGCCATGAAGAGCTTGAAACTCGAGACGCCCTCGTCGACGAGGCCGCGCATCGCGGCGAGCGACTCGTCGTCGACGCCGCCGATGATCTGGTGGAAGCCGTAGTCGACGGCGCAGTTGCCCGCCGCCTTCTCGTGCCAGGCGGCGAGGCCGTCCTGCACGCGCTCGCCGTAGCGCTGCACCGCGAAGTCGATGATCGACGTCGTGCCGCCCCATGCCGCCGCGCGGGTGCCGGTCTCGAACGTGTCCGACGCGCTGGTGCCGCCGAAGGGCAGCTCCATGTGGGTGTGCGCGTCGATGCCGCCCGGGATCACGTACTTGCCGGAGGCGTCGATGACGGTGTCGACGGATGCCGCGACATCCGTGCCGAGAAGCTGCGAGCCCGGCGCGAGCACCGCCGCGATGGTCTCGCCGTCGATGAGCACGTCCGCTTCGCCGCGCCCGGTCGCCGAGACGACGGTGCCGCCCTTGATGAGTGTGGTCGCCATGTCAGATCACTTCCTTCTTCGAGGCCCCCTGCTCGCCTGTCGCCGACTGTCGCCCTCGACAGCACTTCGTGACAGGGGAGCAGGCGGCGAGAGGGCTCAGGGGCATCACGGCTTCGCGATCTTCGTGTACGAGTCGGGCCGGCGGTCGCGGTAGAACTGCCAGTCGTCGCGCATCTCGAGCACCATGTTCATGTCGAGGTCGCGCACGAGCAGCTCCTCGCTGTCGCCCGAGCCGCGCTCGCCGACGAAGTTGCCGCGCGGGTCGATCACCTGGCTCGTGCCGTAGAAGTCGACGGCGAGGTCGCCGTACTCGTTGTCCTCGCGCCCGACCCGGTTCGGCTGCAGCACGAAGTAGCCGTTGGCGACCGCCGCGGCGGGCCCCTCGACCTCCCAGAGCCGGTTCGACAGGCCGGGCTTCGTGGCGTTCGGGTTGAAGACGATGTGAGCGTCGTTGAGGCCGAGCTCGCGCCAGCCCTCGGGGAAGTGGCGGTCGTAGCAGATGTACATGCCGACCCGGCCGACGGCCGTCTCGAACACCGGGTACCCGAGGTTGCCGGGCCGGAAGTAGAACTTCTCCCAGAACCGGTCGAGATGCGGCAGGTGGTGCTTGCGGTACTTGCCCAGGATCGTTCCGTCGGCGTCGACGAGCACCGCCGTGTTGTAGTACACGCCGGTCTCGGCCTCCTCGTAGATCGGCAGAACCGTGACGATCCCGAGCTCCTTCGCCAGGGCTGCGAAGCGCTGGACGATCGGCCCTTCCGCCGACTCCGCGAAGCGGTAGTACTTCTTGTCCTGCGTGATCCCGAAGTAGGGGCCGTAGAACAGCTCCTGGAAGCACACCACCTGCGCACCCTGGGCCGCGGCGTCCCGCGCGAACCCCTCGTGCTTGTCGAGCATCGACTCCTTGTCGCCCGTCCAAGTGGTCTGCGAAATCGCCGCGCGTACCGTCGTCATGGTTCTCCGTCCGTCCTTGGCTGGATCCCTGAGGCTCCGACCGGCGGGGGTCGGGTCGCCAGGGCGCCCCCGCACCCCGATCCTGTCGACCCGACGTTTCCCGCCGGTTTCGGCCTGTGACGCGACAGTAAAGCCTCGCTCCCGACGGCGCAATGGTCGGCCCAGCAGACCTTTCACCGAGGCTCGCCCCGCGGGCTCTGCGCGCCCGGGTACAGCGCAGGGCTGATGCCGCAGCATCCGGATACATCCCGGGACGGATGCTGCCGCCCCGGCCTTCCCGTAGCGTGAACGGGTGTTCCGCCGCCTGAAGACGTCCCAGATCGTGGTCGACGTGATCGTGGCGGTCGGGTTCTTCGTGATCGCCTGGCCGATCGAGACGATCACCGTCACCGGTGCGCTCGGGTTCGAGTACCGCCTCGGATCGCTCGGCAGCGTCCTCGCCGGACTGGTCATCGCGGGCCTGTTCAGCGGGGCGCTCGCCCTGCGCCGCCTGTCGCCCGCGCTCGCGCTCGTCATCGCCTGGGTGGGAGCGCTCGCGCAGATGAGCCTCGGGCGGCCGCCGGGCTTCGCCGATGTCGCGATCTTCGGCGTGCTGTACGCCACCGCGGCTTACGGCTCACGCACGGTGTACTGGGCGGGCTTCGCCTCGGCGCTGGTGGGTGCGCTCGTCATCACGGTGTACCTCACGGCCGGGCCGATGTACGCCGGGGGTCTCAGCTGGCAGACGCTGCCGCTCGCGCTCGTCATGCTGGTCGCCGCCGCCTTCGCCCTCGGCCTGTCGTGGACGATCGGCGCGCTGGTGCGCACGGCGGTGCGCGCGCGAGAGAATCGCGACGCGCAGCAGCGCGCCGAGGCCGAGACCGCCGCCGAGCAGGAGCGCGTGCGCATCGCGCGTGACATGCACGACGTCGTCGCCCACTCGCTCGCGGTCGTCATCGCGCAGGCCGACGGAGCGCGGTACGCGGCCGCAGCGGATCCGGCCGTCGCCGCCGGTGCCCTCGCCACGATCTCGACCACGGCGCGGTCGGCGCTCGCCGATGTGCGGCTCCTCCTCGGGCAGTTGCGGCACCGTCAGGGCGACGGACCGCAGCCGACGATCGCCGACCTCGAGGAGCTGTACGCGCAGGTGCGCACCGCCGGCGTACAGCTACGCGTCGACGTCGACCCGGCGGCGCAGGGCGAGCCGCCCGCCGCCGTGCAGCTTGCGGTGTACCGCATCCTCCAGGAGGCGCTCACGAACGCCCTGCGGCACGGCGCCCCCGGCGGCGCCGTGGACGTGCGGCTGGCGTGGCTGCCCGACCACGTCGACGTCGAGGTGCGCAACCCGGTCGAGCCCGGCGCGCCGGCGCCGGCGAGGGTCGGTCACGGCGTGATCGGCATGCGCGAGCGCGCGCAGCTCGCTGGGGGCGGACTGGACGCCACCGAAGAGGCCGCGGTGTTCACCGTGCGCGCGCGCCTCCCGATCGGGGATCCCGCATGAACGGGCCCGCCGCGCCCCAGGACCTGAAGGGGAAGAAGTGGACCACGGAAGGGGGACGGGGGTGATCCGCGTCGCGCTCGTCGACGACCAGGGGCTGTTCCGCGCCGGCATCCGCATGCTGGTCGACTCGCAGCCCGACCTCGAGGTCGTGGCCGAGGCATCCGACGGCCGGGAGGGCGTCGCCGCCGTCCGGCAGTCCCGGCCCGACGTCGTGCTCATGGACATCCGCATGCCCGTCATGGACGGCCTCGCCGCCACCGCGGAGCTGCTCGCCGACGCACCTGAGCCGGGGCTGCCGTCCCCGCGCATCGTGATGCTCACGACGTTCGACCTCGACGAGGCCGCAGCGCGCGCGATCCGCCAGGGCGCGAGCGGGTTCCTTCTCAAGGACGCCGACCCCGAGTTCCTCCTCGCAGCGATCCGCACCGTGCATGCCGGATCCGCCGTGATCGCAGCATCCGCCACCCGCGAGCTCTTCGAGCGATTCACGGATGCTGTGCCCCGGCCGGTGCCGCCCGCCTACGAGGAGCTCACCGAGCGCGAGCGCGAGATCTTCGCCCTCGCCGCGAGGGGCCTGTCGAACGGCGAGATCGCGGCACGGGAGTTCCTGTCGGAGGCCACGGTGAAGACGCACATCAGCCGCATCCTGACCAAGCTCGGCCTGCGCGACCGCGTGCAGCTCGTGGTCTTCGCCTTCGAGCACGGCCTGGCCTGAGGCGGCGCCGCTCAGCGCCCCTCGAGAGCGGCACGGTGCGCGGCGTACCTGCGGCGGCCGATGAGGCGCCAGGCGAGGCGCCCGGGCGCGGGCATGTGCTTGCGGAGCCACTCGCCGCCGCCGTCGGGCTGGGCGGCCAGGATCTCGCCCAGCTGCTGCCACGTCTGGCCCTTCGGGATGGACCGGCGGCCGTGCTCGGAGAACCACTCGATCTCGGGCTCGGTGATCGTGTACTCCATGACCGGCACGATGTTGGCCTCCTCGTCGGGCAGGTGGACGGCCATCGCCTCGTTGACGCCGGCGAGGGCGGAGAGCACGGGCCCGGCATCCGCCGCCGTCGCCGAAGACCGCCACGCCGGAAGCGCGCGGTCGAGCGCCGTGAGGTGCACGAGCAGCGCGGCGTGCTGGGCCTTCATCCGCTCGACGTGCGCGGCGCACGAGGGGGCACGCTCGTCGAGCGCGGGCCACAGACGTTCGTCCTCGCCTTCGTGGTGGGCGTGCAGCCCGAGCGACAGCGTCTCGAGCTGCGTCGCGACGACGTCCGCATGTGCGGAGTCGCCCTCCCTCACGCGGCGGACCAGCTCGGGGCCCTCGCCGAACCCGCGCGTGAACAGGCGGTGGATCTCGGCCATCCCGCTCGCATCGCACGTCTTGGGGCCGCCGGGCAGGTCTCCGCTGGGCGGCAGGGGCGTTGCGGGCATCGCGTCTCCTCGTCGTCGTGGGTCTGCGGGAACCCTAGACCCCGCGCGCACGCTGTGCCAGAGGCATCCGTCCACCGCCCCGCTCGTCACCACCCCGTTCGTTCGCCACAGATGTACGCCGGAACGACGGATCGGCGTACACCTGTGGCGACCGAAGAGGGATGGAGGGAGGAGGATCATCCTCGAGATGTACGGCGGATGCCTCGGCAGACCGACGCGCGCGACACCGGCAGGTTCATACCGTCGGAGGCATGGAACTGACATCGACCGACCTGGGGCTCGCCGCCCGGGTGCAGCAACTCACCAAGACCTACGGCAGCGGCGAGAGCGCGGTGCACGCACTCGATGGTGTGAGCGTGGGCATCCGTCGCGGCGAGTTCACCGCGATCATGGGACCCTCGGGGTCGGGCAAGTCGACGCTGATGCACATCATGGCGGGACTCGACGCGCCCTCGTCCGGCCGGGCCTGGATCGGCGACACCGACATCACGGGGCTCTCCGACCTCGAGCTGACGATCCTGCGGCGCCGCCGCGTGGGGTTCGTGTTCCAGGCGTTCAATCTGGTGCCCACCCTCGACGCACGGGGGAACATCCTGCTGCCCTTCGATCTCGACGGCCGGCGGCCGACGACCCTCGAGCGGGCGCGCATCGACGGACTGATCGAGCGTCTCGGGCTCGCGAGCCGCCTGAACCACCGGCCGCACGAACTGTCGGGCGGTCAGCAGCAGCGCGTCGCGATCGCCCGCGCGCTGGCCACCGCGCCCGACCTCGTCTTCGCCGACGAACCCACCGGAAACCTCGACTCGCGATCGGGCCGCGAGGTGCTGTCGCTGCTCGCGGCGGCCACCCGCGAGCACGGGCAGTCGATCGCGATGGTGACTCACGACCCGGTCGCGGCGTCTCACGCCGACCGGGTGCTGTTCCTCGGCGATGGCCGCATCGTCGCCGACAAGCCGCGCCAGAGCGCCGAGGAGATCTCGGCGTACATGCTGGCCTCCGAGCTGGGTGCCGGCGCCGCCGCGGCCGAGACGGTGGCGTCATGAGCGCCGTGGCACAGACGGGGACCGAGCGGATGCCTCGGCCCGCGGCCGCCGGATCGGGTTCCGGCGCTTCTGCGTCGCTCGGCTGGCTCCGTGAGCGGGGGATGGGTGCCAGCATCCTGGTCGCGGCGATCTCGAGCGCGTTCGGCGGGATCCTCCTGAACGCGACGGGGTTCATCGCCGCCGTGCTGCGCGCGGACCCGTACATCGGCGACAGCGGTACCCTCGCCGCGGTGCTCGTGATCATGAGCTTCCTGCTCATCGGCGTCGCGGTCTACGTCGCGGCGATCGTCACCGCCAACACGTTCGCCACCGTCATCGCCGGCCGCACGCGGCGGATCGCTCTGCTGCGCCTCATCGGCGCGACGGCCCGGTCGCAGCGCTCGGAGGTGGCCCGGCAGGGACTCATCGTCGGCGTCATCGGCGCGACGGCAGGGCTCGTCGGCGGAACGCTCGTCTCGTGGGCCGGCGTCGTGGCCGCGACGCAGCTGCTGGGCATCGAGGGCGCCGACTACCTCGTGGTGCAGCCGATGCTCGCGATCCCCGCCGCGGTCGTCGCCGTCACGACGTGGGCGGCCGCATGGGCGGGGTCGCGACGCGTGCTGACCGTGACGCCCCTGCAGGCGCTCGGCGGCTCGGTCGAGGCATCCCACGACGCGCTCGCGGGCAAGCGGGGACGCAACGGCGCCGCCATCGCGCTGTTCGCGATCGGCGGCGCGCTGCTCGCGGCCGGCATCGCGCTGGGCCTCCTCACCCCGCTCGGGGTGGTGGTCGCCTTCTTCGGCGGTGTCTTCTCGTTCACCGGCCTCGCGCTGGGGTCCACGCTCGTCATGCCGCCGGTGCTGCGGCTCGTCGGCCGGATGTTCGGGTCGTCCGCGACGGCACGACTGGCTTCCGAGAACGCCCTGCGCTATCCGGAGCGCTCCAGCCGCATGGCGATCGGCGTGGTGATGGGCGTCACCCTCGTGACGATGTTCGCGGTCGCCCTCGAGACGGTGAAGGCGGTGCTCACGGCCTCGGCCGGCGGCGACGCCCCCGAGGATCTGACGACGCTCCTCGACACGTTCGCCGGCATCATGATGGGTCTCGTCGCCGTCTCGGCCGTGATCGCGGCCGTCGGGCTGGTGAACCTGCTCACGATCGGGGTGGTGCAGCGCCGGCGAGAGCTCGGGCTGCTGCGGGCGCTCGGAGTGTCGACGGGCCAGGTGCGACGCATGGTGCTGCTCGAGGCCGCGCACATCACGATCACGGCCACCGTCACGGGGCTCGTGCTGGGCGTCGCCTACGGATGGGCGGGCGCCCAGTCCTTGCTGGGGTCGGTCCCCGTTCCGCCGTCGTTCTCCGCGCCCACCTTCGTCGCGCCGGCCGTGCCGTGGATCCCGGTCGCGATCATCGTGGCGGCCACGGCGGTGCTCACGCTCGTCGCGGCGGTGGTGCCGACCCGGCTGGCGACGGGGGTCGCGCCGGTCGAGGCGCTCGCCGACTGAGCCCTCGCCCTCGATCCGGATGCCGCGGCGCAGGGCTTCGCGCCGCGGCATCCGTTCCACCCGACACGAGGCGCGCGGGCCACGGAATCCCGGCGGAGGTGGCAGGTGTGGTCGCATCGGCGAGCGCGACGCGACGCGATCTGCCACCTTCGCGCGGGGGGGGTCATGAAGGTGGCAGGTGGGGTCGCCATGGCGCACGCGACGCGACACGATCTGCCACCTTGGCGCGGGGCCGCAGTCGCCAAGGGGGCGGGTGTGGTCGCCATGGCGCACGCGACGCGATCTGCCACCTTCGCGCGGGGGGTTTCGAAGGGGGCGGGTGTGGTCGGCATGGCGCACGCGACGCGATCTGCCACCTTGGCGCGGGGGTCTCGAAGGTGGCAGGTGTGGTCGCATCGGCGCACGCGACGCGACACGACCTGCCACCTTGGCGCGGGGGGGCATGAAGGGGGCGGGTGTGGTCGCCATGGCGCACGCGACGCGATCTGCCACCTTCGCGCGGGGGGTCTCGAAGGTGGCAGGTGTGGTCGCATCGGCGCGCGCGACGCGACGCGATCTGCCACCTTCGCGCGGGGGGGGGGGGCATGAAGGGGGCGGGTGTGGTCGCATCGGCGCACGCGACGCGATCTGCCACCTTGGCGCGGGGGTCTCGAAGGTGGCAGGTGTGGTCGCCATGGCGCGCGCGACGCGACGCGATCTGCCACCTTCGCGCTGGGCGGTGTCATGAAGGTGGCAGGTGTGGTCGGCATGGCGCACGCGACGCGACACGACCTGCCACCTTGGCGCGGGGGTCTCGAAGGTGGCAGGTGGGGTCGCCATGGCGCACGCGACGCGACGCGATCTGCCACCTTCGCGCGGGGGGTGTCATGAAGGTGGCAGGTGTGCTCGCATCGGCGGGCTGGACGCGAGGTGCCACCTTCGCGGGGCCGCAGTCGCGAAGGGGCGGGTGCGGTCGCGATGGCGCACGCGGCGCGACGCGATCTGCCACCTGCGCGGGGCCGCAGTCGCGAAGGGGGCGGGTGTGGTCGCCATGGCGCACGCGACGCGACGCGATCTGCCACCTTCGCGCGGGCGGCAGTCTCGAAGGTGGCAGGGGTGGTCGCCAAGGGGGAGGCGAGGCGACCACTGTGGACACTTCGATCGATCCGGATGCCGCGGCGCAGGGCTTGCGGCGCGGCATCCGTTCAGTCGTTCTTCGGCACGGGCACCGGACGGAAGGGGCCGCGCGCGGCATCGGCCACGAGTTCGAGCCACTCCTCTCCGCCCGACAGGTCGTCGGTCGAATAGAGGTCGGCGACCTGGCGCAGGGCGGTGACCAGCTGCTCCTGGGGGACGGCGCCGTCGTCTTCGCCGTGGACGCCCTGCCGCGTCGACATGACGGCCGCCATCCGCGGGCGATCCGCCGGGCGCGCCGCCCACAGCGCGTGCAGCGACCGCGGCGTCGCGTTGCGGCTGCCGTGATGGCCGACCTTGTAGAGGTCGATGCGGGCGAGGCGGTCGCGCAGCTCGGGCTCGTCCGGCAGCCGTTCGAGCGTGTGCCGCCAGTTCTCTATCTGGGCGTCGCCCGGGAAGAGCAGGGAGAGTCCGCCCACCTCGAGGAGAAGGATGACGCTGGTGTTGTTGAGCGCGTCATCGAGGTCTCGCACGAGCCGGGCGGCCGAGTGGGAGCGCTGTTGCGCGAGCCGGTCGATCAGCCACCGCACCGGGCCGGGCCCGTGGGTGATGGGCGGCCGGTCGTCGGCGTCCGCGGCCGACCCCACCACGCGCAGCGACGCGCCCAGAGCCGTGAGCCAGTACTCCGGGTCGTCCTCCCGCTGCTTCGCCACACGCGGGTCCTGGTCGACGGTCGGCGGGCCGAGCACCGAAGCGCGCAGGCCCGGGACGACGTCCTCGAGGCCGGATTCGGCGCCCGCGTAGAGGTAGCGGCCGCGGCCGTCTCTCGACAGCTCGTCGAGGAGAGCCACCGCGTCGGCGTTCTTGAGCTGATCCTCCGCGGCGGCCCGCACGTCGTCGTCGAGGCCCACCAGCGACGTCAGCCGCGAGACGTGATCCTGCGCCTGCGAGAGGAGGGCGGCGTAGCGCACCGATGCACGGGTGAGCCCGTCGGGTACGGCGGGGCCGGCGCCCGGACCGTCGGGCCCGTCGGCGGTCGCCGACAGCCGCGGGTCCTCGGTCCACGACCGCAGCACGAGGTTCGGGGCGAGCTTCTTCATGATCGTGCCGCCGGCGGCGACCTCGAAGCCGCGCAGGTGATCCCGGTGCCGGTGCGTCACGACGAGCACGTCGAGCTTGCCGCCGGTGTGCTTCTCGATCAGCGCCGCCACGTCGCCCATCCGCCCGCGCGCCATGCCCTCGCGGGGCGAATGGCTCGTGCCGTAGTCGATGAGGATGTGCCGCTCGGCGCGGCCGTCCGGGAGCGGTCCGTCGTACTCGACCGATAGCAGGAAGCAGTCGCCGAAGCCGACCTGGTACATGCGCAGGCGCAGGCGAACCGGGGTGCTCACCACGACTCCCCGGAGTTCAGCACCGTGCGATGCAGCTCGGCGAAGGTCTGCCCACGCGCGGCGAGGTCGGACCAGCCCAGCCGGGCAGCGGAGTCATGGCGCCCCGTGCGCGCGAGGTGGTCGAGCCGCCGCTGCTGACGGCGCCAGTCGTCGAGGCGCTTGTGGATGTGCAGCTTCAGCCGGCCGAACTGGTCGAAGATCAGCGTTCCGCCGCCGAACAGCTGCACCGGCGTCTGCGGATCGATGACGGGGGACAGCTGGAGACCCGACTCGTCGGTGAACTCGCGGGCCGTCATGTCGGCCATCTGCACGTAAGTGGCCACCGACTCCGGCACGATCAGGCCGTCCGGCCCGATCCGCTGCGTCGGCAGCACCGATTCGATCACCGTGTAGTAGTCCGTCGACACGTCGAGCCGCCGCGCGTTCTGCCAGAGGAACCGGAAGACCTCGTCCCGATCGCTGCGGAGCCCGGCGAAGTTGATCCCGAGGTAGCGGGGCGGGAGCTCGGACTCGAGCACGTCGGTGACGCGGTCGGAGGTCGGCTGGATGCCGGCACGCGCGAATCCGTCGACGAGCAGTGTGCGGTAGCCGAGGTCGTCGTCGGGCACCACCTCATGGTCGGCCAGCAGCACCGCGTTGAGGAGGTCGCCGAAGTCGAACTCGACCGGCGGCAGGTAGTCGAGGCCCCGGATGAGCATCGTGAGCAGCTGCGTCGCCGCCTTCGCCCCCTCCTCGGCGGCTCGCGAGCGGTCGACCGTGACGCCTTTGCCGTTGCCCAGCTCGCCGTTCGGACGCGAGAAGAGCGCCTGAAGCCGCTTGTACCAGATCTCGATGAGGAGGTCGAAGGCGATCGCGACCAGCACCTCGCCACGCCGATGCGGCTCGACGAACTCCGGCAGCCTGGCCCAGTCCTCCGGGGGAGGGTTGAGCGCCGACTGGCGCAGCGCCCCGCGTCCCTGCGTGAGCACGCTGCCGATCTGCTCGGCGACGCGGGCGAGCATGTTCTCGCGCAGCGCCTGGGGCTCCACGCGACTGCGGGGAATGCGTCCGCTCTTGTCGGGCCGGCCGAGCGCCTGCTCGATGACCGGGGGCATCGAGAACACCGAGAGGAGGGCGACGATGTCGGCGAATCCTTCGTGGAACGCGGCCTGGTCGGGGAGGCTCGGCTCGAGGAAGCGCCGGCGCAGACCGTCGAGCACCGCGTGGGTGGTCTCGTGCACGACGACGTCGTGACTCAGGCAGGTGTACACCGCCTCGCCGCGCGGGTCGACTGGGGGCACGTAGCCGAACAGCAGCGCACGGTCCTCGGAGGAGTAGTACGCGTTCGCCTCGGCGAACGCATGGGGGACCAGGAACAGCTGGTGGCTGCGGAACCCCCACGGCAGCCGCCGGCCGAGAGCCGTCTCGAAGGTGGCCAGCGTGCGCGCCGCGGTCGCGTAGACGTGCTGGGCGTGGAAGGCCAGGTCCGTCCGCAGCACGTCGTCGGAGGCATCCGCGAACAGATCCTCCTTCCCCAGAGGGGCGTGCTTGACGTACCGGCCGGTCGCGGTGTCGTAGTCGACGACGTGCAGCCGGGCGCCGCGAGGGCCGTCCTCCATGCGCGACCACGGCACTTTGACCTTGGCGGTGAGGATGTGTCCGTCGTCGCCGCTCACCGCCGGGTCCTGCGCGATGAGCCGGAGCGTCACGTGCGTGCGGGGCTCGTCGGCGGGCTCGGCGTACTCGACACCATCGGCCATGGCACACCCCCTGGCTCCCAGATTGCAGCGACTTCCCTCGCGGGGGAAGAGGGGTCGCCGCGCGCGTGTGATACCCCGGCCGCGTTCGCGCAAGGGGGTCGCCGGTCGTCCGGGCGCAGGCGCATGCTCGCGGCATGCAGATCGACATCGTTGAGCACGAACCGCCCTACCGCGTCGGGATCATCATCGGCAGCCTGTCGCGCGAGTCCATCAACCGCCGTCTGGCGCAGGCGCTGCAGCGGCTGGCGCCGCGGGAGCTCGAGTTCTTCGAGATCACCTACGCCGACCTGCCGCTGTACAACCGCGATCGTGACGGCGACTATCCGCAGGTCGCGATCGACTTCAAGGCCGCGGTGGCATCGGCCGACGCCGTACTGTTCGTGACGCCGGAGTACAACCGATCCATCCCCGGTCCGCTCAAGAACGCGATCGACTGGGGCAGCCGCCCCTACGGCGACAACGCGTGGGAAGACAAGCCGACCGGGGTCATCGGCGGTTCGCCGGGCAAGATCGGCACCGCCGTCGGTCAGCAGACGCTGCGCAGCACGCTGAGCTACCTGAACGCCCGGCAGATGACCTCGCCCGAGGCCTACGTGCAGGTCACGCCCGGCCTCATCGACGACGACGCACGGGTGACCGACGCCGACACCGAGGAGTTCCTCCGCGGCTTCATGCGCAAGTTCCTCGAATACACCGCGCGCGTTCTGACCGTCATTCCGCAGGAGTGACGGGGACGGATGCCTCGGCCGAGGCATCCGTCTTCCTCTCGTCTTCGAGGGCGGGGTCGCCACCCGCCGTCTGCGCGTCGCCGTCCGCGCCGGCGGAGAGCCCGGGGTCGTGCGCCCACGTCGGCGCCAGGGCGCGCACCCGCGCGGCGCGCCACTGCCACACGCCCCACAGCACCGGCCACAGCAGCGGAGCCGTCGGCCCGTCAATCACCAGGCGGTCGCGCCACAGGGTCTTGCCCGGCTGTCCGGGCGCCGGCGAGACGGCCATCTGGTGGTCCCAGACGTCGAGGCTCGCCAGGGGGCCGGTGAGCGGGATGCCGCTGTCACGGAAGATCCGCACGCGCCCCCCGGCCTCGTCGACGGACCGCTCGCTGACGTGGATGAGCTGGCGCCCCATCGGCAGCGCCCCGAAGGCCGACAGCTGCACCGGCACATCGTCGCCGGGGGTCCACGACGTCGGCAGGCCATTCGGCACGAGCGGCGCGAGGTCCATCAACGGGCCGTAGAGTTCGGCGACGGCGCGGGGCGAGTGCACCGCCCGCCACGCGGCCGCGGGGTCGCAGTCGATCACGAACTTCAGCAGGATCCGCATGCGCTCCAGTGTCGCACCCGCGCGTGCGCGCGGGCGGGGGTTGCGCCGGGCGACTCGTTGCGCTGCGTGCATCGTGTGCTGTCGCCGAGATGACACGTCGTGCGCGTCGACGACGTGTGAATTCGGCGAGACCATACGATCCCCGCGGCCCGGTGCGCCGCCCGCTTACGCTGGACGGATGCCCGAGAGCCCGTTCGACCAGCACCGGTACCAGGTCCGCCACGACTGGGGGATCGAGGGACTCGAGCGCCTCGCGCCCGCCGACGTCGTCGTCATCGTCGACGTGCTGGGACTTTCGACGATGGTGACGGATGCCCTCGACTCGCCGCCGTCCGCTGCGCCGGGCGGCACCGGCGGCTCGGCGATCGCCGAGGCCGCTTCCGCCACCGGTGCCGTGGTGCTGCTCGGCTGCCTGCGAAACGCCGGGGCGACGGCGAAGGCCGTGCTGGACGTGCAACATCGCCGAGCCGAACGCACGAGCATCGCCGTCATCGCGGCGGGCGCTCTCGCACAGGCGCCCCGACCGGAGGGGCAGTCGGTGCGGTTCGCCGTGGAAGACCAGCTGGGTGCCGGCGCTGTCATCGACGCCCTCGGAAGCCTCGGCATCGACCACACCTCACCGGAGGCGGCTGCGGCCTGCGAGGCGTTCCGTGGCCTGCGCGGCGCGCTGCGTCACCTCCTCACCGCCAGCGGATCCGGCCGGCAGCAGCTCGACCGGGGCGCGCGCGATGAGGTGCTGAACGCCGCGGCCTTGGACGCGGCATCCGTCGTCCCGGTGCTGCGAGGCGGCGCCTTCGTCGCCTACTGAGCCCCTCAGTCGCGCGGGGTCATCGCCGCAAGGCGCGTGGCACGAGTGATCTCACGGTGCGTCCAGGTGAAGAGGAACCGCTCGTCGAACTCGCGCGCGCACCTCGCGCACGAGGTCGGACGCGTCGCCCTGCGATGGCGGTACGCGACGTGCCCCGCCGGGCAGACGCCGATCCAGGGCGCCAGCTCGGTCGCCGTCTCGCCGCCGTGAGTGGTGCCGCCGACGTACCCCAGGTCACGCGCCACGGCCCTCCACCGCGGGCCGTGCCCGGCGCGGGGTCCCGCGAGGGCGTGCGCCACCTCGTGCAGCAGTGTCTGATGGTTGGTGTCATCGTCGTAGCGCGCCGCGAGATACCGCGAGACGCTGATGCGTCTTCGCGTGTAGTCGCAGAGTCCCGCACGGCGCTTGGCGTTGTCGAACGCGAAGGTCCATGAGGGGTCGAGGTGAGCGGCGAGGAGGGCTTCGGCCCAGTGCCGCACGCGATGCAGTTCCGACATGTGGTGAGACTAGAACATATCTCCGACACTCCGCGGAAGCGGAGTCAGCTGGCCACGGATGCCGCGGCCCGGCGCCGGTCGGCGGCGTCGATGGCCAGGAGCGTCGACTCGAGCTGGTCCTCGCTGGCACCGGACTCCTGCCGCAGGAACAAGGCGCGCTTGAAGTCCTTGCGGGCCGCCTCGTAGTCGCCCGTGTCGAAGTTCACCTTGCCCCGGTGCTGGTACGCGAACGCGCCGATGCCGGCCCAGCCCTGCCCCTCGGCCTCCTCGGCACACGTGGTGAGCTCCTGCTCGGCGGCGGCGTACGCACCGCGCGCCTGCAGCACGGTGGCGTGCAGGATGCGGGCGCGAAGCAGGTCCTTGCGGGTGCCCGCCATGCGCGCGACGCGCACCGACTGCTCGGAGATCACGAGGGCGTCCTCGGTCCGGTCCAGCACCTTCAACAGCCACACGCGCTCGAGCAGGGCCGGGAGGCTGCGCTGCTCGCCGATCTCCTCGAGGCGCTCCTTGCACTCGCTCGGATTCACCTGTTCGCGGAGAGTGTCGGGATCGTACCCGCGGATGTAGCTCACGTCTGACTCCCTTCGCCGCGCCGGTGGCCCTTCCAGTGTGCCTTGTGGTCTCGCGGGCGGCGGACGTGCCACGCCGGGTCGAGGCATCCGCTCTGCGACGAAGCCGGGTCAGCGGGTGAAGACGGATGCCGACGGCCGGGGGGAGGGGGTCGCATCGGCGTCCGTGGCGATTCGGGCGCCGCGGGCGAACTCGTCGAGCTCGCGGCCCTCGGCGACCTTGGCGGGGTGCGGGCCGGCGGCCATCAGGCGCGGCAGCCACTCCGTCGGCAGGCGTGCACGCGACGCCGCGATCACCAGGTTGCCGAAGCGGCGGCCCTTGAGCGTCTGCACCTCGGCGAGCACGATGACGTTCTCGAGCACCGCCTGCACGGTCGCGACCTCGCGGCGGGCGAAAGCCAGGCCGGCGCCGTCGGCGACGTTGACGAGCAGCACGCCGTCGGGCGCGAGGAAGCGCGCCGCCTCGGTGAAGAACTCGACGGTCGTGAGATGTGCGGGCGTCTGGGCGCCGGAGTAGACGTCCGACACGACGAGGTCGGCGGCCCCGACGAGGCCGGCGGGAAGGCGCGCGAGGGTCTCGCGGGCGTCGCCGATCCGCACGCGGATCTGCGCCCCGCGGGGAAGTGGCAGGTTCTCGCGCACGAGGTCCCACAGCGCCGCCTCGAGCTCGACCACCTGCTGCCGGGACCCGGGCCGCGTCGCCTGGATGTACCGCGGGATCGTGAGCGCGCCCGCACCGAGGTGGATCGCCGTCAGCGGCTGCCCCGGCAGCTTCAGCCGGTCGATCACGGCGCCCATTCGCGCCACGTACTCGAAGTGCAGGTGGGTGGGATCGTCGAGGTCGACGTGCGACTGCGGGGTGCCGTCCACGTCGAGTTCCCACCCGCCCCCGAAGGGCGAGCGCACGACGCGGGCGAGAGTGCCGTCCGAGAGCCGGACGGCGGGAACGGATGCCTCGTCCCGCGCGCGTGCCATGCCCCCACGTTAGCCGCGCCCGCTGCTCGCGGCGGGTGCGGCAGAACTCCACGGAATCGGCACCCGAGCAGCGGATCCAGCCCCGGCGACGCGCAGTCGCGCGCATGCCCGTGGAGTTCTGCAGCCGGACCTGCCTCGCGGCTCAGCAGTACCGTGGATCCATGGCGACGATCGACCTCAACGCGGACCTCGGCGAGACCGTCGACGGTGTGCCGACGGCCGACGATGAGGCGATGTTCGCCGTCATCTCGAGCGCCAGCGTCGCGTGCGGCGGGCACGCGGGGGATGCCGCGTCCATGCGCGCGTCGGTCGCGCGGGCGGCGCGGTTCGGGGTGGCGGTGGGCGCCCACCCCTCGTACCCCGACCGCGCGAATTTCGGCCGGGTCGCCGTCGCGATGGGCCCGGCCGACCTCGCGGCCGCCGTCGCCGGGCAGCTCGACGACCTCGTGGCCGCGGGCGCCGACCTCCGCTACGTGAAGCCTCACGGTGCGCTCTATCACGCGGTCTCCGCCGACCGGGTGCAGGCCGACGCCGTGGCCCGCGCGATCGCCGACCTCGCGGAGCGGCTCGGTCGTCCCCTGCCGGTGCTCGGCCTCCCCGGCGCGATCGGGGAGGCCGCGGCATCCGCCGGTCTTCCTTTCGTGCACGAGGCGTTCCTCGACCGCGGCTATCTGCCCGACGGCTCGCTCGTGCCGCGCACGCAGCCGGGCGCGCTGCTGGACGACCCGGATCTCGTCGCGGCGCGAGCGGTGCGGCTCGCGCGTGAGGGCGTGGTGGAGGCGGTCGACGGCTCACTGGTGCGGGCGGATGCCGCGTCGCTGTGCGTCCACGGCGACTCGCCCGCCGCCGTCGACATGGCCCGCGCGGTGCGCGCCGCGCTCGACGCCGCGCGCGTGGAGGTGCGAGCGCCGTGGTGAGGGAGGGCGGGAGCCGAGGGACGCGGGACAGCCGAGGGACCGGCGGAAGCCGAGGCACGCGCGACAGCCGGGGGGCCCGCCGCCGGGGGACGAACGGATGCTGACGCCGCGAGTGCGACCGATGGGGGAGCGCGCGTTCCTCCTCGAGGTCGCCGCGCTCGAGGACGTGCTGCCACTGCATGCGGCGCTCGCCGCCACCCGGCCGGACGGCGTCGTCGATCTGGTGCCGGCCGCGAGGACCGTGCTGGTGCGGATCGATCCACGGATGCTGCCGCTCTCGTCCGCGCGGACCTGGGCGCTCGCCGCCGCAGCGGAGGCTTCGCCCGGCGCGAGGGCGTCCGGCCCGCTCGTCGAGCTCGACATCGTCTACGACGGAGCGGACCTGGACGACACGGCGCGCCTCCTGAGGGTCGCCCCCGACGAGCTGGTGCGTCGCCACGCCGCGGCGGAGTGGCGCGTCGCGTTCACCGGATTCGCGCCCGGCTTCGGCTATCTGATGAGCGACGACTGGCCGTTCGACGTCCCCCGTCTGGAGTCGCCCCGCACGCGCGTGCCGGCCGGGGCGGTCGGGCTCGCCGGCGTCTTCGCGGGGGCCTATCCGCGCGAGACCCCCGGCGGCTGGCGGCTCATCGGCACGACCGGCGCCCGGCTCTTCGACGCGGATGCCGCGTCCCCCGCCCTGCTCGCACCCGGCACGCGCGTGCGCTTCCGGCCCGTCACCGGCGGGACCGTCGCCGCGTCAGGAGATCTCGCAACCCCGGTGGTCGCTGTGGCGCGGGCCGCAGCATCCGCTCCAGACGCTTCGGCTCCCGCGGCGTCCCCCGCGAAATCAGGCGATCTGGCGAAAGCAGGAGAGTCTGGGCCAAATCGTCCTGCCTTCGCCTCATCTCCTGATCTCGCGCCCGCCGCGACGCCGGGGCCGGGCATCCGCAACCTCGCACCGGCCGCGTCGCCGGGGCGGAGCATCCGCATCATCGAACCGGGACTCCTGGCGACCGTGCAGGATCTCGGGCGCGGGGGTGCGGCATCCGTCGGCGTCGCCGTGTCGGGTGCGCTCGACCGCACGGCCCTCCGCACGGCGAACCGGCTGCTCGGCAACCCGGAGGGCGCTGCGGGCATCGAGGTGACCATGGGCGGGTTCCGTGCCCTGGCCGGCTCCGACCTGTGGGTCGCGGTCACCGGCGCGTGGGGAACGGTGCGGCTCGACGGGCACGAGATGGACCCCTACGAGGCGCACCTCTGGCGCGCGGGCACCGAGCTGCATATCGACTGGTTCGCCCACGGCGCGCGCGGGTACGTCGCCGTGCGCGGCGGTCTCGACGGCCGGCCGGCTCTCGGCTCCCGCGCGACGGATCTGCTCGCCGGGCTCGGACCGGCCGCGCTGCGCGCCGGAGACACCGTGGCGCTCCGCGACGAGGCGGTGGCTCCTATTCCTGTCGCTCCCCCCGGCGCGTGGGGCGCCCCGCACGACGACGAGCTCGACCTGGAGCTCGCTCCTGGACCGCGCGCCGACTGGTTCGCGCCCGACGCGCTCGGCACGCTCTTCGACACCGTGTGGACGGTCTCGAACCGGGCCGATCGCGTCGGCGCGCGGCTCGACGGCCCGGAGCTCACCCGCGTGCGCACCGGTGAGCTCGCGAGCGAGGGCATGGTCCCCGGCGCGCTGCAGGTTCCGCCGAGCGGCCGGCCGACCATCCTCCTCGCAGACGGCCCGGTCACGGGCGGCTATCCCGTCATCGCGGTGGTGACGGATGCTGCGCTCGACCTGGTCGCTCAGGCCCGGCCGGGCACGCGCATCCGTTTCCGCCACGCGCGGCCCACGGGCTGAACGTGTGCGCGCGGCGGACTCGAGCGGATCTGCGCAAGAGTGGAGGGAACGCCCCGAACGGCCCGCTCCTGCGCAGATCTCCTCTGGTCGGCCGGAACGGCGGCCGTCAGTCGCCGGTGCCGGCCTCCAGCAGGTCGGCGGTCGCCCGCAGGATCGCCACGATGGCCGCGGTGCGGAGCTCGTCGGGCGAGCGGTGGCCGTTACCTCCGACGGCCGCAGCGGCAGCCGCGATCGCCGTCGCCGGTGCGGGCACCGCGTCTCGGGCCGACGTCAGCAGGCCGCGCCCGATCAGGGCTTCCGCGGCCGACAGCATCGGCCGCTGCTCGTAGGTGTCGTCGAGGATGTCGACCACGGCGGCCACGAACTCGCTGTTGGTCAGCGTCGGGCTCTTGCCGAGCACGGTGATCGCGGCGCTGGTGAACACGCCGTGCCCGTTCGTCTCGAGGGCGACCTGGTCGGGCTGGCAGGCACTGATGAGCACCTCGCGTCCGTCGACGCGCTGCGCGCGCGGCGCAGCGGCGCGATCGGTCTCGACCTCCACGACCCGCTTCCAGGCGGCCGTGCGGAACTCGTCCTCGGGAGAGGCTGCTCGCTCCTCACGGAACGCGGCCTCCTCTTCGGCGCTCAGCACTGTCATCCGGGGCTTCGCGCCGGCGGGGATCCTCCGCTCCTCGAACTCGCCGACCGTGATCTCGCGGTTCACCGACCCGGAGTGGCACGAGTCGAAGAAGAGTGTGACCGAGACGCCTTCGGGGATGGCGTCCCAGATGGCGCCGAGGTCGTCGTCGATGATCAACTGGCCGTCGCGGAAGTCGACCGGGCACAGGGCCTCGTCCTTCGGGCCGAACTCGTCGGTCTCGTCGCCGTCGAGATCGGGCACGAACGTGCCGTGACCGGCGAACTGGATCGCCACGATGTCGCCGTCGCGCGCCGACGACACCTTGTCGAGCATCGCCCGCAGGATGCGGTCGCGCGTGGCGTCCGCATTGTGGATCGATTCCACCTGGAAGCCTGCCTCGCGGAACGCCTTCGCCCAGGACTCGGCGTCGGCGACGCACCCGCTCAGCGGGTCGCGCGGGTACGCGTCGATGCCGATGCAGAGGGCCAGCTTCTTCGGCTCGGCGCCGCGGGCGCCGACCGGTTCCGGACGCGGCGCGGGCGTGAACTCGCCGATCTCGCGGGCCCGCGACGGGAACGCCGCGACACGGTCGGGCTCGTCGCTGTCGGGCACGCCGACGACCCGCCGCGCGAGACTCATCATCGTCTCGACGTCGTTGTCGAAGTCGCCGTGCGACGTCGCCTGCGTGCTGCTCCGGCGACCACGGGTGACGGGACCGAGCACGAGCCGCTCGCCGGCGTCGCCGAGGTAGGCCATGGTGCGGCCCGAGCGACGCAGGTGCTCCTCGAGGCCGAGGATGCCGGCATCCTTCTCCGCCTCGAAAGCCCGCGAGACGAGGTACAGCAGGGACTTGCGGTAGACCTTCCCGGTGTTGTCGCGCTTCTCGTGGGTCTCGTCCATCGTGAAGATCGAGAGGTTCTCGATCCTGCCCGCCTCCGCGAGGGGCAGCAGCGTCGCCTCGAAGGTGTCGACCCGCACCGCGGGCGCGAGGAAGGTGACGCTCTTCACACTGTCGACCGCGTCGTCTCCCTCGAAAAGACGGGGCACGAAGTGCGAGTGGTAGATCGAGCCCGCGCTGTGGCCGGCGATGTGCAGCTCGACGGCGCCGGCGTTGGCGGCCATGAACTCGCGCAGCGCCGCGGCGAGCACGAACGCCCCGCCGGGCTCGCCGCCGCCCACGCTCGGAAGGCACGCGCCGGCGGAGTCGAGCTTCATGTCGTCCCAGAACTTGCGCCCGCCGAGCACGCGCGCGGCCGCCTCGACGGCGATGTCGGTGAGGTCGGTGAAGCCCCGCTTCCCGGTCGCCTTGCCCGAGAGCACGTCCTCGAGGGTGGTCTTGAAGCCGCTCTCCCACACGAGGTGGATCGGGTACACGCCGTTCTTCTTCCACCACCCCACCTGGCGCTGGGCGGTCTGCAGCCCCGCGGGCTTGTCGGTGAGGCCGCCGTGCGCCCAGATCAGCACCGGCACGGGCGACGGCGACTGGCCGGCGGCCGCCTTGCGGCCCTGCTGGTCGACGAACGCCGCGAGATCGACGTCGATCATGCGTCGCACATCGTCGGCGGTCGTCCCGAAGTCCTCCACGGTGCGCGGACGCGCGCTCGCCGTCTTCGCGAGCCGGCCGTCGGCGGTGTGGACGACGTGCTTTCGGAGCGCCGCCAGCTCGGCGGCGGTAAGGGTCGCGCCGCGGGCGGTCGCGGTGGTGTCGGCCATGGTGTCACGTCCTTCTCTGGTGGTGGCTTCTCTGGTGGTGGCTTCTCTGGTGGTGGTGGGTCGTCCTCTGGGGGGTGGCTTGTCCCGTGGAGTCGGCGGCATCGAGCGGGCGAGCGGATGCCGGTCAGTGGGGGTCGCCGCCGGGCGCCGCTCCGGCGCGCACGAGCCTCGCCCGCGGGTCGGCGAACACGGTGAAGGCGAGCGAGGTCAGGTCCCCCGCCTCGCGTGCGGTCCGCCGTGCGGCGAGGACCGCCTCGCCGAGCGTGGCGTCGGCGCCCAGGGTTTGCTCGTAGAACTCGCGCACGAACGCCGCCGTGACGTCGTCGCGGACGGCCCACGAGCACCCGATGAACACGCCGACGCCGCCTCGGAGGAACACCTCGGCGAACCCGCCGAGCCCCGTGGCGCCGGAGCGCAGGCGCCCGACGTCGCAGGCGCTGAGGAACACGAACGGCGCGCGCGCCGCCGTCGGGACCTCGTCGAGTTCCGGCAGATCGCGCCGCGCATCGATGTCGGTGTAGGACGCCGAGCCGTCGTCGTGGTCTTCGGAGAAGGCCGCGAAGGCGATCTCCTGTCCGAGGGGCGCCACGTCGCGCCACCGGCCGTGGCCGGCGAAGTGGAGGAGGTCGAAGCCGTCGGCGATCGCGCGTCGCAGCTCGGCGGGATCGACCGCCGAGCGAGGACTCGCCGCCAGGAGCTCGCCGAGCGTGTGCACCTCCTCGAGGGCACGGGGCAGCGCGTACTCCGGGTTGACGTACTCGGGGGCGATGGCGACCACGCGGGTGACGTCGACCGGGATGACGGTCGGCCGGGCCGTGCCGTACATCCAGCGCGTGAGCCCGAGGTCGCCGAGGAAGTAGCGGTCGGGATCGGGCCGCTGCTTGCCGACGGGCACGAGGTGCACGATCTCCCACGGGATGTCGAGCTCGCCCGAGGTCTGCAGCACGAGCTGCGAGATGCGACGGCGCCGGTTCCACAGCAGTGCGTTGATCTCGTCGCCGAGCAGCTCGCGCGCGATCCGCGCGCCGAGCGAGCGCACCTCGCGCCGCGCCGTCTCGGCGGCTTCGTCGGGGTCGTCCTCGACCTCCTCGGCGAACGCCGTCCGGATCGCGGCGAGGTCGGCGTAGATGCCCTCGACGTACGCCGCCTTGTCGTCGAGGCGCACCGAGTTCCGGACGAAGGTGCGCCCGATCTTCGCCGTGATGAGCAGCTCCGACTTCCCGCGCGAGATCGTCTCGTCGATCGCGAGGGTGGGCAGGTCGGCGATGCTGCGCGGCGGAGCGGCGACGGCGGCCGCGACCACGCGGTGATCGCCCGCAGGGGCCTCCTCCGCGTCGTCGGCGGTCAGGATCGGCGTGCTCAGGGCCAGGACGGCGAGGGGAGCGACCACCGGCGGCTGGCTGAAGGTGACCGTGATGTGGCCGCGTCCCGGTCCGTCGGGAACCAGCCGGAAGACGAGACGCCGGGGCTCGTCGGCCGTCGTGGGAAGGGTCGTCGTGACCACCGGGGGCGTCCCCGCGGCGAAGGCCAGCCCGCGCAGCTGAACCCCGACCTCGATCTCGCGCGACGGGTCGAATCGCACGCTCGCCTTTCGGCGGGCCGTGCCCGGCGTCGGCGCCAGGTCTTCGAGCGACAGGCGCACGACGGCGTCGAACTCGACCCCGTCCACGACCTGCGAGGGCACCTCCGCGTCGACGAACGCCGGCACGCGGGCGGCGCCGTCCAGGCCGGGCGCGGGCGGGCCGGCGGGTGCGGGAGCCACCTCGGGCTCGGGCGGCGCCTCGGGCTCGGCCGCCGCTTCGCGCTCGGCCGCCGCCGGCGGCGGGGGAGGTGCGGGAGGCCCGACAGGCGGCGCGGGCAGCGGTCCGACGGGGGCCAGACCCGGCGATCGCCCGCCGATCCCCCCGCCCCCCACCACCTCGCCGGGCCGGGGCAGGAGAGGAGGCAGTGGCGGTGGCGGCTCGGCGGCCGCCTCCGCGCCGCCGCCCATGCCCATCCCGCCCTCGGCGACCTGGTGCTCGAGCCACGAGATGCCGGTCTCGAAATCGCTCGCCACGACGCTCAGGTGCAGCGTCTCGCCGGCGCTCAGCGCGATGTCGGCGGTGTACTCATCGCCACCTCGCAGCTCGAGATGCACGAGCGCTGCGACGCCGTCGCGCACGACGATCGCCGCGTAGTGGAAGTCGTCCGTGCCGCGCACACGCAGCGTGGCCACGGTGTCGGCCAGCGCATGCAGCACGACGTCGGCCAGGAACGTGACGCCGAACTCGTTCGGGGCGACGTCGTCGGGCGCCCGATCGACGCGCACGTCGAGCACGTCGACGTCGCCCTCGACGTCGACCCTGCTCCGCGGCACGTCAGGAACGCGAACCATGTCGACTCCCTTGCCCCGGTGCCCCCATCGGCACCGCCCACCTGTGGATTCCAGGAGCGCTGTTCGCTGCACAGCATACGAGCGTGCTCCTCACCGCGCCAGAGTGCCGCGCGCCGGCCCTGATACATGGTGGCTCCGACACCCGGAGGCTCCGAGACGGAAGCGCTCCGCCCGTCACCAGTTCCGCAGGATCTCGGCGACGCCCGCGTAGTCCTCCTCGCTGAGCGCCAGCTGCCCCGCCTCGACGATGGTGAGCTCGGCGCCGGCGCGCTCGCCGGCGGCGACGCTCTGCGCGTCGCGGCCTCGCAGGATGTCGAGGTAGGGCGTGTGGACCGTGAAGGCCTCGACGTCGAAGATGCCGATGCGCTGCCGGATCTCTCCCGCGGCGACCGCGAGCGCTGCCGCTCGCCAGGCCTCTCCGTGCGCGGCGGCGACGGCGCACACGCCCTCGAGGCCGTACGCCACTCCCTCGTCGTAGTGCAGGCCGATCGAGAGCAGAAGGGTGTGCACGAACTCGCGCTCGGCGTCTTCGATGCGGCCGAGCTGGAAGTTCAGCCGCGCGCGGAGGTTGCCGGCGACCGACGTCGTGAACAGGTCGCCGCCCGATTCCGCCACCGACGTGGCGCGGTCGAAGTGGGCCAGCGCGTCGTCGGTGGCTCCGCGCACCCACGCGAGGCGTCCGAGTGAGACCTCCGTGATCGCCTCCGCCCACGTGTTGCCGTCTTCCCGCAGGGCCACCACGGCCTGGCGCAGCTCGTCCTCGGCCCGGTCGGTGTCGTGGTCCGACAGCTGCACGCGCGCGGTCGCGCGAGCGGCGAGCGCCATGGCCGCGGCATCCTCGTCGCCGCTCTCGGTGAACAGCCGCACGCACTCGCCGAGCCCCGCGACCACCTGCTCGCTGGGCCGCTGCCACATCTCACCCCACAGCGCGAAGAACCACGCGACGGCGCGCGTGTGCTGCGTGATGGGCTGATCGCTCTGCTTCTCGAGCAGCTCGAGCATCCAGACCCTCACCTCGGCGAAGAAGCCCGATATCCACCAGTAGATGAGGAGGCTCCAGGCGAAGTCGCCGGCGTCGTCCAGCCGGTTCGTGTGGATGAGGTGCCGCACCGCGGCGCGGAGGTTCGGAAGCTCGAGCCCGAGACGCCGCACCGCCTCCGCCTGCCCCGGACCGCCCAGATCGGGCGCGACGCGCTGCACCAGACCCCGGTAGTAGTCGGCGTGGGCGCGGCGCACTCTGTCGGCATCGCCGCGTGCCTTCAGGTGCTCGAGGGCGTACTCGCGAACGATCGCGAGCAGCGAGAACACGCGGCGTCCGCCGACTTCGGTCTGCTTCACCAGCGACCCGTCGACCAGCGCCGCGAGCCCGTCGATCGCGTGGTCGCTCCAGGCCGTGCCCGACGCGAGCGCCTCGACGGCGTCGAGCGTGAAGCGCGTCGCGAAGACGCCGAGGTCTTCGAGCAGTGCGCGCTGGTCGTCGGGGAGCAGGCTCACGCTCCAGTCGATGGTCGCCCGCATCGTGCGGTGCCGCTCGGGCAGGTCGCGCACCGCCGCCGTCAGCAGCGGCAGGCTCTGCCCGAGACGGTCGGCGATACCGGCGGGACTCAGGATGCGCACCTTGGCTGCGGCCAGTTCGATGGCCAGCGGCAGGCCCTCCAGCCGGCGGCAGATGTCGGCCAGGTCGCGGGCGTTGCCGGGGGTCACGTCGAAACGGGGGTCGATCGCGCGGGCCCGGTCGACGAAGAGCGACACCGCGCCCGACCTCGTGGCGCGGTCGAGGCTCGCGGGGCCATGGCCCGGCGGCGTGGTCAGCGGCGGCACGTCGTACACGCGCTCGCCGCGGATGTGCAGCACGATACGGCTCGTCACCAGGAAGGTCGCCGTCGGGGCGACCGTGTACAGCCGCACGAGGACGGGTGCGGCATCCACGATCTGCTCGAAGTTGTCGAGCACGATCAGCACCCGGCGATCGGCCAGGGCGTGGGCGATGCGCTCCTCGAGCGCCGCTTCCCCGTTGTCGCGGATGCCGAGGTGGTAGGCGATCGTCGGCAGCAGCAGACCCGACTCCAGCACGCCCTCGAGCAGCACGAAGTACACGCCGTCGGGGAACAGGTCGCCGCAGGCGAGCGCCGATTCGATCGCGAGCCGGCTCTTGCCGATGCCGCCGGGGCCGATGAGGCTCACCACCCGGTCGGTGCCGCGCGCCAGGAGGGTGCGCACCGCGTCGATGTCGGCCTCGCGGCCGATGGTGGTCGTGTAGGGGACGGGCACGCGCCCCGCGAGCGGCGAAGGGGCCTCGCCCGGAACGGATGCTGCGTCGCCACGCGATTCGTCGAACCGTTCCGCGAGGAGGGTGGCGAGGTCGGCGGCGACCTGGTCTTCGAGGTCTCGGGCGTCGGTGAAGTGGAGGTAGGCGGCGGTGTCGTCGGCTTGGATGCGGGCGATGAGGGTCTTCAGGCGGTCGTCGCGGGTGTCGGTGTCTTTGACGTAGATGAGTTTGGGCATCGCGCGGGGCGCGAGGTTGTACTCGTCTTCGAGGCCGGAGACGTCTTCGCCGGGGGCGACCCAGCCGTAGCTGTCGCCGTAGATGCCGACGAAGACGTCGGATTGGGCGAGGTAGGAGCGGTAGAGGTCGCGGGGCGGGTGGGGGCGGGCTCCGAGTTCGAACATCACCGGGGCCAGGCGCAGTCGTTCGATGGCCGACCGCACCGCGTCGCGCTCTTCCGCGAGTTCGCGCAGCGTCGAACTCACGAACACCCGGATCCGCTGGTCGGGAGTGCGGATCACCGCGGCGTCCGGGCCCGTCACCACGACGGGACCGTCTGGCGCAGGTCGGCGTCGTCGGGCAGCGCGATGGCGATGGCCTCGGCGAGCCCCATCTCGCGCCCCGCCCGCTCACCTGCCGCGACGCTGTCGGGATCGGCCGCGCGCACGGTCTCCAGCGGCTCCAGGTGCACGGCGAAGCCCTCGATGTCGTAGATCCCGGTGGTCTCCCGGATGGTCGCCGCGACGGCGGCGAGCGCACCCGCACGCCAGGCCTCGCCGTGCGACGCGGCGATCGCGCACATCCCCTCGAGCCCGTAGGTGGCGCCGTCGACGAAGTGCAGCCGCACCGCCAGCGTCAGCGTCAGGAGGAACTCCTTCTCGGCCTCGTCGCGTTCGCCCAGGAGAAAGCGGAGGCGTGCCCGGTTGTTCCCCGCGACGACGCGCGTGAAAGCGTCGTCGGCGGCGTCGGCGATCGCGACGGCCCGGTCCAGGTGGCGCATGGCCTCCGGGATGTCGCGGCGCACCATTCCCAGCTGGGCGCGCACGACGACGGCGAGCGCCTCGGCCCACCGGTCTCCCAGCTCGTGCAGTGTGGCGATCGCCTCGTCCAGCTCCGCCCGGGCGACCGCCTCATCGAGGTCGGGGAACTGCAGCCGCGTCGAGGCCTTGGCCGCCAGCGCCATGGCCGCGGCATCCCGGTCACCGCTCTCGCGGAACAGCCGCACCGCTTCGCCGAGCCCCTCGACCACCTGGTCGCTCGGGCGCTGCCACAGTTCCGCCCACAGCGGGAAGAAGATCGCGACTGCGCGGGTGCGAGGCGTGATCGGAAGGCTCTTGTCGAGCAGCTCGTCCATCCACAGGGCGACGTCCGCGAAATAGCCGCAGATCCACCAGTACGGGAGCATGGTCCAGGCGAAGTCCCCGGCGTCGTCGAGGCGGTCCTCCTGGATCAGGTGGCGGGCCGCGGCGCGCAGATTCGGCAGCTCGAGCCCCAGCTCGGCGACCGCGTCGATCTGCTCCGCCCCGTGCAGCCGGGGCGCGATGCGTCGCACCAGACCCAGGTAGTAGTCGGCGTGGGCGACGCGCATCGCGGTGGCGCCGTCGCGCGCCTCGAGAACCCCGAGGGCGTACTCGCGCACGATCGCCAGGAGGGAGAAGACCGAGCGCCCTTCCGACTCGACGCGCTGCACCAGCGACGCGTCGATGAGCGCTGCCAGAGTCTCGATGGCCTGATCGCCCCACGACCGGCCCGCGCCGACCCCCTCGACCGCCTCGAGGCTGAACCGGGCGGCGAAGACCCCGAGGTCTTCGAGCATGGTGCGCTGCTCCTGGGTCAGGAGCCCCACGCTCCAGTCGATCGTGGCCCTCATCGTGCGGTGCCGCTCCGGGAGGTCCCGCACCGACGTGGACAGCAGCGGAAGGCTCTGCCCGAGGCGCTCGGCGACGTCGTGCGGCGTGAGCAGGCGGATCTTCGCCGCCGCCAGCTCGATGGCCAGCGGCAGCCCGTCGAGCCGCCGGCAGATCTCCACCACGTCCGCTGCGTTCTCGGGCGTGAGCTCGAAGCCGGGCAGCGCGGCGGCGGCGCGCTCGGCGAACAGCGCGCAGGCCGACGACGCCGCCGCCTGGGCGAGCGTCGCGGGCATTTCGGGAGCGGGTGTGTCGAGCACTTCGACCTCGAACACCCGCTCGCCGCGGATGCGCAGCACCGTGCGGCTCGTCACGAGGAAGCACGCGCGCGGCGCCAGGGTGTACAGCCGCACCAGGACGGGCGCCTCGTCGACGATCTGCTCGAAGTTGTCGAGCACGATCAGCACGTGCCGGTCGCCGATCGCCTGGGCGATGCGCTCCTCGAGGGCGGCTGCGCCGGTGTCGCGGATGCCGAGGATGTACGCGATCGTCGGCAGCAGCAGCCCTGGCTCGAGCACGCCCTCGAGCGGCACGAAGTACACGCCGTCGGGGAACAGGTCGCCGTTCGCGTGGGCGGCCTCGATCGCGAGCCGGCTCTTGCCGATCCCGCCGGGGCCGATGAGGCTCACCACCCGGTGCAGGCCGCCGGCCAGCAGCGCGCGGATCTCGGCCAGCTCCCCCTCGCGGCCGATCGTCTCGGTGTACGGCTCGGGCACACGGGCCGCCAGTGAGATCTCGGACGCCGTCGTCGGCTCCGGTCGCCGGGACTGGTCGAAGCGTTCGGCGAGGAGGGTGGCGAGGTCGGCGGCGACCTGGTCTTCGAGGTCTCGGGCGTCGGTGAAGTGGAGGTAGGCGGCGGTGTCGTCGGCTTGGATGCGGGCGATGAGGGTCTTCAGGCGGTCGTCGCGGGTGTCGGTGTCTTTGACGTAGATGAGTTTGGGCATCGCGCGGGGCGCGAGGTTGTACTCGTCTTCGAGGCCGGAGACGTCTTCGCCGGGGGCGACCCAGCCGTAGCTGTCGCCGTAGATGCCGACGAAGACGTCGGATTGGGCGAGGTAGGAGCGGTAGAGGTCGCGGGGCGGGTGGGGGCGGGCTCCGAGTTCGAACATCACCGGGGCCAGGCGCAGTCGTTCGATGGCCGACCGCACCGCGTCGCGCTCTTCCGCGAGCTCGCGCAGCGTCGAACTCACGAACACCCGGATCCGCTGGTCGGGAGTGCGGATCACGGGGTGTTCCACCCCAGTCATGTGCATATATTGGCCCGATCGGGCAAGTTTCGCCATCACCGCGCGCGCGCGATTCGCCAGGTGCGTCGTCTTTTCGCTTCCCGATCATGCCCTTCCCCTGAAGCAGGGCCAGGAGTATGTTCCGGCGGTGACGGCCTCGGAGAGGACGCCGTCCGCCCGAACCGGGGACCTCGGGCGTCATCACTGGGAGGGGAAAAGCATGAAGAAGGCTTTGGCGTGTGCGGTCGTGGCGGTCGGGCTGGTGCTCGGCAGCGGCGGAGCGGCGATGGCGGGCGAGGTGAACGGCAAGGGCGGAGACACTCCGGCACCACTCAAGGCGCATTCGCTCTGCGTGTTCTCCGGGCTCGACACGATCGATTCGATCGAGAACCCGCCGGACGCGCCCGACTACAACCCGATGTTCGACGACGACGCCGTCGGCATGCGGGGCAGCCAGAAGAACGGCTTCCACAGCGTCCAGAGCTACGGAGCGTTCGTCGCGGCGGGCGGCAAGGCGTTCGTCCCGAGCCCCGGTCAGGCCTGCAACCCCAACGGCGGCTTCGAGGAGTAGGCGACGCCGGCTGACGGCCGTCCCCGGTGCTCGCCGGGGACGGCCGTTCTGGTCCGGCACCGGGCTTCCGGCGGGGTTATACCGCAGCATCCGAAAGTCGTCAAGAATCCGACTGGACACGGCGCGTCGTCCTGGGTATAGTGGGTCTTTGCGCTCTTGGATTCCCCCTGCCCTCATATGGTGGTCGGCTGTGCTCGCGCCCCCTCGCGTCTCGCGAGGCGTGCCGCGCGGGTTTCGGGGATGAAGAGCACTCCACCTGACGACAAGGAAACGAGCCCTACGGGCCCACGGAGGTAATCCCCTTGGCTGCTGCGAGCAACGCATCCAACCCCACCACCACCCCCAAGAACGGACGCGGAGCTTCCCGACTCTCGTTCGCCAAGATCTCCGACACGCTGACGGTCCCCGACCTTCTCGCGCTGCAGACCGAGTCCTTCGACTGGCTCGTCGGCAACGAGGCCTGGAAGGCCCGCGTCCAGGACGCCAAGGCCGCCGGCCGCACCGACGTGCCCGAGATCAGCGGCCTCGAGGAGATCTTCGAGGAGATCTCGCCCATCGAGGACCTGAGCGAGACCATGCAGCTCTCGTTCACGAACCCGTACCTCGAGCCCGAGAAGTACTCCATCGAGGAGTGCAAGGAGCGCGGCAAGACCTACGCGGCCCCGCTGTACGTCGAGGCCGAGTTCATGAACCACCAGACCGGTGAGATCAAGACCCAGACGGTCTTCATGGGCGACTTCCCGCTCCAGACCGACAAGGGCACGTTCATCATCAACGGCACCGAGCGCGTCGTGGTGTCGCAGCTCGTCCGTTCGCCCGGCGTCTACTTCGACAAGACCCCCGACAAGACGTCCGACAAGGACATCGTGTCGGCGCGCGTCATCCCGTCGCGCGGCGCCTGGCTCGAGTTCGAGATCGACAAGCGCGACCAGGTCGGCGTGCGCATCGACCGCAAGCGCAAGCAGTCGGTCACCGTCTTCCTCAAGGCGCTCGGCCTGACGAGCGAGGACATCCTCGCCGAGTTCGCCGGTTTCGAGTCGATCGAGGAGACGCTCTCGAAGGACACGATCCTCACCAAGGAGGACGCCCTCCGCGACATCTACCGCAAGCTGCGTCCGGGCGAGCAGGTGGCCGCCGAGGCCGCTCGCGCGCTCCTGGACAACTTCTACTTCAACCCGAAGCGCTACGACCTCGCCAAGGTCGGCCGGTACAAGATCAACCACAAGCTCGGACTCGACAAGCCGCTCACGGACTCGGTGCTCACCGTCGACGACATCGTGGCGACCATCAAGTACCTCGTCCGCCTGCACCGCGGCGACGTCACGTTCGACGGCGTGCGCGGCGGCAAGCCGGCCGAGATCCGCCTCGACGTCGACGACATCGACAACTTCGGCAACCGCCGCATCCGCGCGGTCGGCGAGCTCATCCAGAACCAGGTCCGCACCGGTCTGTCGCGCATGGAGCGCGTGGTCCGCGAGCGCATGACCACGCAGGACATCGAGGCGATCACGCCGCAGACCCTGATCAACGTCCGCCCCGTCGTGGCCGCGATCAAGGAGTTCTTCGGAACGTCGCAGCTGTCGCAGTTCATGGACCAGAACAACCCGCTCGCGGGTCTGACGCACAAGCGCCGCCTCTCGGCGCTCGGCCCCGGCGGCCTGTCGCGCGAGCGCGCGGGCGTCGAGGTCCGCGACGTCCACCCGTCGCACTACGGCCGCATGTGCCCCATCGAGACGCCCGAAGGCCCGAACATCGGCCTCATCGGCTCGCTCGCCTCGTTCGCGCGCATCAACGCGTTCGGCTTCATCGAGACGCCGTACCGCCGCGTGGTCCAGGGCAAGGTCACCGACCAGATCGACTACCTGACCGCCTCCGAGGAGAGCGACTACATCGTCGCCCAGGCGGGTGTCGAGCTGAAGGCCGACGGCAGCTTCGCCCAGGACCGCGTCCTGGCACGTCGCGGCAACGGCGGCGAGGTCGACCTCTTCCACTCGGAGGAGATCGGCTACATGGACGTCTCGCCGCGCCAGATGGTGTCGGTCGCGACCTCGCTCATCCCCTTCCTCGAGCACGACGACGCGAACCGCGCCCTCATGGGCGCGAACATGCAGCGTCAGGCCGTCCCGCTCCTCCGCTCGGAGTCGCCGGTGGTCGGCACCGGCATGGAGGGCTTCGCGGCCATCGACGCCGGTGACGTGGTCACCGCCGACAAGGCCGGTGTGGTCGTCGAGGTCTCGGCGGACGTCGTGACCGTCCAGCTCGACGAGGGCGGAACGCAGGACTACTTCCTGCGCAAGTTCGACCGCTCCAACCAGGGCACCTCGTACAACCAGCGCGTCGTCGTCTCGGCGGGCGAGCGCGTCGAGGCCGGCGAGGTCATCGCCGACGGTCCTGCGACCGAAGACGGCGAGCTGGCCCTCGGCAAGAACCTCCTCGTGGCGTTCATGACGTGGGAGGGGCACAACTTCGAGGACGCGATCATCCTGAGCCAGGACCTGGTGAAGGACGACACGCTCTCTTCGATCCACATCGAGGAGTACGAGGTCGACGCCCGCGACACGAAGCTCGGCAAGGAGGAGATCACGCGTGACCTCCCCAACGTCAGCCCCGACCTGCTGAAGGACCTCGACGAGCGCGGCATCATCCGCATCGGCGCCGAGGTGCGCCCCGGCGACATCCTGGTCGGCAAGGTCACGCCCAAGGGCGAGACCGAGCTGTCGGCCGAGGAGCGCCTGCTCCGCGCGATCTTCAACGAGAAGAGCCGCGAGGTGCGCGACACGTCGCTGAAGGTGCCTCACGGTGAGCAGGGCACGATCATCGCGGTCAAGGAGTTCAACGCCGAGGACGGCGACGACGAGCTCGGCTCGGGCGTCAACCGCCGCGTCGTGGTGTACATCGCCCAGAAGCGCAAGATCACCGAGGGCGACAAGCTCGCCGGCCGTCACGGCAACAAGGGCGTCATCGCGAAGATCCTGCCCGTCGAGGACATGCCGTTCCTGGCGGACGGCACGCCGGTGCAGGTCATCCTGAACCCGCTCGGCATCCCGGGCCGAATGAACTTCGGTCAGGTCCTCGAGCTGCACCTCGGCTGGATCGCCAAGCAGGGCTGGAAGGTGGAGGGCACCCCGGAGTGGGCCGCCAAGCTGCCGGAGCAGGCCCTCGAGGCGCCCGCGGGAACCAAGGTCGCCACCCCGGTGTTCGACGGCGCCTTCGAGGCGGAGATCGCGGGTCTGCTCGACTCGACCCTCCCCACGCGCGACGGCGTGCGCCTGATCGACTCCTCGGGCAAGACGCAGCTGTTCGACGGCCGCTCCGGTGAGCCGTTCCCGGCTCCGATCTCGGTCGGCTACATGTACATCCTGAAGCTGCACCACCTCGTGGACGACAAGATCCACGCGCGCTCGACGGGCCCGTACTCGATGATCACCCAGCAGCCGCTCGGTGGTAAGGCGCAGTTCGGTGGCCAGCGCTTCGGTGAGATGGAGGTGTGGGCCCTCGAGGCCTATGGCGCCGCGTACGCGCTCCAGGAGCTCCTCACGATCAAGTCCGACGACATCCTCGGCCGCGTCAAGGTGTACGAGGCGATCGTCAAGGGCGAGAACATCCAGGAGCCCGGCATCCCCGAGTCGTTCAAGGTGCTCATGAAGGAGATGCAGTCGCTCTGCCTGAACGTCGAGGTGCTCTCGGCCGACGGCTCGGCGGTCAACCTCCGCGACACCGACGACGAGGCCTTCCGTGCCGCCGAAGAGCTCGGCATCAACATCTCCAGCCGCTTCGAGTCGTCGTCGATCGACGAGATCTGACGCTTCGACAAGCTCAGCGACCGACTGACTCATCTAAAAGATTTCCGACACAGGAGAACCAGTGCTCGAATCAACCACTTTCGATCAGCTTCGCATCGGCCTGGCCACCGCTGACGACATCCGTCGTTGGTCGTACGGCGAGGTCAAGAAGCCCGAGACCATCAACTACCGCACCCTGAAGCCCGAGAAGGACGGTCTGTTCGGCGAGCAGATCTTCGGCCCCTCGCGCGACTGGGAGTGCGCGTGCGGCAAGTACAAGCGCGTCCGCTTCAAGGGCATCGTCTGCGAGCGCTGCGGCGTCGAGGTCACCAAGTCCTCGGTGCGCCGCGAGCGCATGGGCCACATCGAGCTCGCCGCGCCCGTCACGCATATCTGGTACTTCAAGGGCGTCCCCTCGCGCCTGGGCTACCTGCTCGACATGGCGCCGAAGGACCTCGAGAAGGTCATCTACTTCGCGGCGTACATGGTGATCTCCGTCGACGACGAGGCTCGCCACCGCGACCTCCCGACGCAGGAGAGCAACATCCGCCTCGAGCTGAAGACGCTCGCGGACCGCCGCGACGCGCGTGTCGCCGCTCGCCTCCAGAAGCTGGAGGAGGAGCTCGCCGCGCTCGAGGAGGAAGGCGCCAAGGCCGACCAGAAGAAGAAGGTCAAGGACGCCGCCGAGAAGGAGATGGCCGCCATCCGCAAGAACGCGGATGACCAGGTCACGCGCCTCGAGAAGGTGTGGGAGGACTTCCGCAACCTCGAGGTCGGCCAGCTCAAGGGCGAGGACGAGATCTTCCACGAGCTGCAGGACCGCTTCGGTCAGTACTTCGACGCCCACATGGGTGCCGAGTCGATCAAGCGCCGCCTCGAGAGCTTCGACCTGCAGGCCGAGGCCGACAGCCTCCACCTGCAGATCTCGGAGGGCAAGGGCCAGCGCAAGATCCGTGCGATCAAGCGCCTCAAGGTCGTCAACTCGTTCCTGCAGACGGGCATGAGCCCGGCCTCCATGGTGCTCGACGTCGTCCCGGTGATCCCGCCGGAGCTGCGCCCGATGGTGCAGCTGGACGGTGGCCGCTTCGCGACCTCCGACCTGAACGACCTGTACCGTCGCGTGATCAACCGCAACAACCGCCTCCGTCGCCTGATCGACCTCGGTGCCCCCGAGATCATCGTCAACAACGAGAAGCGGATGCTGCAGGAGGCCGTCGACGCGCTGTTCGACAACGGCCGCCGCGGTCGCCCCGTCACCGGTACGGGCAACCGTGCGCTGAAGTCGCTGTCCGACATGCTGAAGGGCAAGCAGGGACGATTCCGTCAGAACCTGCTCGGCAAGCGCGTGGACTACTCGGGCCGTTCGGTCATCATCGTGGGTCCGCAGCTCAAGCTGCACCAGTGCGGTCTGCCCAAGCAGATGGCGCTCGAGCTGTTCAAGCCGTTCGTGATCAAGCGCCTGATCGACCTCGGTCACTCGCAGAACATCAAGGCGGCCAAGCGCGCCGTCGAGCGCACGCGCCCCGAGGTGTGGGACGTGCTCGAGGAGATCATCCGCGAGCGCCCCGTACTCCTCAACCGCGCGCCCACGCTGCACCGCCTCGGCATCCAGGCCTTCGAGCCGCAGCTCGTCGAGGGCAAGGCCATCCAGCTGCACCCGCTCGTCTGCGCCGCGTTCAACGCGGACTTCGACGGCGACCAGATGGCCGTGCACCTGCCGCTGTCGGTGGAGGCACAGGCCGAGGCCCGCATCCTGATGCTCGCCTCGAACAACATCCTCAAGCCGTCGGACGGACGCCCGGTGACCCTGCCCTCGCAGGACATGATCATCGGCCTGCACCACCTGACCACGGTCAAGGAGGGTGCCGCCGGTGAGGGTCGCGTGTTCGGCTCCGTCGGCGAGGCGATCCTCGCGAAGGACGAGGGAACGCTCGACCTGCAGGCCAAGGTCCGCATCCGTGTGCCGGGTCTGACCTTCCTCGAAGGTGAAGCCCCCGAGGGCTACGAGCGTCACGGCCTCCTGGACGCCTCGCTCGGTCAGGCGATCTTCAACGACACGCTCCCCAAGGGCTACCCGTTCGTTCGCGAGCAGGCCGACAAGGGCAAGCTGTCGCAGATCGTGAACAAGCTCGCCGAGGAGTACCCCAAGGTGGAGGTCGCTGCTTCGCTCGACCGCATCAAGGACGCCGGCTTCTACTGGGCCACCCGTTCGGGTGTCACGGTGGCGCTGAGCGACATCCTCACGCCGCCGAACAAGGCCGAGATCGTCGCCGGCTACGAGAAGCAGGCCGCGAAGGTCCAGGGCCAGTTCGAGAAGGGTCTCACCACCGACGCCGAGCGTCGTCAGGAGCTCATCAAGATCTGGACCGAGGCGACCGACGAGGTCCAGAAGGCGATGCGCGACAACTTCCCCGAGGACAACACGATCAACCGCATGGTGTCGTCGGGTGCTCGTGGCAACTGGCTGCAGATCCGCAACATCGCGGGCATGCGAGGCCTGGTGAACAACCCGAAGGGTGAGATCATCCCGCGTCCGATCATCTCCTCGTACCGCGAGGGGCTGTCGGTGGCGGAGTACTTCATCGCGACGCACGGTGCCCGTAAGGGTCTGGCCGACACGGCTCTCCGTACGGCCGACTCGGGCTACCTGACCCGTCGCCTGGTCGACGTCTCGCAGGACGTCATCATCCGCGAGGAGGACTGCGGCACGACCAAGGGCCTCGAGTTCACGATCGCCGCTCCGGGTGCCGACGGCACGCTGGTGCGCGACGCGAACGTCGAGAACTCGGTGTTCGCCCGCACGCTCGCGGCCGACGCGACCGCCCCGAACGGCGACGTCGTCGCCTCGGCCGGTGAGGACGTCGGCGACGTGCTCATCGACAAGCTCGTCGAGGCGGGTGTCGAGTCGATCAAGGTCCGCTCGGTGCTCACCTGCGACTCGGCGGTCGGCGTCTGCGCGAAGTGCTACGGCCGTTCGCTCGCGACCGGCAAGATCGTCGACATCGGCGAGGCGGTCGGCATCATCGCGGCCCAGTCGATCGGTGAGCCCGGAACGCAGCTGACGATGCGTACGTTCCACACCGGTGGCTCGGCGTCGGCGGATGACATCACGCAGGGTCTTCCCCGTGTGCAGGAGCTGTTCGAGGCGCGAACCCCGAAGGGCGCATCGCCGATCGCCGAGTCCGACGGACGCATCACGATCGACGAGACCGAGAAGTCGAAGAAGGTCATCCTCACGCCCGACAACGGCGACGAGCCCCACGTCTACCCGGTCCTGAAGCGCGCGACGCTCCTGGTCGAGGACGGCCAGCGCGTCACGGTCGGCCAGCCTCTCCAGGTCGGAACGCTCGACCCCAAGGAGGTCATGCGCGTGCAGGGTGCCCGCGAGGTGCAGAAGTACCTCGTCAACGGCGTCCAGGGCGTGTACCGCTCGCAGGGTGTGCCGATCCACGACAAGCACATCGAGGTCATCGTCCGTCAGATGCTGCGGAAGGTCACCGTGGTCGACCACGGCGACACCACGCTGCTGCCGGGTGAGCTGGTCGACTTCAAGCGCTACCAGCAGATCAACCGCGAGGCCGTGGGCGAGGGCAAGCGCCCCGCGTCGGGTCGTCCCGAGCTGATGGGTATCACGAAGGCGTCGCTCGCGACGGAGTCGTGGCTGTCGGCCGCGTCGTTCCAGGAGACCACCCGCGTGCTCACGCAGGCGGCCATGGAGGGCAAGAGCGACCCGCTCGTCGGCCTCAAGGAGAACGTCATCATCGGAAAGCTCATCCCCGCCGGAACCGGACTTGCGAAGTACCGCAACGTCACGGTCGAGGCGACGGAGGAGGCCAAGAGCGAGCGGTACCCCAACCGCATCTTCGCCTCGGACGGCGCGTACACCGACGCCGACCTGAGCTACGTCGACTTCGACAGCTTCTCCACCGACGGTTTCACGACCGACTACAACTGAGTCCGAGATCTCGAACCCGATTCGAGACCTGGACGCACGAACGAAGGGCCCTGGCTTCCGCCAGGGCCCTTCGCCGTTCCCGGAGAACGGATGCCGGGGATCAGTACTGCGTCGTCGTTCCGGTGTCGCCGGTGGTGCCGGTCGTGCCGGTGCCGGTCGAGCCGCTGTCCGGTGCGACGTTCTCCTTGACGCGCTCGGCCGTGCTCTGCGCCTCGTCCTTCACGGTCTCCGCCGACGAGACGGCCGAGTCCTTGACCTGGTTGACGGCGTCCTTGGCCGGCTCCTTGAGGTTCTGCGCGACATCCTGCGCAGCATCCTTCGCCTTGTCCACCGCCTTGTCGACGAGCGGCTGGGCCTGGTCGCGCAGCTGGGTGCTCCAGCGCTTCTCGGAGTCGGTGGCGGGGATGAGGCTCGCGACGAGGAAGCCGACCCCCGCGGCCAGCAGGCCGACCACGAGCGGCGTGCCCTGAGCCTGCCGCCGGGCCTTGTCCGGCAGCTCCTTCACGGCGTCGCCCGCGGCTCCGAGCTTGTCGCCGACGGTGTGGCCCGCGGAGGATGCGGAGTCGCCGAGGTCGTCGGCCACCCCCATCACGCGGCCCTTGACGTCGCCGAGCGCCTGGCGCACCCGCGTCTTCTGCCGCTCCATCATCTTGGGAGGCGAGACCTTGTCGGCGAGCGCGTCCACGTCCCGGCCCAGTTCATCGCGCGTCACTTCGATGTCGGCGCGGATCTGATCTGCGTTGCTCATTATCGGTTCTCCTGATTTCTCTTGAGCGCGTCGGGGATCTCCTTGACGGTCTCCACCGTCTTCGGCGCCCCTTGCACGGTCTTCAGTCGCTTGCGCCCCACGGCGTAGAGGATCGCGGCGATGATGCCCCAGATGACGGCCACGATGACCGCCGACCAGCCGAGGCTGTCGATGAGATCGCCGAGACCCCACCACAGGGCGACGGAGAGGAAGAACACGGCCATCATGCCGGCGTACCCCGCCCCGCCCAGGAGTCCGGCACCCATCCCGGCGCGCTTGGCCGACTCCGAGAGCTCTGCCTTGGCCAGCTCGAGCTCCTTGCGCATGAGCTCCGACAGGTCGCGCGAGACCTCGCCGACCAGTTCGCCCAGCGATGTCTCGGCCGCCTTCTGCTGAGACGGCGTGGGCATGTCCGTCATCGTCGTGCCTCGCCCGTCGCCGACCATTCGTCTGCTGTGCCGGCGGTGACGCCAGGGTCGGCGCCGGTCGTGAGCGGGTCGCCTGCCAGCGCGTCGGCGATGGGCGTGTCACCCTCGTAGCCGACCGTGCCGGCACTGGCGGCCGTGCCGCCGTAGCCCGCCGCCGTACCGGCGCCCGTCGGGGCCCCGGTCACCATGGCCGGCTGCGTACCGCGGTACCCCGGCTGCGTGCTGCCGTAGTAGTCGAGCGATCCGCTCGATGCGCGGCTGCTGTCGCGGGCGTCGGAGACGAGCGCCTTGGTCAGCCGCCCGGCGACGAGACCGACGCCGGCCGCGATGGCCAGGAAGGCTCCCGTGTGCCGGCGCGCGAACGTGCGCACCTCGTACACGATGTCGGCCGGCTCACGCTGTTCCAGCCAGTCCGCCACTTTGCGCGTCTGCTCGCCGACGGCGCGCGCGGCGTTCGTCGCAATGCCCGAGCCGGTGGCGGTGCCGTTGGCCAGCCCGGCGAACTCGTCGCTCGTGCTCCTCAGCGCGTCTGCGGCACGGCGCTGCTGTGTCGACGCCTGGTCCGACAGTTGCGCGCGAGTCTCGTACAGGAACCCTCGTGCCGCGCTCTTCGCGTCGTGAGCCACGCTCTTGGCCTCTTCGCCGGCCACTTCGGCGACGTTCTTCGCGCCGGCGCCCACCTCAGCGACGGTCTCCTTCGCGCGCTCCTTCATGTCGCCTGAGTCTGTGCCCTGGCCCATACCCGTGCTCTGGTTCGCATACGGATCGGTGTCGTAAGTCGACATGCTCCTCCTCCATCTCACGTGCGGCGTAGGACCGGCGATGTGCCGGCCCTCGACGATCCGCCGTGATGAATACCGTCCGTCATGAAGGCGGATGTGAAGAGAGGGTGGCACTCGGCGGGACGGCGGAGTATGCTGCCCGCCCGTGGCACCCTGAGCCGGCTGCGCAGCCGGTCCGCGACCTCCTCGCGCCGTCTCGCGCGCGCCGCGGCGGACGCGACGCCGCCCCGGCTTACCGTGGGAGCGGAGGTGGGGACCCCATGGCGCGGATCGGCGGTCGCAATTCCTGGATCGCCGTGCCCGCCGGGCTGCTGTGCGCCGCGGTGGTCGGCGCCCTCCTCTGGCTGTCGCTGCCGATGGTGCCGGTCACCGTCGCGTGGGTCGGCGACACGCTGCGCAGCGCGACGGCGCCGCATCCCCGGGCGACTCCGGCGCAGACGCCGGCGCAGAAGGCCGCCGACGGCGGGGCCATCGACTGCCGCACGCTGTACGCCGACGACTTGTGGAACGAGCTCACATGGCACCCCGGATCGCTGCTCAGCCAGTCGAAGACAGCTTCGACGACGGCCGCGACGGCGTTCGCCGATGCCGCCGCCTCCGAGGTGCTGGTCACCTGCACCTGGACGTTCGCCGCCGGCAGCATCGTGACGACGCTGTCGAAGGTCGATGCCGACGCCGGGATCATGGCCGAGGCCGCGCTGGGGTCCGACGGGTTCGCCTGCCGCTCCGAGGCCGAGGGAACGGTGTGCACGCGCACGCGCGGAGCGGTTCATGAGGAGCACACGCTCCGGGGCGGGCTGTGGCTGGCGAGCGTGGAGACGCAGTGGCGGCCGGAGGACTACGGGGCCCGCCTGGATCGCACGGTGTGGGGTTGACCGGGGTGTCAGCCTGCGGCGGTCACCCGAAGATGCTTTCGACCACGGCGGCCGTGTAGCCGGCGGGCGCGAGGTTCGAGTAGGACGTGTCGATGAGGATGTCGTCGCGCCAGAAGAGCGTGCGGCCGTCGGTGACGGGGTACATCGGGTTCTGCCACGTCTTCTCGCAGCGGGTGCCGCCGTCGGGCGTGTAGCAGGTGTACCCCTCGTCGGCCACGAGCTTGTTGAGCATGTCGAGCGCGGGTCCCCGCGACACGTAGTCGATCGTCGTCCGAAGGCCCGTGGTGTCGGCGGCGGGATCGCGCCACACGCACACGAGCCCGCCGTCGGGCTGCGGCCCCAATGATCCCAGCGCGGGATCGTTGAGCGGCACGCCCTCGAGCTGCGCGAGCACGTCGTCGGTGAGCATCTCGCGGCAGTCGTCGGGGATCTCGGCCCTCGCCGTCGGGGTGGGGGTCGGGGTGGGCCTCACCGAGGCCGACGTCGATGGGGTCGGGCTGAAGGTGAACCCGCCCGAAGGGGCGTTCTCCGGAGCACAGGCGGTGAGCAGCGTGAGAGCGAGGAGGACGGATGCCGCCACCGCGGCCGTCCGGGGCGCGCGAGATGCCATGGGCTCAGGGTAGAGGCATCCGTCCCTTCGTCATCGCACCGCGCGGATTCCGTCCGGCACGCCTCCGTCGGATGAGGCCGCGCGCGGGCTACTCTGCCTCTGCAGGGACGAGCCCTGCGTGAGGAGTGCCTGCGATGAGTGACCCCAAGTCGTCTTACGGCGAGCCCGTCGAAGAGCCGCGCGGCGTCGACGACGTCGTCGGTCGTGCGAACGAAGGCCTCGCCGATGCAGAGGCCGCCCGCCGTGACGCGGCGTCCGACACTCCTGCGACCGACGAGCCCGGTGCGTCGCCGGTCGCCCGCGATGCGGGCGGCCGTGCTGAGGCCGGCGAGCCCGTCGGCACCACCGAGCCCGGTGCCGCCGAGCGGGCCGACCCGGCGGGCTCCGCGCCGGTGACCTCGAAGCCGGCGGCCGACGAGCCCGACCCGTGGGACTCGCCGGAAGCGGCATCCCTCGTCGACACGTCGCCGGCCCCCGTCGCCCGCGCCGACGACGCACCGACCGTCGTCGCCACCCCGGTCGTCACGCCGAGCGAGCCGGTGGTGTCCGAGCCGGCGGCCGGTTCCGCTCCGGCCCCGCAGCCGATCTTCGTGCAGGCGCCCGAGGCTCCTCGCCCTCGCGGCAACCGCGCCGCCGCGGGTGCCATCGGCCTGCTGGCCGCGCTGTCGTTCGCGGTCCTGTACCTGGCCGTCTGGCTCGGGGTGCGCGCGATCGAGGGCGACGTGACCGCCGCGAACGTGGGCTCGGCCGCCCTCCAGGCGCTCGGCACCTGGTCGCTGTGGGTGCCCGTCGTCGTCTTCTTCGTGGCGTTCTGGCTGCTCGGCGCGATCATCAACCGCGGCCGCTGGGGCTACTGGGTCGTGTTCGGCATCCTCGTCGGCGCCGCCGCGTACGGCGGTCATATCCTGGGCGCGCTGTTCCAGGCGCCGTTCTGGAACCTCACCGCGAGCCAGGGCGCCGACCTCGTCGACAAGGAGCTGCTGGCGCCCCTGGCGATCGCGGCGTTCGTCATCGGCCGTGAGCTGACCATCTGGTTCGGCGCGTGGGCGGCGGCGCGGGCGAAGCGCGTCACCGAGCTCAACCTCGAGGCGCAGCGCGAGTACGAGCGCACGCTCGAGGCCGGGCCCCAGCTGGTCCACGCCTGACCGGCGCGAGCCTTCCGCCGCTGCCCCCGACGTAGGCTGACGGCATGGCCGCGGGCGGTGGAGGCGGGGCGTCGCAGGGACCGGTGCGACCACCGGTCGCGCTCGCGTTCGCGACGATGGGCTTCGTCGCCCTGCTGATCTTCGGGCTCGGCATGACCAGCCTCGCCATCGGCGAGGACGTGATCGACACCCCCGGCCTCGGCCAGGTCCCGGGCATCACCGGCGTCGCCTCTGCGACGCTGGCTTTCGCGGGCGGACTCTGGGCGGCGATCCGCCGGGCGGGTGCCATGACGGACGCCGCCCCCTCCGTCCCCGGCACGGGACCGGGTCGCGGCGGCATCGGGGGCCCCGGTGCCGCCCTGACGCGGCATCCGTCGTACTGGGGCGCCGCGTGGACGACGGCGGCGAGCTTTCTCGCGTACCTCGGCGGAGTCTGGTTCGGAGCGGTCGCGACCGGCGCCGACCTCGGAGTGGCGACGGCGGTGGTCGGCCGCCTCGCGACGTCGTGGTTCGGTCTCGTGGTCGCCGGCGCCGCTTTCGTGGCGGCATGGTCGGGCGTCGCGCTCGTGCGCACGCGTGCCCGCCGGCCGCGGTGGCCCTGGGAGGACGAGTTCGACGAGTAGCCCGGTGACGGGGGCAACCGCGGAAATCCGGGCGGGAACGGATGCCGCGTACTAGCGTTGCTCCCGTGGAGCGGTCGCTCGAGACCCAGGTCAGCCAGGCGGTGGACGCCTGGCTGGCGTGGCTGCCGCGATGGGAGCCCGCAACCCACCGCGGTCGCACGGCTCCGTGCCGGCGCTGCTTCGGCTCACCCGTGCTGTCCGCAGCCGGCCTCGGCGCCGACGTGCCGCACGGCGTGCAGCACGGCCTCTCCACCCGCATCAAGACGATCGTCGACCGCTCCGTCGCCGAGTACACGGCCCTGAACCTGCCGATGCTGCAGGCGGAGCTCGATCAGCAGGCCGCCCGCAACCGTGCGCGCACCTACCGGCCGGGGGAGGGACTCGATCCCGAGTTCGAGGGGCTGCCGCTCGACCCCGACCCGGTGCCAGGGGCGCCGTTCCTCTTCACGATCGCCGGCCTCGCCGAAGAGGCGGACGCCGACGTGCCCGCACTCCCGCCGCTGAGCGACGAGGCCAAGGCGGCCCTCCGCCAGGAGGTCGGTCTCGCCGACGACTACGCCAACATGGTCGGGCGCGAGGTCTGCACGATCCTGCTGCACCACCGCCTGCGCATCCAGGCGGCCGTGGGGGAGTACGTCGAACCACAGATCGAGGCGATGCTGGCCGACCTGACGAGATCCCTCGACGCGCCGTTCGACCCCCACGACCCGGGGGACGCGCCGCGCCTCGAGTGACGTGCGGCGCGGGATGCGGCATCCGAATCGCTTCGCGCCGGATTGCACAGGCCGGGCGCCTCGTCACGGGGTGCCGGAAGTGATTTTGTTAGCATGGCCAGGTTTGTTGCCGCCTGGCGGCAGGGCAAGGAAGCGACCGGGGAGGTGTGGTGGCCACACGGCTTCCCTCGGCGCCTCCGATCCTTCCGGGACTGGCTTACATCCGCCCACTCGGCTCGGGCGGGTTCGCCGACGTGTTCCTCTACGAGCAGGACATGCCGCGCCGCAACGTCGCGGTCAAGGTGCTACCCAGCGACGTGCGCGACCCCGAACTGCGGCGCATGTTCAACGCCGAGGCCGACGTGCTGGCGCACCTCTCCGCCCACCCCTCGATCGTCACCGTCTACCAGGCCAGCATCTCGGCCGACGGGCGGCCGTACATCGTCATGGAGTACTGCCCGGGGTCGCTCGCGCAGCGGTACCGGGTCGAGCGCATCCCGGTCGAAGAGGTGCTGTCGATCGGCGTCCGCATGGCCAGTGCGCTCGAGTCCGCGCATCGGGCCGGCCTCATCCACCGCGACGTCAAGCCCAGCAACATCCTCATCACCACGTTCGGCACCCCGGTGCTCGCCGACTTCGGTATCTCGGCATCGCTTCAGCGCAGGAGCGGCGGCGAGGTGCTCGCGATGTCGATCCCGTGGAGCTCGCCCGAGGTCGTCGCGGAGCAGACCGGCGGCACGGTTGCGAGCGAGGTGTGGAGCCTGGGCGCCACGGTGTACTCGCTGCTCGCCGGGCACAGCCCGTTCGAGCGGCGCGAGCGGGGGCAGAACACGAAGGACCTGCTGCGGGCGCGCATCGCGCGGGCGACGTACGTGGAGATCCCGCGCGCCGATGTCCCGCCGTCGCTCCAGGCGGTGCTCGCCACCGCGATGAGCCGCGACCCCGGGCGCCGGTACGCGTCGGCGCGGGCGTTCGGCGAGGCGCTCCGCGAGGTGCAGTCAGGGCTCGGCCTCTCGCCCACGCCGCTCGAGGTGCCCGATGCGGACTGGTCGCCGGCATCCGCCCCCGTCGACTTCGGCGACTCGGCGCTGCGCGGCCCGGCGCGATCGCGCATCGAGCGGGAGTCCACCCGCAAGACGCGCGCCGGCACGGGCGTGGCTTCCCTCGCCCGTGACGAGGACACCGAGATCTCGGCGCCCGGGCGCCGCCCGCGTCGCGCGCTGCCGTGGGTGCTCGGCATCGGCGCGGGCGTCGTGGCGGGCGCGGTCGCCGTCATCGCGACGCTGCTCGCCACCGGAGCCCTGTGATGGCCGGCGGCAGAGCGCCGATGCGACGCGGCACGGCAGCCGGACTCGTCGCCGCCGGGGCGGTCGTCGCGACGGTGATCGGCGTGAGCATCGTGTGGCCCGGGCTCGACGCCCAGGAGACACCGGATGTCGACACGGCCGTGTGGGCGCTGCAGACCGGCGAGGGCCGGCGGTACGCGCGCGTGAACACCTCGGTGGGCGAGCTCGACACCGTTCGCAGCATCAGCAATCCCGACCAGGTGGTGCAGACGGGGGATGCGGCCTACCTCTTCAGCGACAGCTACAGCACGGTGACCCGCATCGACGCCGCGATGCCGGCCGACCTCGACGACGAGGCGCTGCGGTCGTCGCAGAAGACGCCGGCGGGCACCACCGAGGCCGTCACCGCGGGGGACTTCGTGGCGTACCTCACCGACTCCGGCGCGGTGTTCGCCGGGCGGCTGTCGAGCGGGTCGTCCACTCAGGTCGACCCGTTCCGGGGCGACGACGACCAAGCCCCCCAGTACACGGCCGAGGCGATCGCGGTCGACACCCGCGGCGTGCTGTTCGCCTACTCGCGCTCGGACGCCTCGGTGCTGCGCTACGACATCGGCGGCGGCGAGGTGCGCGGTCGGGACGCCCTCGACATCGAAGGCGTCGACGTTCCGGCGGTGACCGCGGCGGGCGACACCTGGGCGGTCGTCGACGCGGAAGACGGCGACGTGTGGCTGCGCGGGCAGGATGCCCCTTCCCGTTCGCCGACGACCGGCCCCCTGATCGTCGGCACGCCGGACGCGCACGGTTCCGCGATGTACCTCGCGGACGAGACGGTCCTGGTGCAGGTGCCCGCAGACGGCTCGGCCATGCAGAGCGTGGTGGGCGGCAGCGGCGGCGTCGTGCTGGGCACGCCGGCGCAGCCGGTCGCGCACGGCGGCGAGACGTACGCCGCATGGCTCGCGCCCAGCGATGCGGGTGGGCTCCTCTGGCGCTCGGACGGCGCGACGACCACGCTGGACTACGGCTCGGAGGTCATGCCCGACGATCGCCGGCCGGCCTTCGTCGCCAGCGGTTCGTCGATGATCCTGAACGAGACGCGGTCGGGGTGGGCCTGGTCGGTGCCCGACGGCGCCCTCATCGCGTCGAGCCAGGACTGGAGCCTCGACGACCGCACCGACCCCGAGGCGGTGCCCAGCGAGGAGCAGCTCCAGGTGGTGCTCGACCCGAAGCCGCCCATTGCCGAGCCCGACGCGTTCGGCGCGCGCGCGGGCGCGCTGGCGTCGCTGCCGGTGCTCATGAACGACCACGATCCGAACGAGGACGTGCTCACCATCGACCCCGCCTCGGTCACCGGCCTCGATCCGGCGTTCGGCACGCTGACGGTGACCGACGACGACCAGCGTCTCGCCGTGCGGGTGCAGCCCGGCGCGTCGGGCTCGGCGACGTTCTCGTACGCGGTCACCGACGGCACGGCCGCCGACGGGCTGCGCTCGCCGCCGACGACGGTGACGGTGACGGTGGCGGATGCCGCCACCCAGTCGCCGCCGGAGTGGTGCGGTGTGGATCGCTGCCTCGCCGAGTGGCCGCAGCCGGAAGTGGCGCGCGGTGGGACGGTGACGGTTCCCGTGCTCCCCGGGTGGGTGGATCCCGACGGCGACCCGCTCCTGCTGCTGTCGGTCGAGAACCTGACCGGCTCCGGCAGTGTCGCGGCCACGCCCGGCGGCGATGTCGTCTACCAGCACAGCGACACCGGCGACGGCGGCGAGCAGCTCGTCGAGCTCGCCGTGACGATCGCCGACACCCGGGGCCTGACCGCGGTGAAGTCCCTCGTCGTGAGGGTGTCGCCGCAGCCCCAGCTCGCCGCGCAGTCGTTCGCCGTCACCGACACCGCGGCGTCCGGCATCACCGTCGACGTCGCCGATCACGTCACCGGCACCGCCGGCACGCTGTCGCTGGACTCGGTGCGCGTCCTGGACGACGCTGCGGCGACCGCGACCGTCGTGGCCGGGTCGACGTCGTTCGACTTCTCGGCGAACGGTCCGGGGACGTTCCGCGTCGACTTCACCGTGACCGACGGCACGAGCGAGGCGACCGGAACGGCGCGCATCACGCTGCTGCCGGCCGACGCGCCGGCCCAGCTGGCGACGTCGCCGGTGGTGGCGTTCGTGCGCCCGCAAGAGGATGCGACCCTCGAGGTCTTCGACGCGGTGTCCAATCCGACGCGTCGCGTGCTGCTGCTCAGCGACGTGGTCGCCAGAGCGGATGCCGGTGCCACGCTGTCGGTCGACGCCGTGGGGCAGAACCATCTCCGGGTGTCGGGAACGACGGCCGAGGGCGCCGCCGGCCGGCTCGGCACCGTCTCGTACGTCGTCAGCGACGGCACGGAGGATGCCGGGGCGAGCGTGGTCGGCGAGGCGACCGTGTACCTGCTGCCGCCCGCACCGGAGCTGACGCCGATCGCCGTCGACGACACGATCGTGGTGCGCGCCGGCGCCCAGATCGACATCCCCGTCACGGGCAACGACATCTCGCCTTCGGGTGGCCGCCCGACCCTCAACCCGGCATCCGTCCGCTCGTCGTCCGGTGCCGCGCTCGCCTTCGCGTCGGGCGACCTGCTCCGCTATCTCGCTCCCGGCGAGCCCGGCGAGTACACCGTCGAGTACTCGGTCTTCACGACGGGTGCGCCCGCGCTCGCCGACACCGCGACCGTGCGCGTGCGGGTGATCGACGACGACGCCAACCGCCGCCCCACGGCTGACACCCTGGAGGGCCGGGTTCTCAGCGGCCAGTCGGCGCTCATCGCCTTCGACGACTTCGGAATGGATCCCGACGGCGACGTCGTGACGCTCGATCGCATCGTCACCCAGCCGGAGCGCGGTGCCGCCACCATCACGGCCGACGGGTCCGCCATCATGTACGCCAGCGTGCCGGGCGACAGCGGCCAGGTGTCTTTCCGGTATCGCGTCGTCGACTCCTTCGGCGAGGCCGCCGAAGGCACGGTGCGCGTCGGCGTGCTCGACAGTCAGGCGAATCCGAGCCCCGTCACCTTCACCGACTACGTGCAGGTGCAGGCGGGGGACGACAGCACCATCCGCGTCAGTCCTCTGTCGAACGACCTCGACCCGACGCTCGGGGAGCTGCGGATCACCGACGTCCGCCCGGACGTGCCGCGGACGCTCGTCGACGGCAGCGAGAATGAGCGGTTCGATCGCCTCGCCGGCCAGATCGCCGACGTCGACGACACGACGGTGCAGATCTCGGCCGGCGCCGAGCCCGGCACCATGTCGTTCCTCTACGACGTCGAGTCCTCGTCGGGCAACACGGGGCGCGGGCTGATCGTGGTGCGGGTCGTGCGCGAGAGCGTGCCCGACTACCCGGTCGTCACCGACACCGTCCTCACGGTCGAGACCCGGAGCGACTTCGCGCGCGGCGTGGACGTGCTCTCCGGCAACGTCACGTGGTCGGGCGGCGACGTCGCCGACCTCGAGCTGTCGCTGTGGGGCGATCCCGGCGACGTGTCGGTGCAGGGCTCGCGCCTGCGCGGGCCCCTTCCGGCGACGACGCGCCTCATCCCGTTCGCCGTGACGGGGGAGGGCACCGCGGGCGAGGTCACCTCCTACGGGTTCCTCCGCGTGCCGGGCGATGACGACGTCGCCCTGACGCTCCGTGCGGGCGCCGCGTCGCCCGAGGTGACCGAGCTGGAGTCGACCACGTTCGACATGGCGGGCCTCGTCGCCCAGCCGCGGGGCGCGACGCTCGAAGTCGGCGGCGAGGTCCGCGCGTCCGGTGCCCGGGCCGAGGCGCGCTGCGCCGTCGATGCGGGAACCGTCGTGCGCTACGACGCCGGCGCCGGCGCCCCCTGGGTCGACGCCTGTCAGGTTCCGGTGCGCCTGGCCGGTCAGGAGGACTGGACCTACCTCTCCGTGCCGGTCGTCGTGCGCCCGCGCGACCCGCAGCCCGAGCTGCGCGCCGGCTCGATCACCGTCGGCCCGGGTGAGACCGCCGCCTTCGATCTCCGGAACATGACGACATGGCAGCTGCGCGAGGACTGGGACGGCATCGCCTACGCCGTCGAGCACTCGGGCACCGCTTTCGAGGTGACGCAAGAGGGCTCCATCCTCACGGTCACCGGCGCCGACGCCGCCGCGCCGGGGTCCGAGGAGGCGGTGCTCGTGTCGATCACGAGCCACACGTCGGTCGGCCCGGCGCGCCTGATCCTGCGCGTGGGCGCGGCCCCCTCGACGCTGCCGCAGGGCGGTTCGGTGGTGCAGCAGTGCACGCAGGCCGCGGGAACCTCGTGCACCGTCCCGGTGATCGGCGTGGGCGGCGAGGTGAACCCGCTGCCGGGCACGCCGCTCGAAGTCGTCGGCGTGCGACCGACGGGCGCGTGCGTCGGCGTCGGCTTCCAGGTGGCGTCGGCGACGACCGTCACGGCGACGTGGACGACGGATGCCCCGGGCGCCACGTGCAGCGCCACGTTCTCGGTGCGCGATGCGCAGGGCCGCGTGACGAACGCCGAGCGGGACGGCCGGGTGCTGCTCGATCTGCTGGGCTACCCCAAGCCGCCGGCGAGCATCCGCCAGACGGCATACGCCGACGGTGCGGTCACCCTCCGCGTGGACCCCGGCGAGTCCCGCACCGCCTACCCCGAGGTCGGCGGATTCGTCGTCCGTTCCGGCGGGCAGGAGGTCGCGCGCTGCGCGGCCGACGGCGTCTGTCCCGCGATCGCCGCACCCAACGGCGAGCAGCGCGTCTACGACGCGTGGGCCGTGAACGCGGTCGGGGAGTCCCGGGGGAGCGTGCGCACGACCGCGTGGGCGTACGACGCGCCGCTCGCGCCGACGAGCGTCACGGCAGCTCCGGTGGTGACCGGCGACGGCGCCGGAGGACTCGTCTCGCTGGTGATCGACGGCATCGAGGCCCCCGAGACCGGGAGCGTCGAGATCTCGAGCGCCGGGGGCGAGACGGTCCGCGTGCCCGTGAACCGCAGTCAGACGCGCCTCGAAGTGCCGTCCTACCGCGTGGGCACCAACACCGCCTCGCTCGTGACCGTCACGCCGTACTCGCGGTTCGACGTGCCGCCGGGACTCGGGGGCAGCGCGACGGGCGCGACCGCCACCACGCAGGCGAACGGCGTGGGAAGCCCGCTGTCGCCGCAGCTCACGCTCAGCTCGGCTTCGAACGGCGACGGCACGTCGACCGTCACGGCCCGTGCCTCCGCCGATCGCAACGGTGACGGCTCGACGCTCCGCTACGGCATCGTGCCGGAGGGTCGTCGGTGCACCGTGAGCGACGACGGTGCGACGGCCACCTTCCCGGGTCTCGAGGACGGCGAGGAGTACGAGTTCCGCATGTGCGTCGAGTCGTGGTCGGACGGCGACTCCTTCGGCCGCGCCGAGACGACGGCGGCCGTCCGGGCCCACCAGTCGGGCCGGGCGCCGGAAGGCTGGACGTTCGTCGTCGACGGGACGCCCACCGTCCGTGAGAAGCGCGCCGACTGGCTGATCCGCGCCGATCCGACGTCGACGGAGCGGCTTCCGAACCGCAACCGCGCCGAGTTCTCGGGGTGGGACCCCGGAACCACCGTCTTCGGCCGGGATCCCGGCATCCAGGTGCGGTACGTCCATGAGTTCTGGGGCACCGCCACGGAGTGGTCGACGGTGACCCCGCGCGCCGGCAGTGCGCCCTACCAGGTGCAGGCGACGTGGGAGGTCACGTCCTGCGTGGGCGGGAGCCCGCTGACCACTCGAGGACAGTCGTCCCAGGCCCCCGACGGCTCGTCCGCGGACATCTCGTTCGGCAACTCCGGCCTGCGCTACTACGACGAGCGCGGCCGGCGGATCCCGCACACGGACGGCACGTGGGATGTGCCGATCGGAGCCGTCCGCGTCGAGGGGATCGCAGTGTCGGTCGACTGGGGCGCTCAGGGCTGGGGCCTCTCGCCCGCGAACAGCGAGTTCACCGCGGAATGCCAGCCCAACGACGCCGCGGCCCCCGACCCGAGCCCGGCGCCGTAGGCGCGGCATCCGACATCGATCACGGCAGAGGAAGCGACATGACCATCACGCAGGAGCAGGCCGACTGGTTCGCGCAGACGTTCGGGCAGATCGCCGACAACGTCGAGCGCGCCGTCCTCGGCAAGCGTCACGTCGTCGAACTGGTGCTCACTGGGATGCTCAGCGACGGGCACGTGCTCCTCGAAGACGTGCCGGGCACCGGCAAGACGTCGCTCGCCCGCGCGATGGGCCAGTCGGTGCAGGGAACCAACACCCGCATCCAGTTCACGCCGGATCTGCTGCCGAGCGACATCACCGGTCTCAGCGTGTACGACCAGAAGGAGGGGGTGTTCGAGTTCCACGCGGGCCCGATCTTCGCCAACATCGTGCTCGCCGACGAGATCAACCGCGCGAGCCCCAAGACGCAGTCGGCGCTGCTCGAGGTCATGGAGGAGGGCCGCGTCACGATCGACGGCGTCTCGCGTGAGGTCGGCGTGCCGTTCCTGGTGCTGGCGACCCAGAACCCGGTCGAGCAGGCCGGGACCTATCGCCTTCCCGAGGCCCAGCTCGACCGCTTCATGATGCGCACGTCGCTCGGCTACCCCGATCACGCGGCCACCGTCCGGATCCTGGACGGCGCGGCGGTCGCGACGGCCGACCTCCCGCCGATCATCACCCCGCAGGCGCTCGTCGGCATGGCCGACCTGGCCTCCCAGGTCTATGTCGACGCGCTGGTGCTCGACTACATCGCGCGACTCGTCGACGGCACGCGCACGGCCGACGAGGTGCGCCTGGGCGTCAGCATCCGGGGCGCGCTCGCCCTGACACGGGCCGTGCGCACGCGGGCGGCATCGCAGGGCCGCACCTACGGAACGCCCGACGACGTGAAGACGCTCGCCGTACCGGTGCTGTCGCACCGCCTGATCCTGCATCCCGAGGCCGAGTTCGACGGCGTCACACCCGAGACCGTGGTCGGGCAGGTGCTGCTCGACGTCGCACCGCCCTCGAGGCGCGAAGCGGTATGAGCACGCCCGAGCGCCGCGGCGGCTCCACCGGCACGGTGGAGCCGCCCATCACCCGCACCGTCCACGCCACCGGGACCGCGGGCCGCTCGTACCTGACGACGACCGCGAGCACCGCCACGAATGCGGTTCCCTCGCGGCGCGGCCGGGCGTTCGTGCGGGCCGCCGTCTGGGGCACGCACGCGTGGCGGGTGACGCGCTCGGCCATCGCGGTCGCGGCCGACTGGACCGCGCAGACCGTTCGTCCGGCGGGCCTGCTCGTGGCGCTCGCCGCGACGGCGGGTCTCGTGCTCGGGATCGTCTTCGGCTGGGTGGAGTTCCTGGTGGCGGGCGCGGCATCCGTCGTGCTGCTCGCCACGGCCGTCCCGTTCCTCTTCGGCGCCCGCGCCTACGACGTCGACCTCACCCTGTCCCACGAGCGCGTCGTGGCCGGCGACGGTGTCGACGGCCGCGTCGTGGTGCGCAACGACGGACACCGCCTCGCTCTGCCGGGCCGCATCGACATCCCCGTCGGCGCGGGGCTCGTGGAGTTCGGCGTCCCCCTGCTGCGCCCGGGTCAGTTCGTCGAGCAGCCCCTCGACATCCCCGGGCTCCGCCGCGGCGTCGTGCGGGTCGGACCCGCGACGACCGTGCGCGGCGACCCCATCGGACTGCTGCGGCGCGAGCACTCCTTCCCGGATGTCCACGACCTGTACGTGCACCCGCGCACGGTCGCCCTGCCGACGACGAGTGCCGGACTCATCCGCGACCTCGAGGGCGCGCCGACGCGGCGCCTGGTCGACGCCGACATGTCGTTCCACGCCATCCGCGAGTACGCGCCGGGTGACTCGCGGCGGCAGATCCACTGGCGCTCGACGGCGAAGACCGGCCGCCTCATGGTTCGGCAGTACGAGGAGTCGCGGCGCTCGCGCATGGCGGTCGTGCTCGCCGCTGCCGAGGCGGAGTACGCGGACGCCGACGAGTTCGAGCTCGCGGTCTCGTGCGCCGCGTCCCTCGGCCTGCGCGCCGTGCGCGATGCGCGCGACGTGCAGATCGTGACGGGATCCGAGATCCCCCGGGTCGTGCGGGGGCGCCTGCGCGCCATCCGCCACCTCCCCGCCGTGGCGCCGCGCCCGATGCTCGACGGCTTCAGCGGGGTGGAGCTGCTCGAGAGCACGATGCCGGTGGGCGAGGTGTGCCGCCTGACCGCCGAGGCCGGCGAGCGGCTGTCCGTCGCGTTCGTCGTCGTCGGCTCGCGGGTGCCGCTGACGCGGCTGCAGCAGGCGGCGCTCGCCTTCCCCGGCGACACGGCCGTGGTGGGCCTCATCTGCGACGAGCGCGCGCACCCCCGCATGCAGCAGCTGTCGGGCATGACCGTGCTGACCGTCGGCACCCTCGATGACCTTTCAGGCCTCCTGCTGCGGGGGGCGGCCTCGTGACCGGGCCGATCCCCGTGAGGGACGGAGCGGATGCCGCGCCCTCCGGTGAGAGCGGGGTGCCCGTGCTCCGCGCACACCGCGTGGTGCCCCGTGTGTGGATCGGCGCTGCTTTCGCCCTGGTGATCGCCGCGGTGGCGGCGGTCGCCGCGTGGCCCATCTACCGGTCGGGGAGCTTCGCCCTCCTGGTGGTCGCCGGCACCCTCGTCGGAGGGGCGATCGCCGCGATCTCCGCGTGGCGGCGCTGGAACGGCTGGCTCGTGACCGCAGCGCTCGCCGCCGCGGTCCTGGTGCTGGGCGTTCCGCTCGCGGTGCCCTCCCGGCTCGGCTCGTTCAGCGAGGCCGTGCGGGGTCTCGGTGAGCTGGCGAGCGGGCTCGTGCTCGGCTGGAAGGACCTCGTCACCGTCGAGCTGCCGGTCGGGTCCTACCGCAACCTCCTCGTCCCCGCCCTCGTCGTCTTCCTCGTCGGCACCTGCGTCGTCCTGCTGCTGGCCTGGCGCGACGACCGCGCGGCCTCTGCCGCGGTGCCGGTGGCGCTGGGAATGGTGACGTTCGGCCTCTTTTTCGGCCGCACGACCGTGAGCGCGCCCCTGCCCCTCGGCTCCGTCGTCCTCTACGCCCCGCTCGAGACCGCGGTGGGACTCGCGGGCCTGCTGACCTGCCTGTTCTGGCTCGCCCGGCGTACGCACGACGAGCGGGTCCGCGCATTGCAGCGGGCTGCGGCATCCAGCGGCGTCCGCATCTCGGGCCGCCGGACCGGAGCGGACCGCCGGCGCACCGCGCTCGGGGCGGGAATGGCCGCCGTCGCGCTCGTGCTCGCCGTCGCGGTCGTGCCCTTCGCGGCGCAGGGTTCCGAGCGGCGGGTGCTGCGCTCGGCGGTCGGGCCCGACATCGACCTCTCGGCCGAGGTGAGCCCGCTCTCGGAGTACCGGGCGCTGTTCGCGGACGGCCGCGCCGACGAGATCATGTTCACGGTCGACCCGGTCGCCGCCGCCGACGGATCGGAGGTCGCCCTTCCCGAACGCGTGCGCATCGCGACACTCGATGCGTACGACGGCGAGGTCTTCCGCTCCGGCGGCGAGGGCGCGGTCGACGACGGGCGCTTCGTGCGGGTGCCCTCCGTCCTCGACGCCGGCGAGGGCTCGCCCGTGGCCGCCCGCATCGAGGTCGCCGTGTGGGGCGAGATCTGGATGCCGACCGCCGGCCGCCTCTCGACGGTCGAGTTCGACGGGGACCGCTCGGCGTCGCTCGCCGACCGGTTCTACTACAACGCCGCGGCGTCGGCGGGCGTGCAGACGGCCGGAGGAGGGCTCCACTCCGGCGACGCGTACGTCGTACGGGGCGTCGAGCCCTCGGTCGCGGAGCTGGCGCAGCTCGAGCCCCCGGGAAGCCCGGGCGGGCTGTCGGCGCCCGACAGCCTGCGGACGTGGATGGACGAGCACGTCTCCGGATCCGGCGGCACCGCCCTCGCCGGTCTCGTGTCGCTGCTCCGCGAGCGGGGCTACCTCAGCCACGGCCTCGCCGAGGGCGAGAGCGAGCCGGAGTGGGCCGCGGCGCTTCCCGGCTACTCGTTCCAGCCCAGCGCGTCGGGGCACTCGCTGGCCCGCGTCGACGCCATGTTCGCGCGGCTTCTCGAACGCGAGACCGACGCACGTGCCGCGTCATCCGGCAACTACGTCGCCGCCAACGGCGACGACGAGCAGTTCGCCGCGGCGGTGGCGCTGATGGCTCGCGAACTCGGCTTCCCCTCGCGGATCGTGCTCGGCGCGCGCCTGGTGGCCGGCGACCCGGGACTGGCGACCTGCGACGAGGGAGTGTGCCGCGCGCAGGACCTCACGGCGTGGACCGAGGTGCAGTCCGCCGGCGGGCAGTGGGTCGCCGTCGACGTCACGCCGCAGTACGCCACGTCGCCGAGCCTCGACGTCACCGAGCAGCGCGATCCCGAGAACGTCACGGAGGTGCGGCCCGATTCCGTGGAGGAGGTCGTGCCTCCCGACCCGGCCCAGGAGGACTCCCCGGAGGAGCGAGCCCCTGACGACGACGCCGCACTGGACCTCGCGTGGCTGTGGCCCGTGCTGCGGATCGGCGGGATCGCCCTGCTCGTGCTCACGCTGGCGCTCGGTCCGTTCCTCATCGTGCTCGCCGCCAAAGCCGCTCGGCGCCGGTCCCGCCGGCGCGCCGACACGCCCGCCGCACGCATCGCCGGCGGCTGGGACGAATACGTCGACGCGGCCGTCGACGCCGGGCGCCCCGCATCCCGCTCGCTCACCCGCACCGAGCTGGCGGCCGCCTTCGCCACGCCCGCGGGCGCCGAGCTCGCCCGCGACGCCGACCGGGCCGTGTTCTCGGCCGCCCGGCTCACCGACGAGGAAGCCGTGCGCTACTGGGCGGCCGTCGACGCCGAGCGACGCGCACTTCGCATAGGGAGCGGTTTCTGGCGCGGAGCACTGGCGACCGTATCGTTGAGATCGTTGTTCCGTCCGACGGCGTCCGAACCTGGCCGTCGTACCCGATACGCGGAGAGGGGGAGACGACGGGCAGAGCCCGCGCGTCCCATGCCATGAACGCCACTGATGCCACCGCTGCCATCGCCGGCACCCTGATCAGCCTGCTCCTGTTCGCCGCCCTCTACATCTGGGTGGCGCTCGCGCTCTCGGCGGTGTTCCGCAAGTCGGGCGTGGAGTCGTGGAAGGCGTGGGTGCCGGTCCTCAACACGATCGTGCTGCTGGAGCTGGCCGGACTCTCGCCGTGGCTGGTGGTGCTGGCCTTCGTCCCCTTCGTCAACATCGCCTTCCTCGTGGTCTTCGCGATCGCCCTGTACCGCGTGAACCTCGCGTTCGGTTACGGCGCGGGCATGACCGTCGTGGGCCTGCTGCTCTTCCCCGTCTGGGCGTCGATCGTCGGCTGGGGGAGTGCGCGCTGGGTGGGACGCGAGACGGATGCCTCCTCCCGCGCCGGTGCCGGGGTGCGGCGCAGCCCGTCCGAGGCGGCAGAACTCCCCGCCATACCGCCCTTCCCCGCCACCTCGTGGTCGGACGAGACGCGGGCGTCGGGCGCGCCTGCTCCGGCAGCCGCCTTCGCGCCGCCCGCGTACGCGCCGCCGATGCCGCCATCCCCGGCCTCCTTCCCGTCCAGGACGAGCGGCTCCGAGGCGCCCGCGCCGGTGGCGCACGGCTTCGTCCCGCCCGTGCCGCCGCCGCCCGCCGCGCCCGCCGCTGACCGATCCGGCGACGTCCTCGCGCCCGGGTCCGGGCCGGCCGCCGACGCCTCGCCCGGTGGGTGGACGCCGCCGGCCGCTCCGGGTCGACCCGTGGCGGCGGCTGCCGTCGAGGGCGGGGCGCACCGGACCGACGGTGAAGACGCGGATCCCTGGCAGGGCTTCGCACTCGACGGGGCCGACCTGAGCGGCGAGATCACCGGCGCGTTCCCAGGCGCGCCCGGCCCCATCTCGGCCGTGCCGGCCGCCGGACCGGTCGGGTCCGTCCCGCCCGCGGACGCGGCCGCAGCCGCTCCCCGCCGGGCGTCGGCGGAGACCTATACCGCTCCCGCCGGTGCGACCAGCGAAGAGATCATGCGGCCGCCGGTCTCCCGCGTTCCGGCGGGAGGGGAGCCGGGCGACGACCGCGTGCCGTGGGCGCCCGCTCGTTCGCCGATGAGCGAGGCGGATGCCTTCCCCGAGGCCTCCGGACCGGTCTCGGCGATCGTCGGCGCACCCGACGCCGGATCCCCGCGCTCGGCACGGTCGTCGGTGTCGGCGTTCCACGCGAAGCCCGAGATCCCCGACGAGCCGGACGGCCTCGACGAGACGATCATCGCGCGTCGCAAGCGCACCGACTGGACGCTGGTGCCGCCGACCGGCGACCCCGTCTCGCTGTCGGCCGAGGTCGTCATCCTCGGCCGCCGACCGGCGCGCGACCCCGACTTCCCCGGCGCGCAGCTCGTCTCGATCCAGGACGGCACGGTGTCGAAGACGCACGCCCGGCTGCAGCTGCGCGGCGACCGCTGGTACGTGACCGACCTCGACTCCACCAACGGCGTGCTGTTCGCCACGGTGATGGGCACCGAGGTCGAGGCCCCTCCCGGCGAAGAGGTCGAAGCCGGCGACCGGTTCCTGCTCGGCGACGCAGAGGTCCGGCTCAAGCGGAGCGACGGGTGATCGATCCCGACGACGAGCACACCGCGATCTCGCGGCGTGCGGCGGCGTCGCGCGACCCCGAGGAGCGCCGCCCGGAGCCCGACGCCGACACGACCCGGGTGGTCCGGGACGCCTCGCGCGCCGGCACCACCGTTCCCGCTCCCGGTCCGCTCCGCGAGAGGGACGTCGCCGCACCCGCGCCCGCCGGCAGTCCTTCACCGCAGGATCGCGTCGCCACCCCGCCGCGGGCCGGAGACAGCTACCCCGCGCGGCAGGTCCCGCCTCCCGCAGCCGCTCGCGCCGAGCCGGTGCGCCGCACACCCCAGGAGTACGTCGACAGCGGCGCCGTCGAGGCCCGCCTCCGACGCCGCCGGCGCCGGCGTGCGATCGCGGCCGCGGTCGCAGCATCCGTCCTCGTCGTCGCTGCCGCGCTGGCGCTGGTACTGCTCCTGACCGTCGGCTGAAGCGATGCGCGCCCGCCGATAGCACGAGGAGCGCGGCACCCCGCACCGGCTCGCCGCGAGGGCTGCGCAGGCGTGTTTGCCCGTCCCCCGAAACCCACGTATCATAGACCGGGTGTGCGCTCACGCGCGCCGTCGAACGTGCCTCGGCATGTGGGCGGCCGGGCGAGCGCCGCATCTCAGGGAACGGCCTGCGAACAGGCCACCCCCACGGCATACCCACCACGAAAGCGCGACAGTCATTCTGCCGTGCCGGCGGGTCCGCGTGAGCCCGCAGCGTCACGAATCGCAAGATCCGGATGCTGAGGGGGAGACCACGACGCTGTCACCGTGCAGCACAACAAGGAGAGAACGTGCCAACCATTCAGCAGTTGGTTCGCAAGGGTCGCTCGCCCAAGGTCTCGAAGACCAAGGCGCCGGCGCTCAAGGCGAACCCGCAGCAGGCGGGTGTCTGCACCCGCGTGTACACGACCACCCCGAAGAAGCCGAACTCGGCGATGCGCAAGGTCGCCCGTGTCAAGCTCCGCAACGGCACCGAGGTCACCGCGTACATCCCCGGCGAGGGCCACAACCTGCAGGAGCACTCGCTCGTGCTGGTCCGTGGCGGTCGTGTGAAGGACCTCCCCGGTGTCCGCTACAAGATCGTCCGCGGTGCGCTCGACACCCAGGCAGTCAAGAACCGTAAGCAGGCTCGCAGCCGCTACGGCGCGAAGAAGGGCTGAGAAAGATGCCTCGTAAGGGACCCGCCCCGAAGCGCCCCGTCGTCAACGACCCGGTCTACGGCGCACCGATCGTCAGCCAGCTGGTCAACAAGATCCTCGTGGACGGCAAGAAGTCGCTCGCCGAGTCGATCGTGTACACCGCACTCAAGGGCGTCGAGGCGAAGAACGGCCAGGATGCCGTCGCCACGCTGAAGAAGGCGCTCGACAACGTGCGCCCGACCCTCGAGGTCAAGAGCCGCCGCGTCGGTGGCTCGACCTACCAGGTGCCGGTCGAGGTCAAGCCTCACCGCGCCAACACGCTCGCCCTCCGCTGGCTCGTGAGCTACGCCAAGGGCCGTCGTGAGAAGACGATGACCGAGCGCCTCCAGAACGAGATCCTGGACGCCTCGAACGGCCTGGGTGCCGCGGTCAAGCGCCGCGAAGACACCCACAAGATGGCCGAGTCGAACCGCGCCTTCGCGCACTACCGCTGGTAACCAGCCGCAGAGCGTCTCGTCTCGCTCGTACCTCGCTCGCTCGACGACCGGACCCCGGCCGTTGAGCGAGCGAGGCGAGACGAAACGCCCCAGAACCACCTCCAACCCGTAAGGACACCCCGTGGCACAAGAAGTGCTCACCGACCTCAACAAGGTCCGCAACATCGGCATCATGGCGCACATCGATGCCGGCAAGACGACGACGACCGAGCGCATTCTGTTCTACACGGGCGTCAACCACAAGATCGGCGAGACGCACGACGGCGCCGCCACCACCGACTGGATGGAGCAGGAGCAGGAGCGCGGCATCACGATCACGTCCGCCGCCGTGACCTGCTTCTGGAACAAGAACCAGATCAACATCATCGACACGCCCGGCCACGTGGACTTCACGGTCGAGGTCGAGCGCTCGCTGCGCGTCCTCGACGGCGCGGTCGCCGTCTTCGACGGCAAGGAGGGCGTCGAGCCCCAGTCCGAGACCGTGTGGCGTCAGGCCGACAAGTACGACGTCCCCCGCATCTGCTTCGTCAACAAGATGGACAAGCTGGGCGCCGACTTCTACTTCACCGTCGACACGATCGTCAACCGCCTGAAGGCCAAGCCGCTCGTGCTGCAGCTCCCCATCGGCTCGGAGAGCGACTTCGTGGGTGTCGTCGACCTCGTCGAGATGCGCGCACTGGTGTGGCCCGGCGACGCCAAGGGCGACGTGACCATGGGTGCCAAGTACGAGATCCAGGAGATCCCTGCCGAGCTCGCCGACAAGGCCGCCGAGTACCGCGAGATGCTTCTCGAGGCCGTCGCCGAGTCCGACGAGGAGCTTCTCGAGAAGCACTTCGGCGGCGAGGAGCTCACCGTCGCCGAGATCAAGGGCGCGATCCGCAAGCTCACCATCGCCTCGGAGATCTACCCCGTGCTCTGCGGCTCGGCGTTCAAGAACCGCGGCGTGCAGCCGATGCTCGACGCCGTCGTGGACTACCTGCCTTCGCCGCTCGACGTCCCCGCCATCGAGGCGAAGGACCCGAAGAACGAAGAGATCATCATCGAGCGTCACGCCGACCGCGAGGAGCCGTTCGCGGCGCTCGCGTTCAAGATCGTCACGCACCCGTTCTTCGGTCGCCTCACGTACATCCGCGTCTACTCGGGTCACCTCGACTCGGGCGCCCAGGTCGTCAACGCGACCAAGGGCAAGAAGGAGCGCATCGGGAAGATCTTCCAGATGCACGCCAACAAGGAGATGCCGGTCGACTCGGTCACCGCCGGCCACATCTACGCGGTCATCGGCCTCAAGGACACCACCACCGGTGACACCCTGGCGGACTCGAACGCCCAGGTCGTGCTCGAGTCGATGACGTTCCCCGAGCCGGTCATCGAGGTCGCCATCGAGCCGAAGACCAAGGCCGACCAGGAGAAGCTGGGTCTGGCGATCCAGAAGCTCGCCGAAGAGGACCCGACGTTCCGCGTCGAGCAGAACGCTGAGACCGGCCAGACGGTCATCAAGGGCATGGGCGAGCTGCACCTCGACATCCTCGTGGACCGCATGAAGCGCGAGTTCAAGGTCGAGGCCAACGTCGGCAAGCCGCAGGTGGCGTACCGCGAGACGATCCGCAAGACCGTCGAGCGTCACGACTACACGCACAAGAAGCAGACCGGTGGTTCGGGTCAGTTCGCGAAGATCCAGTTCGCGCTGGAGCCCATCGAGGTCACGGCCGACAAGATCTACGAGTTCGAGAACAAGGTCACCGGTGGCCGCATCCCGCGCGAGTACATCAGCCCGACCGACCAGGGCTTCCAGGACGCCATGAACGTCGGCGTGCTCGCCGGCTACCCCATGGTGGGCGTCAAGGCGATCCTCCTCGACGGCGCGTCGCACGACGTCGACTCGTCCGAGATGGCGTTCAAGATCGCCGGCTCCATGGGCTTCAAGGAGGCCGTCCGCAAGGCGAACCCCGTCATCCTCGAGCCGCTCATGGCGGTCGAGGTGCGTACTCCCGAGGAGTACATGGGCGATGTCATCGGCGACCTGAACTCGCGTCGCGGCCAGATCCAGTCGATGGAGGACGCCCAGGGCGTCAAGGTCGTCCGTGCACTGGTCCCGCTGTCCGAGATGTTCGGCTACATCGGCGACCTGCGCTCGAAGACCTCGGGCCGCGCCGTGTACTCGATGGAGTTCGACAGCTACGCCGAGGTGCCTCGCAACGTGGCTGACGAGATCATCCAGAAGGTCAAGGGCGAGTAACCCTTCACTCCGGGATGCCTCGGTCCTGCGCTCGTCGAAGAGGCAGGGGCGTCCCGGAGCACAACTTCACACAGAATCACCAGAACCGTCTCCACTAAGCTGGAGATATCCCCGTAGAAGACCGGCGCACACCAGCGTCCGGAAGTTCTACACGAACGTCCTGAGGAGGACCCAGTGGCTAAGGCCAAGTTCGAGCGCACCAAGCCGCACGTGAACATCGGAACGATCGGTCACGTCGACCACGGCAAGACCACGCTCACCGCCGCCATCTCGAAGGTGCTCGCCGACAAGTACCCGTCGGCCACCAACGTGCAGCGCGACTTCGCGTCGATCGACTCGGCTCCCGAGGAGCGTCAGCGCGGCATCACGATCAACATCTCGCACGTCGAGTACGAGACCCCGAAGCGTCACTACGCTCACGTCGACGCCCCGGGTCACGCCGACTACATCAAGAACATGATCACCGGTGCCGCTCAGATGGACGGCGCGATCCTCGTGGTCGCCGCCACCGACGGCCCGATGGCGCAGACGCGTGAGCACGTGCTGCTCGCCAAGCAGGTCGGCGTGCCCTACCTGCTCGTCGCGCTGAACAAGTCCGACATGGTCGACGACGAGGAGATCCTGGAGCTCGTGGAGCTCGAGGTTCGCGAGCTCCTCTCGTCGCAGGACTTCGACGGCGACAACGCCCCCGTCGTCCGCGTCTCGGGCCTCAAGGCTCTCGAGGGCGACGCCGAGTGGACCGAGAAGATCCTCGAGCTCATGGAGGCGGTCGACGAGTCGATCCCCGACCCGGTGCGTGACAAGGACAAGCCGTTCCTCATGCCCATCGAGGACGTCTTCACCATCACCGGCCGTGGCACGGTCGTCACGGGCCGCGCCGAGCGCGGTACCCTCGCGATCAACTCCGAGGTCGAGATCGTGGGTCTGCGCCCGACGCAGAAGACGATCGTCACCGGTATCGAGATGTTCCACAAGCAGCTCGACGAGGCATGGGCCGGCGAGAACTGTGGTCTGCTCCTCCGCGGCACCAAGCGTGACGACGTCGAGCGCGGCCAGGTCGTCGTGAAGCCCGGTTCGGTCACCCCGCACACCAACTTCGAGGGCACGGCGTACATCCTGTCCAAGGAGGAGGGCGGCCGTCACAACCCGTTCTTCACGAACTACCGTCCGCAGTTCTACTTCCGCACCACCGACGTCACCGGCGTCATCACGCTGCCCGAGGGCACCGAGATGGTCATGCCCGGCGACACCACCGACATGACGGTCGAGCTGATCCAGCCGATCGCCATGGAGGAGGGCCTCGGCTTCGCCATCCGCGAGGGTGGCCGCACCGTCGGCGCCGGCACGGTCACGAAGATCCTCAAGTAAGTCTTCTGACTCACAGACGAACGCCCCCGTGCTCTGCTCGGGGGCGTTCGTCGTTCGCGGTGTGGACTGCGTCGCATGCTCGAGGTGCGCGCTTCATGTGCTCTCGCCGAGACGACACGATCGACGCGCGTCGTTCGTGTGATCTCGGCGAGAGCGCGTGATCTCCTCACGCGGGTCCGGGCGTGCGCAGTGTTGCTCAGGATCGGCTCAGGCCGGCCGACCCCTCGGCAGCGATTACGCTGGAGCGAACAGCCCTTCGCGCGAGCGGCGCAGCCGCTCCGCGCGATCGGGCCGGCTCCCCCTCGCGTCACGGCCGAAACCGTACCGCGCGGTGTTGAGACCTGGACAGACGCGAGGCGAGGAAGGAGCGGGCCCGATGGCCGGCATTCTCGTTCACGAGTGGCTGTCGCGGCATGGCGGCTCCGAGAACGTCTTCGAGGTGCTGTCGGCCATCTATCCCGATGCGGAGCGGTTCTGTCTCTGGAACGACAGCGACGGCAGGTTCGAGGGCGTGCACGAGACCTTTCTCGGACGAACGCCGCTGCGCAGGAGCAAGGCCGCAGCGCTGCCCTTCATGCCGGCTGCCTGGCGGCATCTGCCCGCGCGCGACGCCGAATGGGTGCTCTGCAGCAACCACCTCTTCGCGCATCACGCCCGGTTCGGCGGCCCCGCGCGGGACGCGCCGAAGCTGGTCTACACGCACACGCCGGCGCGATACGTGTGGACGCCCGACCTGGACGGCCGTGGCGATGGCCCGGTGGCGAAGACGATCTCCCGCATGCTGAAGCCGGTCGATCGACGGCGCGCGCAGGACCCGGTGGCCATCGCCGCGAACAGCGCGTTCATCGCGCAGCGCATCGCCGACACGTGGGAACGCGAGGCGACCGTCATCCATCCCCCCATCGATGTGGCCGCGTTCACCGCGGGACCCGCCGATCTCGCGCCCGCCGAGCGGGCGACCCTCGCCGCCCTTCCGCCCGATTACCTGCTCGGAGTCTCCCGGTTCGTGCCGTACAAGCGGCTGGACCGGGTGATCGAGGCGGGACTGGCGGCGGGCCTCCCCGTCGTGCTGGCGGGCGCCGGACCCGACGAGAGCCGATTGCGCGCGATCGCCGCCGAGCGCGGTGAGTACGTCTTCTTCGTGCACGACCCCTCGACCGCGCTCCTGTCGGAGCTGTATCGCCGGGCACTCGCTCTGGTGTTTCCGGCGATCGAGGATTTCGGCATCATGCCCGTGGAGGCGATGGCGACCGGCACGCCGGTCGTGGCCAGCGCCGTCGGCGGTACCGCCGAGACCATCCTCGACGGCGTGACAGGCGCACTCGTGCACGACTGGAGCCCGGGCGAACTGACGCTCGCGGTCGACCGGGCACTCGGCGCCGACGCCGACGCGTGCCTCGCGCGCGCACGCGAGTTCGACACGTCCGTGTTCGTCGAGCGCATCACCGAGTGGGTCGCCGGTGCCACCGGATCCGGCGTCGCGCCATCGCCTCCCTCCCCGAACAGCAGACGCCGGTGACCGCCCTGTACGTCGACGACCGCTATCGCGGCGCGCACGGGATCGGCCGCTACGCGCGCGAGGTGCTGCCGCGTCTGCGTCCGGAGTGGCGCCCGCTCGCCCTCAGCGGCAGTCCTCACTCGGCGTTCGACGCCTTCCGCCCGCTCCCCGCCCTGCGCCGCTCGCACGCACTCGTCTACTCGCCGGGGTACGGAGCACTGCTGCGAGCACCACGCCAGGTCCTCACCATCCACGATCTCATCCAGCTCCGTGCCGACGGCTTCGAGAAGCTGAAGTTCGCCGCGTACTACGGGGGCCCGGTCCGCCGTACCGTTCGCAAGGCGGGGCTCGTGCTCACCGTTTCCGAGACATCGGCGCGCGACATCCGCGAGTGGCTGGCGGACGACGCCGTGCGGGTGATCAATGCCGGGAACGGATGCTCTGAGGCATTCCGGCCCGACGGGCCGGCAGAGGCCGCGACGGATCCCTACGTCGTGTTCGTCGGGAACATCAGACCGCACAAGAACCTCGACGTGGTGCTGCGGGCGCTCGCCCTCGCACCCGCCGTGCGGGTGCGGGCGATCGTGCCGCAGCGGGAGGTCGCGGAAGCGGCCGGGCGGGCCGCGGAGCTCGGTGTCGCCGACCGGGTGGAGTGGCTTCACGGCGTGGACGATGAGCGGCTCGCCGCGCTGTATCGGGGGGCGGCTGCCGGCGTCATGCCCTCGACCATCGAGGGCTTCGGCCTGCCCGCACTCGAATCCATCGCCTGCGGCGCTCCGGTGATCCACTGGCGCGGCTGCGAAGCGGTCGCCGAGATCGTCGGCGATCGCGGCTGGGCGCTGGAGAGCGCGCAGGATGCCGCGGAGTGGGCCGACGCGCTCACCGCCGCGACCTCCGTGCCGCGTCGCGTCGAGCCGCCACCGAGCGCCCACGACTGGGACCGCACCGCCGGCGTCGTCTCGGACGCGCTCGAGGAGGCGCTCGCCTGACGTGAGGCGATGACCTCAGCGCGCGGGGAGTTCCGCGAGGAACGCCATGAGCGTGCGAGTCTTCTCCTCCCACGACTGCGTCCTCGCGCGGCGCACGCCCGCGGCGTTGGGGGACGGATGCTCCAGCGCCAGGCCGAGCGCGGCGTCGGCTTGTGCGGGCTCCGTGTAGGTGAACAGGCCCGCGCTCACGTCGGAAGCGATGACCGGGGTTGCCCGCGCGACGACGGCGAGGCCCGCTGCGAGGTACTCGTAGAGCTTCATGGGGCTGCGTCCGGCGTTGAGCGGATCGTCCGAAAGTGGCAGCAGACCGACGCGGGCGTCGTGCAGCACCGCGGGGAGCGCGTCGTAGGCGACGGGGCCGAGCAGCTCGACGTTGGCGGGAAGGTCCCCCGGCGCCGCTGCCGCGGGCCCTGCGATCGCGAAACGCACGTGGGGGTACGATCGCGCCCACGCCATCACGCGCTCCCAGTCGAAGCGCCCGTCGAGCGCGCCCACGTAGACGCAGACGTCGGGCCGAGCCTGCGCCGCACCCTCGGACGCAGCGAAGCGTGCAGCATCCACGCCGTTCTCCAGTACGAGTGCCGGAATGTCGGCGGCACCGAGCCCGTGCAGCACCACCGCCGACGTGGCGACGACCCCGTCGCTCGCCTCGAAGATCCGCCGCTGCCGGCGCGCTTTGACGCCGACGGGGTAGAGGTCGGTGGGGCGGTACACGAGCCGGCGCGCCATGCCGCGGACCGAGTTGTCCCAGAGCAGGGGCTGGTCGACCAGCACGGCGTCGAAGTCGGGGAGGATGCCGTGGCGCCGGAGCTCGCGGGCGACCCGGAATCGCCCGTACGGTCGCGGAAGGATGGTGCGCGGCACGAGGTGGGTGACGCCGTCGGCGTCGCGCTGCGGCCCCTCCGGCACGTCGGCGGCCGCGTCGCGGCTCACGCGACCAGTCGCGCGATGGGCGAGCGAGATCGGCGTGGAGAGGTGCACCACCTCGGCGCCGTTGCCGGCCAGCACGCGGGCGTAATGGTGGCTGCCCACACGGAACGGCCCGAAGGCGTGGCTGTGAGCGAGGAACAGGATGCGGCGGCCGACGACCGACGCCGGATCTGCGCGCATCACCTCAGCCGAACTCATCGGCGGGCCGAGCGGATCGCCGCGCGCACGTCGGCCTCGATCCCGGAGAGCCGGACCTCGGCCTCGCCCACGCGGCGCCGCACGTCGTCGACGCGCGTCAGCTGAGCGGTCAGGAACCCGGTGATGCCGCGCGGGCCGGGGTTCGCGGCATCCATCGACATGTCCGTCAGGCCGACGGTGGCGAACGAGTCCGCGATCTTGCGCGTCGGGGCGGGCACCAGCTCGACCGGCAGGGCACCGCTGAGCGCCGCGAGGATGAGCACATGCAGACGGTCCGAGATCACGAGGCGGGCGCCGTCGTAACGCTCGCGCAGCAGGGCCTCCTGGGCCACCGGGTCGCGGTCGCCCCACGGCTCGAATTCGCCGCCCAACGCGCTGGCGAGCTCGCGAGCCCGGTCCTCGTCTTCGCGGACCTGCACCACGGTGCGGATGCGCAGCCCCTGCGCCGCCGCGAAGCCGGTCACCGCCTCCACCCAGGCGGGGCCGGGGCGGGGTCTCTTCCCCCGCAGGCTCACGACCAGCTCCGCGCGCGCGTTCCAGGGCAGCCCGTCGCGGCGGCCCGCGGCGAAGCCGATGTCGGGGACGAGCTGACCGTGGGCCGCGATCCTCAGACTCGTGGCGTCCCGCCACAGCGCGAACTGCGACGCCCGCGCCGCGAGCGAGTGGAGGCGGAGGGCGGGCTGGGTGGGAGCGCGGATGGCGCGCGGGGGGCGCACGACGACGCCGCGCCGCAACCGCACGAGCACCGTCTCGGCGAGGAACACCAGCTCACGCAGAGCGTTGCCGCGTTCGAGGGGAACCTCCCCGGCCTCGAACACCAGCGCGGGGCGCGACGGCGCGGTCGCGAGCATGAACAGCCACCGCGGCACGCTGCGCTTGGAACGCAGCAGGACTGCGTCGCCGGGAGCGAGCCCGAGCTGCGCGAGCCAGGCGTCCGGAGCTTCGCCCGTGTAGACGACGAGCTCGTCGGACGTTCCCCGTGCCCACGCGAGCTGCTCGCGCCGGATCAGTGCGTCGCCGAGATTGCCGGCCGGCCCCGTCAGCGAGACGAACGTGCGGGTCGGGCGGGGGGCTCGTCGTCGTCTCGATCCCCCGCTTCGCATGTGATCAATCTACTTGGGGCGGAGGAGGAGCCATCGCCGTGGACGGCGAGATGGTTCGCCGGAGCCCGCTGGCCCCGGCCGGGGAGGCGTCACCCGTCGTACGATTCTGTCTACCGACGCGAGAAGCCGGGGCGGCATCGAATGACCGAAGCGCGATACTACGGCCACACGCGATTCAGTGTGCATCTGCCGGGGAACGGTGCGTGGAAGATCTCACGCCAAGGCGCCGAGTACACCGACGCGTTGTTCCGACCCGAGCGTATGGCTCTTCGCTCCGACGTCTTCCTGAACCTGGCGATGCCGGTATACCAGTCGTGGGCTGAGCGGTTCGATTACCGGCACATCGTGCATTTCTCGCGAGATCTTCCCGAGGAGTGGAGGTCGCGCTTGGAGATCGCTGCCGCTCGCCATCCCTGCGTGATTCTCGACGAGGTGACACGAGAGATCGCGGTGGATTCCGTCATCGCCTCCGATCTCGGCTCTCGAGGTCGCGGCTCGGATATCGCGGTCCGCATTCGAGTCGACGACGACGACATCCTCGCCGCCGACTACCTGGACCGCCTTGCGGCCTATGTTTCACCCGAGCACGTCGGGTTCGCCGTGTCATTCGGTCTCGGGGTGGCAGCCCTGTATGACGACGGCGCGCATACCGACTTCCGGCTCAAGCGGGAGGTCCTCCCCTCGGCGGGGCAGGCCTACATCGGGCGGTTCGACCCCTCGTCGATGTCGGTTCGCGAGCTCGCCGACGCGCCGCACAACCGGATCGACACGGTCGCTCCCGTGATCTTCGACTCACGCGAGCCCATGTATCTGCAGACGTACCACGGCACGCAGGACAAGGAGTGGGATCGGGACGACGACCACCCTTCGTCACGTCTGCAGGCGCGCTCCGAGCTCATCGACGCAGCGCTGCTGGAAGTGAAGTTCCCCACCGTCCGGCTCCGGGGCGGTACGTCCGCATAGCCCTGCCGATGCGGCGCCGGACGCGCCCTGTCCTGGACCTATTCGATGAAGTCGATGAGCTTCCGCGCCTCTCGCTTGAGACGCTCGAGCGTCGCCTCGTCCTCGTCGGTCCATGTGGCGGCCTCAGCCGCGGCGATGAATCGCTTGAAGTCGTCGAGCGTCGCAACCCGGAGGTCGATCGCTCGCTCGGGGTGACCGATCTGCTCGTAGAAGCGACGTGTCTTCTCACGCACGTACAGCGAGAAGCTCGGGATCCGCTGCGAATAGGAGGTGATCGCCAGGTGGAGGTGGGACGTGAAGAGCGCGCGCATTCCGGCCAGTCGGGGAAGGAAGTCCTCGAGGGTGGTGTAGCTCAGTCGCTCGGCTGAGGGGGCTGCCGGCGCGATCTCGGATCGGGCCCGACCGTTGCGGATCAGCACGACGTCGTTCGTGTTGGCGCGAGCGTACTGCCCGACGGCGTCGACGATCGCCGGCACATGCGGGTTCTTGTGGACGTCTTTGAATGCGCTGACGTCGAACTGCAGCCCGAGCTTGCCGTGAGCGACGGTCGGGAACGTCAGGATGTCGGACGTCAGCAGCGCGGTGTCGGCACCGAGGAGAAGCTTCTTGTCGGTGACGCCGAGACCGCGGAGGTTGTCGTAGGACTCCTGCTCACGCACACCCACCTTCTCGGCGATCAACGAGACGGCGTACGCGAGCATCTTGGACTTCTCCAGGATCCACGGACCGGCGCCGACACTCGTGACGTAGACGCGCTTGCCGGCGAGGAGCCCCTCCATGCCCGCGTTGGCCACGATGTCGAGATACGACGCACCCGGCTTGGCTCCCGAGGTGTCGCTCATGATGCCGCCCCCGCCGACGACGACAGCGTCTGCGCCCTCGAAGAGCCCGTCGTAATCCGCGGAGTATCGGGTGCCCAACCACGCGCTGTTCTCTTCACTGAGTCGAGGAATGGTCACCTCATACCCCACGCGCTGCAGGTGCTTGGCGAGGATCGCGCCGACGAGATCGTCGCCGAAGTTGTGCGCTCGATAGGGGCCGACGACGAGCGCCTGCTTCGGGGTGTCAGTCATGGTGCCTCTGATTTCGGGGGGGAGAGGGGGCAAGGGACGGGGGCGTCCCGATCGGGCGTGCCGCGGGGGGAGTTCGGGCGCATGCCCTGCCGTACGCGCTTGACGCTCTACAGCAGGATCCTTTCATCCTGCCTGAGGGACCCGAACACGGCCTGGGCGTCGGCGCCGTCATCCAACGCGCGGAGTTCCTCCGCCGCGCCATCGGAGATGAGCGCGAACTGCTTGCGCGCACCCTCGTAGACGTAGTCGACGATGTTCTTGATAACGGCCGACGTGCCGGCCGGCAGAGCACGACCGTCGAGCTCGCGACTCATCTCGAGGTACGAGAGGTAGTAGCCGCGAGCTGATCGCTCCGGATTCAGGGTGGTGATCGTCGAGCCCGGCCTCATCCGGCGCGCATAGGCATCGATCCGCTCATGGGCCGTATGCGAGGCGTTCAGCATGAGCCGGAACGTGTATGGATTGTCTTGGTGGACGATTCCGGGGATGAAGCTGACCCCGAGCTCGCGAACGTAGCTGGTCCGCGCCATGTAGAGCCCCACATGCGGCCGGTAATCCTTGTTGCGACGCATGGCAGCCATGAGATCCACGCCGCTGCGAACGCCCCGATAAGTGTGCGCTCGCTGGTAGTAGGTCTCGTACCGTTTCCAGACGTCTTCGTCGATGTCGCCGTCGCGGAAGGCGAAGCAGTCGAAGAGGAGAAGGTCCAGCTGACCATCGTCGGCTCGCTCGACCAGGGTCTTCAGCACGTCGCGCGGCCAGTAGTCGTCGCTGTCCAGGTAGATGACGTATCGGCCGGCTGCCTGCTCCAGACCCCGATTTCGGCCGACGGACTGGCCGCTGTTCGGCTGGTCGATGACGGTCACGCGAGCGTCGGAATCCGCGAAGCGCTTCAGGATCGCGGGAGAGTCGTCGGTAGACCCGTCATTGATGCAGATCACCTCGACGTCGACTCCGGTCTGCGCGAGGACACTGGAGATGCAATCGTCGAGCCACGGCGCGGAGTTGTAAACGGGGATGACGAATGACACGTCGGGATTCGCCGACCGCGCGGGCGTCGGTATGCCGGGCTGAGAGCGCAGGGGTGGCGGCGTCGTACTGACCGAAATCGTCGCACCGGAGTTTCGGCCGGGACGTGGTCGCTTCTGGTCGGGCCGGATCGCGGCGCGGATCTTCCGGGGGAGGAACGTGAGAGCCCGCCCCACGCGGAACGACGGGCCTTCCGTGATATGACGGAGTCTCGCCCGGGCGAGATCCCGCTCGCGCCGTAGGGCGGCCACCTCGGAAGTCCCCCCGCCTCCGTTCCGGTTGTCGCCGCGGATATTGCGCTCGCCGATGCGGACGAGCCATTCGATGAGGATCTGCGCCTCTTCGAGTGTCGGAGCGGGTGAGAAGTCGGCGGGAAGCGTGCCCTTGATCAGCTGGATCAGTCGCGCACCGAAGTCGACGGTCACTGCGGTGCGTGCGAACTCGCGCGCGGCGTGAGACAGGGCGGCGTATCGTTCGGGATCCTGCGCAATGCCCACGATCAGATCTGCCAGAACGGCCGGATCGTTGGTGGCCGCCGCGACCAGACCCGCGTTGTCTCGGACGGTCGGGAGCCAGGGGAGGTCGTACATCACGACGGGCATGCCGAGCGCCTGCGCCTCGATGATCGTGAGCTGGAACCCCTCGATCGCGCTTGCGGAGACGAAGAGATCCGTGTGCGCCAGCGTCCTGAGGAGCTCCTGCGGGGTCTGCTCGCCGATGAGATCGACCGCATCGTCGACCCCGCGTGTGATCGCGTCCTGCCGTACCTGCTTCGCCGTCAGGTTCCTCGAGTCCGGGCCGATGATCGTCAGCCGGAAATCCACGCCGCGCGCGCGCAGCTCCTGGGCCAGTCCGATGAGGTGGTGCACCTGCTTGGTCGAACGGTCGAGGCGACCCCACCACGCGAGCTCGAGGCGCCCGGCGGGCAGAGTCCTCGGCTTGCCGGCAGCCAGGGCGGCCACGGCGAACGGCGATGGAGGATTCGGGAGGTAGACGACTCGCTCGATGCCGCGGAGTCTCCAGAATGCGACGTCGGCAGGGGACAGCGTCACGACCGTGAGGAGGATGCGCATGTGCGCGGTGAGGAACGACGTGCGCTGGCTGCGGTCGAACAGCGAGCGCAGGGCGAAATTGTGCACCCAGCCGATGGTGGGGATGCCGGACGCGAGGGCCGCGAGCGCGAACCACGGCCAATGCTGGTTGTAGAGGATGTGGTGGTCGATGACCATGTCGACGCCATGCTCTCGGCAGATCGCCAGCCAGTCGTCGAGCTGAGCCACCCTGTTGGCACCGGCCACCTGCACCACCGCGACACCGGACGGGACCTCGACGACACCTTCGGCGTCCCGATGAACGGCCACCGTCACCTTGTACCCGGCGTTCACGAGGTACGCGGCATGCTCCATCATCACAGCCTGCAGGCCGCCCGTGTCGAGCTGTCGAGTCGTCAGAAGGATGCTCCTGACATCGGCCGGCTGGGAGGGTTCCGGTACGCTCGCCGAGATGGCCGGCAGTGCCTCCTCGCAGAACGCCGCGGCCGCGCGGACGACATCGAGGTCGCCCACTCGCTCCTCGAGCAGGTCGAGGCACGTCCGCTGGAGCTCGCCCGAGGTGTCGCGGATGCAGTAGCGGAGAATGTTCCCGATGATGTGAAGCCGAGCCGACCTGTAGGCGTCGAGGACCGCATCCGGCTCAGCTGACCTGCTCGCGACTGCCTCGACCGCGTCGGCGATCGCAGTGATGGGCTCGATACCGCTCAGCAGGAATCGGAAGTGCTCGACCCCGTCGATTGCGTGGCCACTGGTTCCCCGGCGGAAGTGGTAGCGGTAGAGACGCTCCGCTGTCGACACATACTTCGTGGCGTGCGCGAGCGCGAGGAAGGCGATCGGAAGATCGTTGGCACGGTAGAAAGCGGAGTCCGACGGGATCCCGTCATAAGCCTTCCGCAGCAACTCCGCCGCGAAGAGATATCGCCACAGGTGGCCGTTCGCCGCCTCGGAGACGGGGAAGAGGGAAGGGATGATGTCGGGCGCGGTCAGCTCGCCGTACCGGGGCTGCAATGCCGCTTCGAATCGAGTCGGGACGCCATCCGGAGCGATGATCTCCACGCCGAATCCCACGACGTCCGCGCCGGTCGCCTGCGCTTTGGCCAGCGCCGTCTGAGCGGTGCGCGGGTGCAGCTCGTCGTCCCCGTCCAGGAACAGCACGTAGGGCGCCCTCGCCGCCTCGATACCCGCGCGCCGAGCCTGGAATGCCGACTGATTCGTGGGCTGGCGGATCAGCCGCACGCGCGCGTCTCTGGCCGCATACTCCTCGACGATCGCGACCGTGCGATCGGTCGACGCATCGTCGACACACACGACCTCGACGTCCGCGAGGGTCTGCGCGAGGCAATTGTCGAGTGCTGCGGCTACGTGGTCCTCGTCGTTGAAGAGAGGAACGACGATCGATACGCGGGGGGATCCGGCCACTTGCCCTACCTCGTCATCGGCGCCGCGGCGCATCTTCTCATGCGGCGCCCACGCGCGGGAACACATCCGCTCGATCCTACCGGTCCCGGCGGTGCCGACTGGTCTGCGGGCGCCGCATCGTCGCCCCGCCGGGCCGCGTCGCGAAGATTCGGAGGGGTAGTATTGCGGGGACCCCGCGTTCGTGTGGGTGCGTTCGCGTGCCGTTGCGGATGGTGAGGAGGTGGCGACGAGTCATGGTCGACGCGCCGTCTCCTGCTGCTCTCGAGGGGTTGCATCCGGTCGGCCGCCGCCCCCCGTTCGGCGAGTATCTTGCCGAGGCATGGCGTCGGCGCAGCTTCGCGTTGACCCTCGCCGGCCACCGGCTCGTCGGCAGCCTGCTGCAGAACCGGCTAGGCGTGCTATGGATCGTGATGAGGCCGCTGTCCATCGCGATTCTCTATGGAACGATCTTCGGCCTGGTGATCTCCGGTGCGGCGCGTCCCGAAGGATACGTGCGCTACATCATCGTGGGGGTCTTCGTCTTCGAGTTCTTCACCGGTTCCTTCGGTGCCGGCTCGAAAGCCATCACCAGCAACGCCAAGCTCGTGCAGAGCCTCGGATTCCCCCGCATCCTCCTCCCGATCTCCGTGGTGGTGGAGCAGGCGATGCGAATGATCCCGATCATCGTGCTGCTCGGCATCCTGCTCCTCGTCTTCGGTGAGCCCATCGCATGGTCGTGGCTGCTCATCTTCCCCATCCTTGCGATCATGGGGGTGTTCAACCTCGGAGCGGCTCTGATCGTCGCGCGCCTGTCGGTGCATGCCCGCGACGTGCAGCAGTTCATCCCGATCCTCAATCGCGTACTGCTGTACATCAGCGGCATCTTCTTCAACATCGATGGCGCACTCGAGGGGATGCCATGGGGGCTGTGGGTCGTGCACCTCATCCCGACCTACGACTTCATCGCGATCTCGCGAGAAGTCCTGCTCGAGTCGTACACGGCCCCGGCGATCGCATGGGTCGCGGCCCCGTTGTGGGCGTTGGTGACCATCGTCGTGGGCGTCGTGTATTTCTGGCAGGCCGAGGCGAGGTACGGGCTCAGTGAGTGAGTGGTCGCTCGGTGCGCAGGGTCAGGTGATGAGCGGCGCACCGCGCCCGATGATCGTTGCCGACGATGCGCATGTCACCTACCGGGTCTATGCGTCGGGAAAGCGCATGAACGGGAAGGAGAGCCTCTTCAGCACCAACCCTCTGCGCGGGGGCCGGGGCCTGAAGATGGTTCCCGCCTTGCGCGGCGTCTCCTTCACCGCCGGCGAGGGGGAGACCATCGGTGTCGTCGGACACAACGGCTCGGGCAAATCGACCCTCTTCCGTGCCATGAGCGGGCTCATCCCCACGTCGGAGGGCACGATCTGGGCGCGTGACCGGCCCGTGCTCCTCGGCGTCAACGCGGCGCTGGTGCCGGAGCTCTCCGGCGAGAACAACATCAAGCTCGGTCTCCTCGCCATGGGCTTCAGCCCCGCCGAGGCGGCTGCCCGCGTCGACGAGATCGCCGACTTCGCCGAACTCAACGAGTTCATCCACCACCCGATGCGCACGTACTCCTCGGGCATGGGTGCGCGCCTGCGGTTCGCCATCGCGTCGGCGAAGGCCCATTCCATCCTGCTGGTGGACGAGGCGCTTGCGGTCGGCGACCGTCGATTCAAGGCGAAGAGCGAGCAGCGCATCCGCGAGCTGCGCGCCACGGCCGGCCTCGTGATGATCGTGAGTCACTCCATCGGCTCGCTCAAGGACACGTGCGACCGCGTGTTGTGGATCCACAAGGGCGAGTTGCGAGCCGACGGTCCCGCCACCGCCGTCATCGACGACTACGTCAAGTGGACGAAGAACCCGGGGAGCACCGCGGTCGGGGCGGCATCGACTGCCAAGGCCAAGCGACCCGCCGCGTCCGGGGCGAAGCGTCCCGCCGGCGCGGCTCAGACGCCGCCCGCTGCCCAAGCGGCTGAGCCCGACCACGTGGCACGCGGAGCTGCCGGGGCGTCGTCCGGACCGGCGACGTTCGATGAACTGCTCACCGGCGCGGCGACGCCGACGACCGAGGCGAGCCCGCCGGAGCGCGCTCCGGGACAGACCAAGGCGGGTTCGGCGCGGCAGCCGGTGGGCACGCGGCCGATCCCCGTGCCGCGAGAGAGTCCCCGCGCCGCGGCGCGGCGCGAGCGGTACCAGCGCATGGAGCGCGAGCGGACCCGCCGCAGGATCGTCGCACTGGCCATCACCGGGGCTGCCATTCTGCTTGCGATCGGCGCGGGCGCCGCGATCACGCTCGTGGGGGTGCTGTCGCATTCCGCGGCGCTTCCCGCACCCGCGACGCTGCGGACGGAGACGTCGGCGGTGGTGATTCAGCCCGAACCGGCGGAGCTCCGCGACCGAGGTCCGGCCATCAGCCCCCCAGCAGCCGTTTCTTCGCCCGATGCGCGAGCGGCCGCAGGCCCGGTATCCGCTTGAGTGTGGCCCGCCCGATCGGGGCGGCGGAACGCCAGAGCCGGGGCACGAGCCCGGAGTCGCGGGCCGGCGCACGACCCCGCCGCTCGGCCCGCTCGGCGAAGAAGACCAGCAGCCGCAGCAGCTCGCGTGCATCCTCCAGTGTCGGCTCCGGCGAGAACTCCGGTCCGGGCGTGCCCGAGACGATGTCCTGGTAGAGACGCCCGAAGTCGTACGAGAGCGCCCGCTGCGCGGCATCCACCGAGGCGTTCGACAGACGCACGTAACGGTCGGGATCGCCGACGACGCGGGAGATCTCGCGGGCGAGTGCCGCGGCATCGCCCTGGGGAACCGGCACGATGCCGTCGTTGTCCTGCACGAGGGTGAGCCACGGAAGCTCGTACATGAACACCGGCAGGCCCCGCGCCTGCGCTTCGGCGATGGTGAGCTGGTACCCCTCGATGATGCTGGTGGAGACGAAGGCGTCTGCGGCGTCGATCGCTTCCACCAGCGCCCGCCCGTGCCGCGGTCCGACAGCGACGACATGGTCGCCGACACGCCGCCGGCGCGCCTCCGCATTGAACTTCTTGGCCGTGACGTCGTCCCAGTCCGGCCCGATGACGGTGAGGCGGAAGTCGAGTTCGAGTTTGCGCAGCTGCACCCCCACCTCGATCAGCTCGAAGACCTGTTTCGTGCGCTGTTCCAGGCGACCCCACCACACCAGCTCGATGCGATCGATCGGGGGTGACTTGGTCACCGCCCGCGACGATGACTCGACCAGCAGCGGCGAAGGAGGGTTCGGCGCGAACGAGGTGTGAGCCACACCGCGCAGCTTGAAGTAGGCGACGTCGAGCGGCGAGAGGACGACCAGCCGGGCGAGCGTCCTGCCGCACTGCTCGATCAGAGAGAGCCGATCGTCGCCGTCGTAGATCGGCCGCGCGGCGAAGTTGTGCAGCCAGCCGACGGTGTCAGCGCCCTCGGCGCGGGCCATGAGCGCGAACTCCGGCCAGTATCGGGTGTACAGCACCTGATGGTCGATCACCACGTCGACCTCATGCGCACGACAGATGTCGGCCCACTCCTCCAGCCGCTCGGGCAGACCGCGGGCCGTCATCTCGACGAAAGCGGCGCCCTCCGGAACCGCGGAGCGTTCGCTTCCCGCGGTACGCGCCACGACCGTCACGCGGTATCCCGCGTTCCGCAGGTAGCGGGCCTGCGACGTGAGCACGGCCGAGACGCCCCCTGTACCCAGCGTGGAGGTGGCGAGCAGGATGCTGCGCACCGGGCGATCGGCCAGATCGTGCCACGGGGTGTGGAACTTCAGAGTCGTCAGCGCGGCAGGGTAGAACCGTGCCGCCGCGTGGATGATGTCGTGCGCGGATGCCACGGTGTGCAGATGCGCCAGTGCCGCGTCGAGGACGGCGCTCTCGCTGCGGTCGATCAGCTGCGAGCAGACATAGCCGACGATCGACAGCCTCGCCGACTCATAGGCTTCGAGGAGCAGCGGCGGATCGCTGTGAGTGCCGGCGAGATTCTGTACCGCAGGACGGATGCTGTCGATCGAGAGGATCGCCGAGACGTAGAACTCCGCCCGCTCCACGCTGTCGACGTCGTGCCCGCTGCCGCCACGCCCGAAGTGGTAACGATAGAGCCTGTCGGTGATGGAGACGTATCGGGTCGCGAGAGCCGCCACGAGGAATATCAGGGGAAGGTCGTTGACCCGAGGCAGCGCCAGATCGTCCGGCAGCAGGGCGTAGGCGTCGCGAAGCACGGCCGTGCGGAACAGCATGCGCCACAACTGTCCCTGTGCCGGCTTGCCGACGGGAAAGAGGCCCCTCAGGACCTCGGTCCCCTCGAGCGACACGTGCCGGGGCTGCAACCTCCGCTCGTACGAGCCGCCCGTCCGGCCGTCCTTCTCCACGACCGTGACACCGAAGCCCACCAGGTCGGCATCCGTCGCCTGCGCCTGTCGGTGCGCCTTGTCCGCGGCATCCGCCGCCAGTTCGTCGTCGCCGTCCAGGAAGAGCACGTAGTCGGCCTGGGCGGCGAGGATCCCGGTCCGGCGGGCCTGGAACGCCGACAGGTTGCGCTCGTGTCGGATGAGACGAACGCGCGGGTCGCGGACCCCGAATCGCTCGACCACGGCGGCAGTGCCGTCCGTCGAGGCGTCGTCGACGCAGATCACCTCGATCTCGTGGAGCGTCTGCCGGAGCGCGCTCTCGAGGGCGTGGGAGATCGTCGCCTCGTCGTTGAAGACCGGCATGACGATCGAGACAAGAGGCGCCGGCTTCATCGGCCTCGATTCTATGCGGTCGGTGCGCTCGGCGAGGCCTCGCTCCGTGACAGCAAACCCCCGGCCGGGTGTAGCAGGCAGAACTGACGGCGCGCTGTCAACCCCTGGAATCTGCACGTAGTACCCTGTAACGCGGTTCGGCGCTGCGGCTCCGGATCGACGACGCACTACGGAACAGGTGCCGTGACAGCAGGCTGGGGTGAACGCACGAGAGCGGTCAGAAGGCGCTCCGCTCGTTCGGCGACCCTGGACGAGCTCGTCTCCGGAACGACGCCCCTGGTTCTGACGCCCGACCCCTTCGCCGAGCCCGCACCGCGCTCCTCGACCGCGGCCATCCCGCTCAAGCGCCGGGAACCGCCGTGGGTTCGCCGCTATGCGAGCCGTCTGATCTACACCGACGCGCTGATCCTCGCGGCGACACTGGTCGGCTTCGGCGCCCTGGTGCTGCCGAACCTGACGACGACGCTGTCGTGGCCGGGCGGCCCCGACCTCCCCTACATCGTTCCCCTCGCCATCATCTGCGTGCTGTGGCTGCTGTGTCTCGACGCGTTCGACACCCGGGACCGTCACATCGTCGGCCACGGCGTGGTCGAGTATCGCCGGATCATCAGCGCCACGTTCTTCGTCTTCGCGATCGTCATCACGGTCGCGTTCTTCCTCCGCATCGAGGTCGCTCGCGCTCTGTTCCTCGTCGCCCTGCCCATCGGTCTCGTGGGGCTGCTCGCGGGCCGGTGGGGCTGGCGGCAGTGGCTCCGCGCCCGCCAGAAGGCCGGCGCCTTCGTCTATCGGGCCGTGGTGCTGGGAGATCGGGCCAAGCTCGCGCACATCATCACTCAGATCCGGGGGACGCACGGGACGGGCTACACGATCGTGGGTGCCATCACCCCGCGCGGCACCCGCACCGCGATCGGCGACGTGCCGGTGCTCGGCGCGCTCGCCGACGCGGAGGAGGCGTTCGACGCGGCGAACGCCGACACCCTGATCGTCGCGGGCGCCGACGAGCTCGACCCCGGCACGATGCGGCGCCTGGGGTGGGCGATGGCCGACCGCGCCGTCAACTGGGTCGTGGCGCCGGCCCTCACGGATGTCGCCGGCCCGCGCATCCACGCGCGCCCGGTGGCGGGGCTGCCGCTCGTCCACATCGACTTCCCGCGGCTCGAGGGCTATCACCGCGTGGTCAAGCGGACGTTCGACATCGTCGGCTCCCTCGTCCTCCTGGTGCTCGCCTCGCCGATCATGCTCGCCACCGCGATCGCGATCCGCATCGATGGGCCGGGGCCGGTGTTCTACACGCAGCAGCGCGTGGGGCGCCAGGGCACCACGTTCGCGATGATCAAGTTCCGCTCCATGGTCCGCGGCGCCGACGACCAGCTCGCGAGCCTTCTCGACCTCCAGGGAACCACCGAGCGGCCCTTCTTCAAGGTGACCGACGATCCCCGCATCACCCCGGTCGGGCGGCTGATCCGTCGCCACTCCATCGACGAGCTGCCCCAGCTCCTCAACGTGCTGGCCGGGCACATGAGCCTCGTCGGGCCGCGTCCGCAGCGGCCGGCGGAGGTGACTCTCTACGACGAGGTGGTGGAGCGCCGCCTGCTCGTCAAGCCGGGGATGAGCGGGCTCTGGCAGGTGAGCGGACGCTCCAGGCTGTCCTGGGAGGATGCGATCCGGCTCGACCTCTACTACGTGGAGAACTGGTCGTTCATGCAGGACCTGGTGATCCTGTTCCGGACCGTCCGGGCCGTGGTCGCCCCGGGCGAGACGGCGCACTGATGGCGTCGCCTCTCGGCGCAGTCTCAGCCCGTCCTCGATAGCATCCTCTGGTGTCTCCGAAACCCTCGCCCGGTCGCTACCGCAATGGTCGCGCCGGTAACCACGCCCCGGCGCCGCAGCGTCGCCGGCGCTGGCCGTGGGTGGTCCTGGCGAGCGTCGCGATCGTGCTCGGCGGTGCGGCCGCCGTCGGCGGGGTCTTCGCGATGCAGGCTCTCGAGGTGCGTGACGATCTCATGGCCGCGAAGGCGCGCCTGGGGTCGCTGACGGACGCGTACAAGGACGGCGATGCCGAGCAGCTGCAGATCATCGGCGCCGAGACGCTCGAACTCACCGCGGATGCGGACGAGACGGTGCAGGGGCCGCTCTGGGACGCCGCATCCGCTCTCCCGGGCGTCGGCGCCAACATCAGCGCCGTCAAGCTCGCGACGGAGGCCACGCACATCATCGTCCGCGACGCCCTGCCCCCCGGGCTCCAGCTTCTGGGGCTCATGTCGCCCGACAAGCTGAAGCTGAAGGGCGGCGGCATCAACCTCGCGCCCTTCCAGCAGGCGCAGCAGACCCTGCCGCAGATCCGGACCGTCCTCGCGGAGGCGGAGGGGAAGATCTCGGCCATCGACCGTGCGGAACTGCATCCCGTCGTCGACGAGGCCATCGGCCAGCTCATCACCGTCGTCGAGCAGGCGGGTCCGCTGCTGGACACCGGCGAGGAGCTGCTGCCGATCGCGCTGAGGATGGCCGGTTCCGAGGGCCCGCGCAACTATCTCGTCATCTTCCAGAACAACGCGGAGATCCGCGCCACCGGAGGCAATGCCGCCACGTCCACGGTGATCCGAGCCGACAACGGCAAGATCGAGAAGGTCGAGGACGAGACCGTCGAGGACTTCTACATCGCGGGCGTCAGCGGCAAGCTGCGATCCGATCTTCCGAAAGAGACCCTGCGCCTCTACGAGTCGGACTTCGCCTACAACGCCCAGAACTTCACGCGCACGCCGGATTTCCCCACGACCGCGGGCATGTTCTCCCAGCTGTGGGAGCAGACGAACGGCACGGAGCTGGACGGGGTCATCTCGATCGACCCGGTCGCGCTGGGCTACATGCTCGAGGCGACAGGGCCGATCGAACTCGAGGACGGCACCGAGATCAACGCCGACAACGCCGTGAGCCTTCTCCTCAGCGAGACGTATGAGCGGTTCGGGACCGACGGGAGGGCGGCCGACGCCTACTTCGCGGACGTCGCATCCCGCGTGTTCGACAAGATCGCGAGCGGCGCGTGGGGTCCGATGGCGATGATCGACCAGCTCACACGCTCGGTGGACGAGCAGCGCATCTACGCCTGGTTCCCTCGGGAGGACGAGAACGCCGTCGTGTCGGAACTCGGCGTCGACGGCGCGCTGACCGTCGACAACACGGCGGCCACGCAGGTGGGCATGTACGTCAACGACTCGTCGTACAGCAAGCTCGAGTACTACCTGTCGACGTCGATGACGGTCACTTGCGACGCCGCGGCACGCACCATGACCACGTCGCTCTCGCTCGCATCGTCGGTGCCCGGCCCGAACCTCAGCGGGTACACGCTCGGCTGGCGGAACAATCGCCTCGGGCTGCCGCGCACGACCATGATCCTGGACGTGCTCTCGGTGGCGCCTCCCGGCGCGTCACTCGTCGGCACGACCCCGGCGGACGGCGACATCGCCCGCTGGGATCGTGACGGTTCCGAGAAGGGCCATGCCCTCGCCAGCCGCACGATGCTGCTGAAGATGGGCGAGACGAAGACGGTCTCGTTCACCAGCGTGCTTCCGGAGGGCCCCCTCGGCGCCCTGCAGGTGCGGTACTCCCCGACGGTGACGCAGACACCGGTCACCGTCGACTCGTCCTGCTCGGCGCTCTTCCCCGCGGCCGGATGAGCGAGCGTCTGCCGTCGACGAGCGGCCCGCGACACGCGATCATCGTCGCGATGATGCTCGTGTACGGAACCTTCCTGGCGTTCGTCGTGTTCTGGCCGAGCCCCATCGACGCGTCGGTGGCGGGCCTGCTCGACCGCGCGATCTCGGAACTCCACGAGCGCGGGGTGCCGACGTTCATCGACTACGGCTTCATCGAGTCCTTCGCGAACATGCTGCTGTTCGTCCCCGTCGGATTCCTCTTCGGGCTAATGGTGCCTCTGCACTGGTGGCCGGTCGCGCTGCTGCTCGGCCCCGCCCTGTCCGCGGCGATCGAGGTGTCGCAGCACTATCTGCTCGCGGCGCGCTATGCGACGGTTCAGGACGTCATCTCGAACTCGATCGGCGCGACGATCGGCGTGCTCGCGGCCGTCTTCATCCGGGCAGTGGTGAAGGCACGCGACGAGAAGGTCATCGAGCGACACGAGGCACGGCAGCGGCTCGGCGTCGGCTGACGCCGGGGCTTCCGCCGCGGCATCCGTCCCGACAGTACGGTGGTGGCGCCCGCTGGGCGGCGAAGGAGTTTCCGTCGGGCGGAACGTCAGTGGACGGATGCCGCCACCGACGCACCCACATCTGCGCCGTGGTGGGTCATCCAGGTCAGCAGCCGGTGGTCGAACTCCGCCGCGTCGAACTGCATCGCCTGCTGAAGAATCCGTTCACGAGGCAGGGTGAAACTGCGCGTCGCGGCCTCGACGAGCTCGCTCCGCGAGCGGGGATCGAACAGCGCGCCCCCCACACCGTCGTCGATCGACTCGCTGGCCCCGCCCACGCGGTTCGCGATGACCGGAGTGCCGGCAGCCATCGCCTCGACGGCGACGATGCCGAAGTCCTCGACCGGTGGGAAGACGAACAGGCTCGCGCGCTCCATGAGCGCGAAGATCATGGCGTCGGAGGGCGCGACCTCGACATGCACCGGCACCTTGGCGGCCTCGCCCACCTCGCGCAACTCGGCCTCGAGAGGACCGAAGCCCGCGAGCACGACCGGAAGGCCCAGCGCCTCGCCGGCCTCGACGACGATGTCGAGTCGCTTGTAGGGGATGAAGCGCGAGACGCCGAGCACGAACTGCTCCGGCAGCGCGTCGAGCGTCCGGCGCTCGCTGTCGCTGAGGAGCCCGCGCCAGGCTCCGGACCCGATGTACGCGGCCTCGACGGGCGGATGGATGACGGATGCCTCGGCACCCCAGGCCCGCTCGACGCGCTTCGCCACGAACCGGCTGTTGGCGGCGAGCGCCGTTGCGCGCCGGGCGGTGCGGCGGTCGATCGCGCGCAGCGGGGGAGAGGCGATGCGGGCGGCGAGGTTGTCGCCCCGGCCGTCGAGTTCCGGCGCCCACAGATACCGGGCGGGCGTGTGGACGTAGACGAACGTCGGCATGTTCTCGTCCGTGAAGCGCACGTGGTGCGCGAACGCGTGGGAGAAGACCAGCGCCCAGTCGCCCGAGAGGTGCCGCGGGATACGCCAGGTGAGCGGCATCACGGGAAGGGCGAGTGCCTTGTGGTGCCGCAGCGGCGTCCGCGCCAGCCAGGTCTCGCGCACCTTGCGGCCCGGGTGACGCCGGGGCGCATCGTTCCACAGGCACAGCATCTGCGCGTCGGAGAAGAGGCCCGCGGCCCGGTCCAGCACCTTCTCGGCACCACCGACCGACTCGATCCACTCGGTGACCAGGAGCCCGCTCATGCCGCGGTCCTTCCCGGGAGGAGCGCTGCTCGGGCGGTGCGCAGGAGGATCACGAAGTCGCCGGCGAGCGTCCAGTTGTCCACGTAGGAGAGGTCGAGGCGCACGGACTCCTCCCACGACAGCGACGACCGGCCGCTCACCTGCCAGAGACCGGTGATGCCGGGCTTCACCATGAACCGGCGGTGCACGTGGTCGGCGTACCGCGCCACCTCGCGGGGGAGCGGCGGACGCGGGCCGACGAGCGACATCGAGCCGCTGACCACGTTCACCAGCTGCGGCAGCTCGTCGAGGCTGTACCGGCGCAGGAACCGGCCGATCGGCGTGACGCGGGGATCTTCGAGCATCTTGAAGAGCACTTCGTTGCCGGAGTCCCGCCGGTGCTCGATCCCCGAGAGCAGCTCCTCGGCGTCCGTCACCATGGTGCGGAACTTCAGCATCCGGAAGGGGCGCCCGTCGAGGCCGATGCGGGTCTGCCAGAAGAACGCCGGACCCGACGTCGTGCTCCGGATCGCCAGCGCCAGTACGGCCATGAGCGGTGCGAGCAGCACGAGGCCCAGCGAGCCGGTCACGATGTCGTTGGCCCGCTTGAGGAACCTCTGCCCCTTGCTGTACCGCGGCGTCTCGACGTGGATCAGCGGAAGACCGGCGACCGGACGCGTGTGGATGCGGGGGCCCACGATGTCGGCGATGCTCGGCGCCAGGATCAGGTGCCGGCGATCGGCCTCGAGCGCCCAGGAGATGCGCTTGACGCCCGAGGGCGGAAGCTCGTCGGTGCTCGTGACCGCGACGGTGTCGGCATCCACCGCTTCCAGCGCGCCCAGCACGCCGCCGATGTCGCCGCAGACCGGGATGTCGGTGCCCGGGACCAGCTGGCCGGCGACGCCGTCGGGCACGCAGGCCCCGACCACGCGGTAGCCCGCGCTCGGGGTGCGGCGGAGCGCCTCAGCGACCTGCGCCACCGACGCGGGCGAGCCGACCAGGAGCACCGTCGCACTCCACCCGCCGCGGAGACGCTCGGCGACGAGCCAGCGCCGCCAGACCCACCGCTCGATGATGAGTACCGCGATGCCGACCGGGAAGCTGATGAGCAGGTACCCGCGTGCGACGTCGACGCGCAGCAGGAACGCGAGGATCGCGATGATGCCGAACAGCCGGACACTGACCGAGACGATGCGCGTGTACTCGCTCGAGCCGCTCCCCACGACGCGCGCGCTCCGCGAGTCGACGAGGCTGAGGGACCACATCCAGGCGATGAGCAGTCCTGTCGAGAAGCCCCAGTACGACATGTCGCCGAAGACGGAGTCGTCGCGGATGACGACATCCCGCTCCAGGCCGAGCCACGCGATCTGCGTGCCGAACACGACGGCCGTCAGGACGACGAGGTCGCTGATCCACAGCCGCCGCGCGTACCTGTCGCGCCAATGATCCGTGGTGTGGGCGTATTCAGCGGGTACGCCCTGTGCGCGAGAGACACCCTCCCCGGTTGCCCCTCGCCTGGTCGATCGACCGTTGTATGCGTCGCCGTACGGCTGCTGTGCCGCGTCGACGAAATTCGACGCCACTGCTCCCCTTCCCCAGCGCAACCACGCAGATTCGGGTTCTGCGCGCCGGCGAAATTTCCCAGTTCGCCGACGGTTGCGGTGACGTCATTGTGTCACGACCTTCCAGATGCGGGAAGCGTGCTTGAGGAACTCTTGCGCCAACGTTGCGGTCGGGGCCGCCGACTGGGAAACCGCCGAGCATGGCCGCCGCGCGACACGCCCGAGTTTGCGACACGCCCGGGCTGCACGTAGACTAGTGAGGTTCCACATTCCGATGCCCCACTTGGCGTGCGTCGGATCACTGCCAGGGCAGTGCATAGGCGGCGCCTGTCTGCGGAGTAGACACACACTTCACAGCACAGTCGCGCAGGGTCCTAGGCCGCGGGCAGCAGAACCACCACATCTCGAATCCATCCTCGGCGGAGCCATGTTCCGCGCGCGGAGGAGGACGGATGCCGGGAGCGGCGCTTCGGTGCGGCCTCCGGATTGACAGCAGAACAGCGGTGCAGCATCCCTCGACGAGCTCGGGAACCGAGCGGCCGCGAGGAGAAAGTGCCAGGGCGCCCAGCGCCACGTGCGTCCAATGCCACAGGGGTATGACGCGAGAAAGAGAGTGAGCAGACAATGGCGGGACAGAAGATCCGCATTCGCCTGAAGTCGTACGACCACGAGGTCATCGACTCGTCGGCACGCAAGATCGTCGACACCGTGACCCGTGCGGGCGCGACGGTCGTGGGCCCCGTGCCCCTTCCGACGGAGAAGAACGTGGTCGCCGTGATCCGTTCTCCCCACAAGTACAAGGACAGCCGCGAGCACTTCGAGATGCGCACCCACAAGCGTCTGATCGACATCGTCGACCCGACGCCGAAGGCCGTCGACTCGCTCATGCGCCTCGACCTTCCGGCCGATGTCAACATCGAGATCAAGCTCTGAGGTTCGACATGGCTGACATCAACAACAAGGTTTCCAAGGGCCTGCTGGGCACCAAGCTCGGCATGACCCAGGTCTGGGACGAGAACGGCAAGCTCGTTCCCGTCACCGTCATCGAGATCGCGCCGAACGTGGTGACCCAGGTCCGCACGCCCGAGCGCGACGGCTACAAGGCCGTTCAGATCGCCTACGGCCAGATCGACCCCCGCAAGGTGAACCAGCCCCTGACGGCCCACTTCGAGGCCGCGGGTGTCACCCCGCGCCGTCACCTCACCGAGATCCGCACCGCGGACGCCGCTGACTACTCACTCGGTCAGGAGCTCACGGTGGACGGCACGTTCGAGGCCGGCCAGCTGGTCGACGTCGTCGGCACCAGCAAGGGCAAGGGCACCGCGGGTGTCATGAAGCGCCACAACTTCAAGGGTGTGTCCGCCTCGCACGGTGCGCACCGCAACCACCGCAAGCCCGGTTCGATCGGCGCCTCGTCGACCCCGAGCCGCGTCTTCAAGGGCATGCGCATGGCCGGCCGTATGGGTGGCGAGCGCGTGACCGTCCTCAACCTCACGGTGCACGGCATCGACGCGGAGAAGGGTCTGCTGCTCGTCAAGGGCGCCGTCCCCGGCGCGCGCGGCCGCATCGTCTACGTCCGCAACGCAGTGAAGGGTGCCTGATCCCATGGCTGACTCGACTCTCGCGCTCGACGTCGTGAACGCAGACGGCACGGCGGCTGGCTCGGTCCAGCTTCCTGCTGAGCTGTTCGACGTCAAGACGAACATCCCGCTCATCCACCAGGTCGTCGTCGCGCAGCTCGCGGCGGCTCGCCAGGGCACTCACTCGACCAAGCGTCGCGGTGAGGTCTCGGGTGCCGGCCGCAAGCCCTTCAAGCAGAAGGGCACGGGTAACGCCCGCCAGGGCTCGATCCGCGCGCCGCACATGACCGGCGGTGGCGTCGTGCACGGCCCGAAGCCGCGCGACTACTCGCAGCGCACCCCCAAGAAGATGATCGCCGCCGCCCTGCTGGGCGCGCTCAGCGACCGTGCTCGCGGCGAGCGTCTCCACGTCGTGGAGTCGTTCGGCATCGAGGGTGCTCCCTCGACGAAGGCCGCCGCCGCGGTCCTCACCGGTCTGGGCGCCGTCAAGAACGTGCTCGTGGTCGTGGACCGCTCGGACGACATCAACGTCCTCAGCGTCCGCAACATCCCGTTCGCGCACGTGCTGCCGTTCGACCAGCTCAACGCCTACGACGTGCTCGTCTCCGACGACATCGTCTTCACCAAGGCCGCCTACGACGCCTTCGTCGCGTCGAAGAGCGCCGCCACCGAGGAGGTCTCGGCATGACCGCCGTGAACAAGGACCCGCGCGACATCATCCTCAAGCCGGTCGTTTCGGAGAAGAGCTACGGGCTCATCGACGAGGGCAAGTACACCTTCCTCGTCGACCCCCGCGCCTCGAAGTCCGAGATCAAGCTCGCCATCGAGAAGATCTTCGGCGTCAAGGTCGCAGCGGTCAACACGCTCAACCGCGCGGGCAAGGCCCGCCGCACCCGCTTCGGCACGGGCAAGCGCAAGGACACCAAGCGCGCCATCGTGACCCTGAAGTCGGGCACCATCGACATCTTCACGGCAGTCGGCTGACGGTCGGGATAGAGGACTAGAGATATGGCTATTCGCAAGTACAAGCCCACGACCCCGGGTCGCCGCGGCTCGTCGGTGGCCGACTTCGCCGAGATCACCCGATCGACGCCCGAGAAGTCGCTCCTCCGCCCGCTCAGCAAGACCGGTGGCCGCAACAACCAGGGCCGCATCACCACGCGTCACATCGGTGGTGGCCACAAGCGTCAGTACCGTGTCATCGACTTCCGTCGCAATGACAAGGACGGCATCAACGCCAAGGTCGCCCACATCGAGTACGACCCCAACCGCACCGCGCGCATCGCGCTCCTGCACTACTTCGACGGCGAGAAGCGCTACATCCTCGCGCCGAACAAGCTGGCGCAGGGCGACATCGTCGAGTCGGGTCCGTCGGCCGACATCAAGCCGGGCAACAACCTGCCGCTGAAGAACATCCCCACCGGTACCGTGATCCACGCGATCGAGCTCCGCCCCGGCGGCGGCGCGAAGATGGCGCGTTCGGCCGGTGCGTCGGTTCGCCTGGTGGCGAAGGACGGCCCCTACGCGCAGCTGCGTCTGCCCTCGGGCGAGATCCGCAACGTCGATGCGCGCTGCCGCGCGACGATCGGCGAGGTCGGCAACGCCGAGCAGTCGAACATCAACTGGGGCAAGGCCGGCCGCAAGCGCTGGAAGGGCGTCCGCCCGACCGTCCGCGGTGTCGCCATGAACCCGGTGGACCACCCGCACGGTGGTGGTGAGGGTAAGACGTCCGGTGGTCGTCACCCCGTTTCGCCGTGGGGTCAGCCTGAGGGCCGCACCCGTCACGCGAACAAGGAAAGCGACAAGTACATCGTCCGTCGTCGCAACGCCGGCAAGAAGCGGAAGTAGGAGTAGAGGAAGATGCCTCGCAGCCTTAAGAAGGGCCCCTTCGTCGACGAGCACCTGCTTCGCAAGGTCGTCGTCCAGAACGAAGCCGGCACCAAGAACGTCATCAAGACCTGGTCGCGCCGTTCGATGATCATCCCGGCCATGCTGGGTCACACCATCGCCGTGCACGACGGACGCAAGCACATCCCCGTGTTCGTGTCCGAGACCATGGTCGGCCACAAGCTGGGCGAGTTCGCGCCCACCCGCACCTTCCGCGGCCACGTGAAGGACGACAAGAAGGGCCGCCGCCGCTGACGCGGGGGCAGAGGAGAGAGAAATGGTGGAGTCCATCGCACGCGTGCGACACATCCGCGTGACCCCTCAGAAGGCTCGTCGTGTCGTTGCGCTCATCAAGGGCAAGCAGGCTGAGGAGGCCCTGGCCATCCTCAAGTTCGCACCGCAGGGTGCGAGCGAGCCGATCTACAAGCTCGTCGCCTCGGCTGTCGCGAATGCTCGCGTGAAGGCCGACAAGGACGGCGAGTACCTGGACGAGCAGGACCTGTACGTGAAGAACGCGTACGTCGACGAGGGCACGACGCTCAAGCGTTTCCAGCCCCGCGCACAGGGTCGCGCCTTCCAGATCAAGAAGCGCACGAGCCACATCACCGTCGTGCTCTCGACCCCCGAGGTCGCGGAGACGGCGCCGGCTTCCAAGACCAAGAAGGCGAGCAAGTAATGGGACAGAAAGTCCACCCGTACGGCTTCCGCCTCGGCATCACCACCGACCACGTGTCGCGTTGGTTCTCGGACTCGACGAAGCCTGGGCAGCGCTACGCCGACTACGTCGCCGAGGACATCCGGATCCGCAAGCTGCTGCAGACGCAGCTCGACCGCGCCGGCGTCAGCAACATCGAGATCGAGCGCACCCGTGACCGCGTCCGCGTCGACATCCACACCGCCCGCCCGGGCATCGTGATCGGTCGCCGCGGCGCCGAGGCCGAGCGCATCCGCGCCGACCTCGAGAAGCTCACCGGCAAGCAGATCCAGCTGAACATCCTCGAGGTCAAGAACCCCGAGGCCGACGCCCAGCTCGTCGCGCAGGGCATCGCCGAGCAGCTCTCCGCACGTGTGGCGTTCCGCCGCGCGATGCGCAAGGGCCTGCAGGGCGCGCAGCGCGCCGGCGCCAAGGGCGTCCGCATCCAGGTCTCCGGCCGCCTCGGCGGCGCCGAGATGAGCCGCTCGGAGTTCTACCGCGAGGGTCGTGTGCCGCTGCACACGCTGCGCGCGAACATCGACTACGGCTTCTACGAGGCGAAGACCACCTTCGGCCGCATCGGCGTGAAGGTCTGGATCTACAAGGGCGACCTGACCAACAAGGAGCTCGCTCGCGAGCAGGCCAACGCGCCGAAGTCGGACCGTCGTCGTGACGACCGCCGTGGCGGCCCGCGTGGCGACCGCGGCGAGCGTGGCGGCGACCGCCGCAACGAGGCCCCCGTGGCAGAAGGAGCGTCGGCGTAATGCTCATCCCCCGCAAGGTCAAGTACCGCAAGCAGCACCACCCCGGCCGCTCGGGCCAGGCCACCGGCGGCACGAAGGTCTCCTTCGGCGAGTTCGGCATCCAGGCCCTCACCCCCGCCTACGTGACGAACCGTCAGATCGAGTCCGCTCGTATCGCGATGACCCGTCACATCAAGCGTGGCGGCAAGGTGTGGATCAACATCTACCCCGACCGTCCGCTCACCAAGAAGCCGGCCGAGACCCGCATGGGTTCCGGTAAGGGTTCGCCCGAGTGGTGGGTCGCTAACGTCAAGCCGGGTCGCGTCCTCTTCGAGGTCGCCGGCGTCAACGAGGAACTCGCTCGTGAGGCCCTGACCCGTGCCATCCACAAGCTGCCTCTCAAGGCACGCATCATCAAGCGCGAGGAGGGCGACGCGTAATGGCGATCGGCACCAAGACGCTCGCCCCGAGCGAGCTCGACACGTTCGAAGACCAGCGCCTCGTCGAGGAGCTGCGCAAGGCCAAGGAAGAGCTGTTCAACCTGCGCTTCCAGTCGGCCACCGGCCAGCTCGAGAGCCACGGCCGCATCCGCGCCGTCAAGCGCGACATCGCGCGGCTCTACACGGTGATCCGTGAGCGCGAGCTCGGCATCCGTGCCACGCCCGCGCCGCTGGAGACCGCGACGAAGGCGAAGAAGACCAAGGCCAAGAAGGCGGATGCCGCTGACGAGGCCGTGAAGGAAGAGGCCGAGTGATGGCTGACAAGAAGCAGGCCGCCGAGGTCGAGCACGGCGAGCACGACGTGCGCGACGCCGACGCCCGTGGCTACCGCAAGGCTCGCCGCGGCTACGTCGTCAGCGACAAGATGGACAAGACCATCGTCGTCGAGGTCGAGGACCGCGTGAAGCACCCGCTCTACGGCAAGGTCATCCGCCGCACCTCCAAGGTGAAGGCGCACGACGAGACCAACTCCGCCGGGATCGGCGACCTCGTCCTCATCAACGAGACCCGCCCGCTCAGCGCCACCAAGCGCTGGCGTCTGGTCGAGATCCTGGAGAAGGCCAAGTGATTCAGAACGAGTCCCGCCTCAAGGTCGCCGACAACACGGGCGCCAAGGAGCTGCTCACCATCCGCGTGCTCGGCGGCTCCAACCGCCGCTACGCCGGTCTCGGTGACATCATCGTGGCGACCGTCAAGGACGCGATCCCCGGCGGCAACGTCAAGAAGGGCGACGTGGTCAAGGCCGTCGTCGTCCGCACCGTCAAGCAGACCCGTCGCGCCGACGGCTCTTACATCAAGTTCGACGAGAACGCCGCCGTCATCCTGAAGAACGACGGGGAGCCCCGCGGCACCCGCATCTTCGGCCCGGTCGGCCGTGAGCTTCGCGACAAGAAGTTCATGAAGATCGTCTCGCTCGCACCGGAGGTGATCTGACCCCATGGCCAAGATCAAGAAGGGTGACCTGGTTCAGGTCATCTCGGGCGCCAAGCCCGAGCGTGGCGGCGACCGCGGCAAGCAGGGCAAGGTCCTCGAGGTCCTCGCCGAGCAGAACCGCGTCATCGTCGAGGGCGTGAACTACGTCACCAAGCACAACCGCGTGGGCCAGTCGCAGCGCGGCACCAAGACGGGCGGCATCGAGACGATGGAAGCCCCCATCCACATCTCCAACGTCGCGCTCGTCGACCCCTCGACCAAGAAGCCGACCCGTGTCGGCCACCGCGTCGAGGAGCAGACGAAGGACGGCGTGAAGCGCACCGTCCGCGTGCGCTACGCGAAGAAGTCAGGCAAGGACCTCTGAATATGAGCACCACCGCCCTCGAGACTGGCAAAATCCAGCCTCGTCTGAAGGCCAAGTACAACGCCGAGATCAAGAAGGCGCTGCAGGAAGAGTTCGGCTACGCCAACGTCATGCAGATCCCCGGCCTGGTCAAGGTCGTCGTGAACACCGGTGTCGGCGAGGCTGCTCGCGACAGCAAGGTGATCGATGGTGCGGTCGACGACCTCACCAAGATCACCGGTCAGAAGCCTGTCGTGACCAAGGCCCGCAAGTCCATCGCCCAGTTCAAGCTGCGCGAGGGCCAGGCCATCGGCGCGCACGTCACCCTCCGCGGCGACCGTGCGTGGGAGTTCATCGACCGTCTCGTCAACCTCGCCCTGCCCCGCATCCGCGACTTCCGCGGCCTGTCGGGCAAGCAGTTCGACGGCCACGGCAACTACACCTTCGGTCTCCAGGAGCAGTCGGTGTTCCACGAGATCAACCAGGACAAGATCGACCGCGTCCGCGGCTTCGACATCACCATCGTGACGTCGGCGAACACGGATGACGAGGGCCGCGCGCTCCTGCGCGCCCTGGGCTTCCCGTTCAAGTCGGAAGACGCGCAGGCGTAACTCCTGAGACGGATGCCGCGGCCCGGCCGCAAAGGCGGGGTCGCGGCATCCGATCCCACAACTGAATACGGACATCATGGAAGGTCGTCTGGCGTGTAACGGCAGCCGATACCTCGTGAACAAAGGAATCAAGAAATGACAATGACAGACCCGGTCGCAGACATGCTGACCCGTCTGCGCAACGCGAACTCGGCGCACCACGACTCCGTGTCGCTGCCGAGCTCCAAGCTCAAGACCCACATCGCCGAGATCCTCAAGCAGGAGGGCTACATCTCCTCCTGGGAGGTCAGCGACGCCCGCGTCGGCCAGACCCTCACGCTGACGCTCAAGTACGGCCCGAACCGCGAGCGGTCGATCGCCGGCATCAAGCGCGTCTCGAAGCCGGGTCTCCGCGTCTACGCGAAGTCGACCGAGCTTCCCCGCGTCCTCGGCGGGCTCGGTGTCGCCATCCTGTCCACCTCCTCTGGTCTCCTCACGGACCGCCAGGCCGAGCAGAAGGGCGTGGGTGGGGAAGTCCTCGCCTACGTGTGGTGATCTGACATGTCTCGAATCGGTCGCCTTCCGATCGACATCCCCGCCGGCGTGACCATCTCGGTCGCGGGCCAGGATGTCGCCGTCAAGGGTCCCAAAGGCGAGCTCACGCTCACCGTGGCCCGTCCCATCGAAGTCAAGGTCGAGGACAGCCAGGTCGTCGTGACCCGTCCCGATGACGAGCGCGCTTCGCGTTCGCTCCACGGCCTGACCCGCACGCTCATCAACAACAACATCATCGGTGTCACCCAGGGCTACACCAAGGGTCTCGAGGTCGTCGGCACGGGTTACCGCGTCGCGCAGAAGGGCACGGCGGTCGAGTTCGCTCTCGGCTTCTCGCACCCCGTCCTCGTCGAGCCGCCCGCGGGCATCACGCTGACCGTCGAGGGCAACAATAAGCTCACGGTCTCGGGCATCGACAAGCAGGCCGTCGGCGAGGCCGCGGCCAACATCCGCAAGATCCGCAAGCCCGAGCCGTACAAGGGCAAGGGTGTGCGCTACGCCGGCGAGGTCGTTCGGCGCAAGGCCGGAAAGGCTGGTAAGTAACCATGGCTGTGAAGTCGAAGTCCGACGCGCGCGCGCGTCGTCACGCCCGCCTTCGCAAGAAGGTCGTCGGCACCACCGAGCGTCCCCGCCTGGTCGTCACGCGTTCGTCGCGCCACGTGTTCGTTCAGCTCGTCGACGACAGCAAGGGTCACACCGTGGCCTCGGCGTCGACGCTCGAGACCGACCTGCGTGCGACCGACGCTGACAAGACCGCCAAGGCCCGCAAGGTCGGCGAGCTGCTCGCCGAGCGCGCGAAGGCCGCCGGCGTCTCGGACGTCGTGTTCGACCGTGGCGGCAACCGCTACGCCGGCCGTGTCGCGGCGATCGCCGACGGCGCCCGCGAGGGAGGTCTGAACCTGTGAGTGACAACAAGGAGAACATCGTGACCGAGCAGGCTGCTGCCGAGGCCCAGGCCCCGGCTGCGGAAGCGCCCGCCGAGCGCGAGCGCGAGCCGCGCCGCGGTGGTCGCGAGCGCAACCAGACCCGCGGTGACCGCGGGGGTCGTGACCGCAACGAGAGCCAGTTCCTCGAGCGCGTCGTCACCATCAACCGCGTGTCGAAGGTCGTCAAGGGTGGTCGTCGCTTCAGCTTCACCGCGCTCGTCGTCGTCGGCGACGGCAACGGTGTCGTGGGCGTCGGCTACGGCAAGGCGCGCGAGGTGCCCCTGGCGATCTCGAAGGGTGTCGAAGAGGCCAAGCGCAACTTCTTCCGCGTGCCGCGCGTCGGCTCGACCATCCCGCACCCCGTGCAGGGTGAGGCCGCTGCCGGTGTGGTGCTCCTGCGCCCCGCCGCTGCCGGTACCGGTGTCATCGCCGGTGGTCCGGTGCGTGCCGTGCTCGAGTGCGCCGGCATCCATGACGTGCTGTCGAAGTCGCTCGGCTCGTCGAACACGATCAACATCGTCCACGCGACGGTGGAGGCCCTGAAGCAGCTCGAGGAGCCCCGTGCGGTCGCCGCGCGTCGCGGTCTCGACTTCGACCAGGTCGCCCCCGCCCGTCTCGTCCGCGCCGAGGCTGAGGCCGCGGCCGCCGCGAAGGCAGGTGTCTGATGGCTGCGCGCCTGAAGGTTACGCAGGTCAAGTCCAAGGTGAGCGAGAAGCAGAACCAGCGTGACACGCTGCGTTCGCTCGGTCTGAAGCGGATCGGCGACTCCGTCGTCCGTCCCGACGACGCGCAGACGCGCGGTTACGTCCGGACCGTCGCGCACCTCGTGAAGGTTGAGGAGATCGACTGATGGCTGAGAAGGCCGAGAAGAACGAGGCCGTCGAGGAGAAGGCGCCCAAGAAGGCGGCTGCTCCGAAGAAGGCCGCTGCCGGCAAGGCGCCCGCCGCCGCCAAGGCCGACAAGGCTGAGAAGGCTGCCCCGAAGAAGGCTGCTGCCAAGAAGGACGTTCCGGCTTCGCGCCCGGGCGTGCTGAAGGTGCACCACCTTCGTCCGGTTCCGGGCTCGAACACCCCTAAGACCCGCGTGGGTCGCGGTGAGGGCTCGAAGGGCAAGACCGCCGGTCGTGGCACCAAGGGCACGAAGGCCCGCTACCAGGTCAAGGTCGGCTTCGAGGGTGGGCAGATGCCGCTGCACATGCGCACCCCGAAGCTGCGCGGCTTCAAGAACCCGTTCCGCGTCGAGTACCAGGTCGTGAACCTCGACAAGCTCGCGGAGCTGTACCCGGCCGGTGGCGACGTCACCGTGGGCGACCTCGTCGCCAAGGGTGCGGTGCGCAAGAACGAGAAGGTCAAGGTGCTCGGCACCGGCGACATCTCGGTCAAGCTCAATGTGACGGTCGACAAGGTCTCGGCTTCGGCTGAGCAGAAGATCGTCGCCGCGGGCGGCGCCGTCAAGTAATACGCGCACAGTGGGGGTCGGAGCTTGCTCCGGCCCCCACTGGGTTACCCTGGACGACGGCACGTCTGCGTGCCGGCATCCCCTCTGGAGGAATCCTCTTGTTCAGCGCCATCGCGCGGATCTTCCGCACACCCGACCTTCGGCGGAAGATCGCATTCACCCTGGCGATCATCGCCCTGTACCGCTTCGGCGCGCACGTGCCGGCGCCGTTCGTCAATTTCCCGAACGTGCAGTCGTGTCTGCGACAGTCGGCGGGCACCGAGGGACTGCTCTCACTGGTCAACCTGTTCTCGGGCGGGGCCCTCCTGCAGCTGTCGATCTTCGCGCTGGGCGTCATGCCGTACATCACGGCCACGATCATCGTGCAGCTGCTGCGCGTGGTCATCCCGCACTTCGAGACCCTCTACAAGGAAGGTCAGGCGGGTCAGGCGAGGCTGACGCAGTACACGCGCTACCTGACGATCGCGCTCGCCCTCCTCCAGTCGACCACTCTCGTCACCGTGGCCCGCAGCGGTCAGCTGTTCGGCACCACCGGCGTTCCCGAGTGCGAGCAGCTCCTCACCAACGACGTGTGGTGGGCGCAGCTCCTCATGATCATCACGATGACCGCCGGCACCGGCCTCATCATGTGGTTCGCCGAGCTCGTCACCGAGCGCGGCATCGGCAACGGCATGTCGCTGCTCATCTTCACCTCGATCGCCGCAGCCTTCCCCGCCTCCATGTGGGCGATCTGGCAGTCCAAGGGCTTCGAGGTCTTCCTGCTCGTCCTGGCCGTCGGCATCGTCGTCGTCGCGCTCGTGGTCTTCGTCGAGCAGTCCCAGCGCCGCATCCCGGTGCAGTACGCCAAGCGCATGGTGGGCCGTCGCACCTACGGCGGTACCAACACGTACATCCCGATCAAGGTGAACATGGCCGGCGTCGTGCCCGTCATCTTCGCCTCGTCACTTCTGTACATCCCCGCACTCATCGCACAGTTCAACCAGCCGCAGGCGGGCGAAGAGGTTCCCGGCTGGGTGGCGTGGATCCAGCTCTACCTGGTGCGCGGCGACCACCCGCTGTACATGATCCTGTACTTCCTGCTCATCGTCGGGTTCACCTACTTCTACGTCGCGATCACGTTCAACCCGGTCGAGGTCGCCGACAACATGAAGAAGTACGGCGGCTTCATCCCCGGCATCCGCGCGGGCCGCCCGACGGCGGAGTACCTCGACTACGTCCTCACGCGCATCACGCTCCCGGGCTCCATCTACCTGGGTCTGATCGCGCTTCTCCCGCTGATCGCTCTCGCCACGGTCGGCGCCAACCAGAACTTCCCGTTCGGCGGCGCCTCGATCCTCATCATCGTCGGTGTGGGTCTCGAGACCGTGAAGCAGATCGACGCCCAGCTTCAGCAGCGCCACTACGAAGGGCTTCTCCGATGACCCGTCTTCTGATCGTCGGCCCGCAGGGCTCCGGCAAGGGCACGCAGGGTGTCCGCATCGCCGAAGCCTTCGGCATCCCCGCCATCTCGACTGGCGACGTCTTCCGCGCCGCCGTCAAGGACGGCTCCGATCTCGGCGAGCAGGTGAAGGCCATCATCGAGGCCGGCGACCTGGTACCCGACGAGCTCACGAGCGCCGTGGTGCGCGACCGCCTCGCACAGGCGGACGCCGAGGGGGGCTTCCTCCTCGACGGCTACCCCCGCAACATCGTCCAGGTGATGCACCTCGACGAGTTCCTCGAGGGTCGCGACGAGCAGCTCGACGCAGTGATCGAGCTCGTGGTGCCGCGCGATGAGAGCATCGAGCGCATCGCTCGCCGCGCCGCCGAACAGGGCCGCAGCGACGACACCGAAGAGGTCATCGCCAACCGTCTGGCGATCTACGAGCGCGAGACCGCACCGATCCTCGACGTGTACCGCACGCGGACGATCGTCGATCAGATCGACGGCGTCGGCTCGCTCGACGAGATCACGGAGCGCATCGTGGCCGCGCTCGAGGCGCGCGGACTCGTCCGCGACGCCGTCGTCTGATCCCGTGTCGCTGCGCCGATCGATCTACAAGTCGCCCGCCCAGTTGCGGGCGATGGTCGAGCCCGGGCTCATCACGGCCGCGGCCCTGGACGCCGCTCGCAGCCTCGTCGCGCCGGGCGTGACGACCGGCGAGCTGGATGCCGCAGCATCCGCTCTCATCACCGCCCGGGGCGCGAAGTCGAACTTCCAGATGGTGCGCGGGTACCGCCACACGATCTGCTCGTCGGTGAACGAGGAGGTCGTGCACGGCATCCCCGGTGACCGGGTGCTCGCGCCGGGCGACATCCTGTCGATCGACGCCGGCGCCGAGTACAAGGGGTGGAACGGCGACTCCGCCTTCACCGTCGTGCTGCCCGACGAGTCCCGCCCCGATGTCGTCGCCGAGCGGCAGCGGCTGTCGGATGTCACCGAGGGCTCGTTGTGGGCTGGTATCGCGGCGCTGGCGTCGGCGAAGCACATCGGCGAGGTCGGCACGGCGATCCAGGAGTACATCGAGGCGAACTCCCCGGCGTCGGGCACCTACGGCATCCTGCGGGAGTACGTCGGGCACGGAATCGGCCGCAAGATGCACGAGTCGCCGTCGGTGTTCAACTACCGCGTGGCCGATCCCGGGCCCGAGGTGCGTCCCGGGCTGGTGCTCGCGATCGAGCCGATGGTGGTGATCGGCGACCAGACCACGTACATCGAGGACGACGGCTGGACGGTCTCGACCGTCGACGGCACCGCCGGCTCCCACTGGGAGCACAGCGTTGCCGTGCACGATGACGGGATCTGGGTGCTCACGGCACCGGACGGCGGCGCCGCGGGCCTTGCGCCCTTCGGTGTGACACCGCGCGAGATCGCCTAGGAGGCTCGAGATGGCACAGGCAGCACGCAAGACCAACTGGTTCGCGGTGTGGGTGACGGTCGGCGTCGTGGTGGCGCTGGCGCTCGTCGCCGTGCTGGTGGTCACGCTCAACAACGCCGCTGCCCCGAAGCCGCTGCCCACCGAGGTGAACACGCCGTCGTCGGCCGGCATCGAGCCCGAGACCGGAGCGATCCTCGTCGGCGACGGCGAAGACCGGCTCGACACCTACATCGATTTCATGTGTCCCGTCTGCGGCCAGTTCGAGCAGATCTACGGTCCCGAGATCCAGAGCATGGTGGAAGACGGCAGCATCACCCTCGGCATCCATCCGATCTCGATCCTCGATCGCGCGTCGAACGGCACGCAGTACTCCACGCGCTCGGCGAACGCGGCCTACTGCGTCGCGGTGGAAGATCCGGAGGCGTCGCTGCCGTTCCTGCAGGCGATGTTCGAGAACCAGCCGAAGGAGAACTCCTCCGGCCTCTCCAACAGCGAGATCCTCGACATCGCCGCGGGCGTCGGCGTGACGGGCATCGACTCGTGCGTGAACGACGGCACCTACGCGGGCTTCGTGACGTCGATGACCGAGGGGACCCCGATCCAGCCGGGCCAGTCGGGCATCGCCACGCCGACCATCACGGTCAACGGCGACGTCATCTCGAACTCCGACCTCCCTCCGGCCGGCCAGCTCGCGACGCTCTTCCAGTAGCCCCTCCGCCCGCCCTCCGCCGCCCGCCCCTGCGGGGCATGACAGCCGAAGACGGACGGATGCTGCGCCGCGGGCGGGCGGGGGAGCGGCCAGGTTGCCGAGGCTTCCACTATCACGTATGCTTGATCTTTGGTGCGTTGCGCCTTTATTGGCGTGTCGTAGCACCGAATCCCATCCACCGCAGATCGACCGGTCTGCACAACTGTTAGCGAGCGTATGGCGAAGAAAGACGGTGTCATCGAGATCGAGGGCGTCGTGTCCGAAGCACTGCCCAACGCGATGTTCCGCGTTGAGCTGAGCAACGGCCACAAGGTACTCGCCACGATCTCGGGCAAGATGCGGCAGAACTACATCCGCATCATCCCCGAGGACCGCGTCGTCGTGGAGCTGTCGCCCTACGACCTCACCCGCGGCCGCATCGTCTACCGCTACCGCTGAGACCGGTCGAGAAGTAACACCCCGCGCTTCGAGAAGCCCAGCGACCGAAGCGCGCCCGGTGAAGACAGCGAAGAGAAGAAATCATGAAGGTCAACCCCTCCGTCAAGCCCATCTGCGACCACTGCAAGGTCATCCGTCGCCACGGTCGCGTCATGGTCATCTGCAAGTCGAACCCGCGCCACAAGCAGCGCCAGGGCTGACCCTTCGACAGGCCTCACGGACCGCACGGTCGGTGGGCCCGTCGAACCGCAGGATCCACAACTGAACACGAACACAGGCAGCGTCAGAACCTCTCCGGAGGGGACACCTCGGGCTGGAGGCCCGGGCACCGATGCTGCTCCACACCTCCACCTACTCTCAGGAGAAACCGCATGGCACGTCTTGCCGGCGTTGACATCCCGCGCGACAAGCGCGTGGTGATCGCCCTCACGTACATCTACGGCGTCGGCCGTACCCGCTCGAACGAGATCCTCAAGGCGACGGAGATCGACGAGAACATCCGCGTCAAGGACCTCAGCGACGACCAGCTCATCGCCCTCCGCGACTACATCGAAGGCAACTACAAGGTCGAGGGTGATCTCCGCCGTGAGGTTGCCGCCGACATCCGCCGCAAGGTCGAGATCGGCTCCTACGAGGGCCTGCGTCACCGTCGCGGCCTCCCCGTGCGCGGGCAGCGCACCAAGACGAACGCCCGTACCCGCAAGGGCCCGAAGCGCACCGTCGCCGGCAAGAAGAAGGCGCGCTAAGGCGCGGCCCCCAGGGTTTAGGAGAGCAGAGCAATGGCACAGGCCAAGTCCGCCGCGCGCAAGCCGCGCCGCAAGGAGAAGAAGAACATCGCGCTGGGCCAGGCCCACATCAAGTCGACGTTCAACAACACGATCGTCTCGATCACCGACCCGTCGGGCGCCGTCATCAGCTGGGCGTCGTCGGGTGGCGTGGGCTTCAAGGGCTCGCGCAAGTCGACGCCTTACGCCGCCGGCATGGCCGCGGAGTCCGCTGCCCGCCAGGCGCAGGAGCACGGCGTCAAGAAGGTCGACGTCTTCGTGAAGGGTCCCGGCTCGGGCCGCGAGACCGCGATCCGTTCGCTCACGGCCGCAGGCCTCGAGGTCGGCTCGATCCAGGACGTGACGCCGCAGGCCCACAACGGCTGCCGTCCGCCCAAGCGCCGCCGCGTCTGACTTCCCGCCCTTCGGCAGGCTCAGGAACCGAATCGGTCCCCGAGCCTGTCGAAGGGCCACCGCACGCTTAACGGATGCCCCGGTCCGAGGCATCCCGAGTAAAACTCAACACCTCACCCACCGCACGTGTCATATAGCGGGCACGTGATCGAAAGGAACACATAGTGCTCATCGCACAGCGTCCCACTCTGACCGAGGAGAAGGTCGGGGAGTTCCGCAGCCGCTTCATCATCGAGCCCCTGGAGCCCGGCTTCGGCTACACGATCGGCAACGCGCTGCGTCGCAGCCTCCTGTCGTCGATCCCCGGCGCGGCCGTCACGTCGATCCGCATCGACGGCGTCCTCCACGAGTTCAGCACCATCCCGGGTGTGAAGGAGGATGTCACCGAGATCATCCTCAACATCAAGCAGCTGGTCGTCTCCAGCGAGCGCGACGAGCCCATCACCGCGTACCTCCGCAAGACCGGCGCCGGTGAGGTCACCGCCGCCGACATCTCCGCGCCGGCCGGTGTCGAGGTTCACAACCCGGAGCTCGTCATCGCGACGCTCAACGACACCGCCAAGTTCGAGCTCGAGCTCACGATCGAGCGGGGCCGCGGCTACGTCTCGGCGACGCAGAACCGCAACGAGTACGCCGAGGCCGGCCAGATCCCGGTCGACTCGATCTACTCGCCCGTCCTGAAGGTGTCGTACCGTGTCGAGGCCACCCGTGCCGGTGAGCGCACCGACTTCGACAAGCTCGTGCTGGACGTCGAGACGAAGTCCTCGATCGCCCCGCGTGACGCCGTCGCGTCGGCCGGCCGCACGCTGACCGAGCTCTTCGGCCTGGCCCGCGAGCTCAACGTCGAGGCCGAGGGCATCGAGATCGGCCCGGCGCCGGTCGAGACCGTCCTCTCGAACGAGCTGTCGATGCCGATCGAGGACCTCGACCTGTCGGTGCGTTCGTACAACTGCCTCAAGCGCGAGGGCATCAACACCGTGTCGGAGCTCGTCGCCCTCTCGGAGACGCAGCTCATGAACATCCGCAACTTCGGTCAGAAGTCAGTCGACGAGGTGCGCGACAAGCTCGTCTCGCTCGGCCTGTCGCTGAAGGACTCGGTCCCCGGGTTCGACGGCGCGCACTTCTACGGCGGCTACGACGACGAGACCGTGTGATCGGATGCCGGGAGCCCCGGCAACCGTCCCCTCTGACCGACTTTTTCCACTGGAGTAATCAAGAATGCCCAAGCCCACCAAGGGTCCCCGCCTCGGAGGCGGCCCCGCCCACGAGCGCCTGCTGCTTGCAAACCTGGCCGCTGCGCTGTTCACCCACAAGTCGATCAAGACGACCGAGACCAAGGCGAAGCGCCTGCGTCCCCTGGCCGAGCGCCTGATCACGTTCGCCAAGCGCGGCGACCTCCACGCGCGCCGTCGCGTGCTCTCGGTCATCGGTGACAAGGAAGTCGTGCACGTCCTGTTCACCGAGATCGCACCGCTGGTCGCGGACCGTGAGGGCGGTTACACGCGCATCACCAAGGTCGGCAACCGCAAGGGCGACAACGCACCCATGGCCGTCATCGAGCTCGTCCTCGAGCCCGTGACGAAGAAGCCGTCGGCCAAGAAGTCCGCTGCGAAGACCGCTCCGGTCGCCGACGAGGCTCCGGTCGAGGAGACCCCCGCCGAGGAGACCCCCGCTGAGGACGAGGCCGCCGAGGCCGGCGCCGAGTCGCAGGAGGAGGGTGCTGCCGCCGAGGCCACCGCCGAAGAGGCCGTCGAGGCTCCCGCCGAGGCGAAGGCCGAGTAAGCGGATCCGCCGGGCGTCGCCGCCCGGCACCCTGGCATCGCGAGACCCGCCACCCGTCGAGGGTGGCGGGTCTTGCTGTGTATCAGGCTGCCCGGAGCGGCCTCTATGCCTCACGCAGGCCGAGCGCTACTCTGGGCCCAACCTCGGCGCGCCGGGGCGGTTTGGGGATGCTTCCAGCGCCGCTGTCCGGCGTACGAGGGGAGAGAGCGTGTCCGGATCGGAGACGCCCGTGTCGACGGAGTGGGTGGGGGTGCCCCGCGCCCGAGCGCGGGCGGGGCTGTCGATCTACTCGATCCTGCTCATCATGCTGCTGTCGGTGAGCGTGCTGTCGAGCATCGTCGTCGGCATCATCGGGTACGTCAACGGCACGGAGGCGCTGCGCGCCATCGCCTACGAGAAGCTCGTCGAGATCCGCGAGAACCGCGCCCGCGAGGTATCGCAGCTGTTCCGCTCCATCGAGAACTCCGTGCGCCTGTCGGCGCTCAACGACACCAGCAAGGCCGCCGTGCGCGCCTTCAGCCAGGGGTTCGCGGAGCTGAACCAGCGGGAGACGGATGCCGCGGCATCCGCTGCGGTGGATGACTACTATCGCGAGACCTTCGCCGCCGACCTGGAGGAGGCGACCGGCGAAGACGTCGACGGGTCGGCTTTCGCGCCGCGCGGCGCGGCCCAGACGTACCTGCAGTACCACTACGTGATCCCGTACGAGGACTGGGAGACCGCGATCCTCGACGACGACGCCGGCGACGGCAGTGCATGGTCGGCGGCGCACGCCCGGTACCACGAGTACTACCGCGCGATGACGCAGCTGCAGGAGTACGAGGACGTGCTCATGCTCGACACCGAGGGCAACGTCGTCTACACCGCCTACAAAGGCGTCGACCTCGGCACCAACCTGTTCGATGGGCCCTACCGGCTCTCGAACCTCGCGACCGCGTACCGCGAGGCGATGGACCGCAACATCGTCGGCGATGTCGTGCTGGCGGACTTCGCCGCCTACGGGCCCAGCCTCGGGGCGCCGGCCGGCTGGGCCGTCGTGCCCATCGCCGATGACGGCGAAGTGCTCGGGGCGCTCGCGATCGAGTTGCCCATCGAGCGCATCGATGACGTCATGACCGTTGCGGGCGAGTGGCAGCTGAACGGCCTCGGCGCGACCGGGGAGACCTACCTGGTGGGTGAGGACGGCACGATGCGGTCGGTCTCGCGTGCGCTGCTGGACGACGCGGAATCGTACGAGAAGGATGCTGTGGCCGCAGGTCTCGCCCCGGCTGCTGCGGCGCTGAGCGTGCACAACGGCAATACGTTGCTGCACCAGGCCATCGCCGGCAGGGCGGTGACCAGGGCCATGGCGGGGGACTCCGGAACGCTGCTCGAGAGCGACTACCTCGGCCGACCGAGCCTCACGGCGTATGCGCCGCTCGCTCTCGACGGCCTGGAATGGGTGATCGTGGCGCAGGAGACCGAGAAAGAGGCCATGGTCCCGGTCGAGGACTTCACTCGCAACCTCATCCTGTCGACGGCGGCGATGATCATCTTCGTCTGCATGCTGTCGCTGATCCTCGCTCAGGTGTTCGTGCGACCGCTGCGCCGGCTCAAGACCGCGGCTCAGCGCATCGCGGCCGGCGACGAGGGCGTTCAGGTCGACGCGGGCTCGAGCGACGAGCTCGCCGACGTCGCGAACGCCTTCAACGACATGAGCCACAGCCTGCAGGTGAAGTCGCACCTCATCGCCCAGCAGGAGAAGGCGAACGAAGACCTCATCCTCTCTTTCATGCCCGAGGGGATGGCCAGCCGCTACAAGCACGGCGATGAGGCCATCACGCAGGACAGCGACGACGTCACCGTCGTCTTCGCCGACATCGTCGGCTTCGAGGCGCTCGCGCTCTCGATGTCGTCGGACGAGGCGGTCGCGCGCCTGAACGATCTCATCCGCGCGTTCGACGAGGCCGCCGAGCGGCACGGCGTCGACCGCGTGCGCACGACCCGGCAGAGCTACCTCGCCAGCTGCGGTCTCGCTGTCCCGCGCGTGGACAACGCGCGGCGTGCCGTCGAGTTCGCGCTCGAGCTCGACACCATCCTCGAGCGCTACTCGGCGCAGCAGGGTGTGGCGCTGACGCTCCGCGCCGGCCTGGACTCGGGCAAGGTCACGAGCGGACTCATCGGTCGCGCACGGGTCGTCTACGACATGTGGGGGGATGCCGTGAACCTGGCGTTCCGCGTGCAGGGCGACTCCGACGAGCCCGGCATCTACATCACCCAGCGCGTCGCCGAACGCGTGCCCGACTCCATCACGGTGGTCCCGGCGGGCGAGATCGAGACGCAGAGCGGCGGACAGCGCGTGTGGAGGGTCGAGGCCCCGACCGCCGTCGTGTCCGGTACTGCGTCGACGGGGGTGTAGGTGTCGGACATCGTCTCGCAGCCCTGGTTCTGGCCCGCCGTCATCGTCTCGGTGGGGCTGCCCCTTGCGCTCATCGGACTCACGGAGTTCTACAACGCGCTCGCCCGCCGGGGCAGCCGCGCAGCGCCCATCGTGCTGATGGTGCGCAACTACCTCGTGCCCGTCGCGGGCGTGCTCGTGCTGCTCAGCCAGCCGGGTGCGTGGGAAGGGTCGGGCACGTGGCCCAAGGTCGTGTGGACGATCTTCGGCCTGCTGGTCATCGTCGTCACCATCAACGCCGTCAACCACCTGGTGTTCCACCGCGCTGAGAAGGGCTCGTGGCGCGACCGCTTCCCCACCATCTTCAGCGACCTCATCCGGTTCGTGTTCATCGTGCTGGGGATCGCGGCGGTCTTCTGGTGGGTGTGGGATGCCGACGTCGCGGGCGTCTTCGCCGCGCTCGGCATCACGTCGATCGTGGTGGGCCTTGCGCTGCAGAACGCGGTGGGCTCGATCGTGTCGGGCCTGTTCCTCGTCTTCGAGGCGCCCTTCGAGCTCGGGGACTGGATCGAGACCGCCGGCGCCCGCGGGCAGATCGTCGAGGTGAACTGGCGCGCCGTGCACCTCGAGACCGGCAACGGCACGCTCGTCATCCCGACGGCCGAGCTCGCGGGCGCGTCGTTCGTGAACCTGTCCCGCAACCCGCAGCCCTACGCTGCGACGCTCCAGGTCGAGTTCGGCAGCGACGACCCGCCCGGTCGCGTGCGGGAGCTGCTCGTGGAGGTGGCCCGCGACATCCCTCTTCTGGCGCCGGGTGCCGAGCCGGTCGCGACGACCCTCGGGGGCTCCCGCTACGAGGTGGCCATTCCGCTGCGGACGCCCGGTGACCGGGTGGACGCCCTCGACGCGTTCGCGACGCGGCTCTGGTATGCCGCGCGTCGCGCCGATCTGCACCTCGACGGCGACCTCACCGACGAGTGGCGCACCCCTGCGCGGCTGCAGGACGCTCTCCGCCAGATCGCGCCCGCGCTCAGCCTCTCGCCCGGGGAGTCGGACGCGCTCGCCGCCCACGCGCGGCTGGAGCGGTACTGCGCGGGCGAGTCGCTCCTGCGGCCCGGCGTCGTGCCGCTCGAGACGCGGTTCATCCTGGCGGGCAAGGTGATGCTCGGCATCCCGACCGACGACGACGGCTTCGTGCAGGTCGGCACGCTGGGTGCCGGCGATCCCATCGGCCTCACCGCCCTGTCGCGCACGCAGACCATCTCGCGTGCCCTGGCGACGACGGAGGTGGACGTCGTCGTGGTGCCGGTCGCGGCACTCGACGACATCGTGCGCGCTCACCCGGTCGTCGCACGCGAGATCGTGCGCGAGAGCGAGAACCGGGTGCGGCAGGCGGGTGCGGCACTGGCGGCCGTGGGCCAGTCGATACCCCGGGGTCGCTTCGTCGTCGGGTAGTCGCCGCCTAGGCTGGAGCGCGTGCGCATCCGGCTCGACATCGCCTACGACGGCACGCATTTTCGCGGGTGGGCGCGGCAGCCGGGCCTGCGCACGGTGCAGGAGACGCTCGAGTCCGCGCTGGCACGCGTGGTCGGCGGCGACCCCCGGCTCGTCGTGGCGGGTCGCACCGACGCCGGCGTCCACGCGACCGGCCAGGTGGCCCACGTCGACCTCGACGAGAGCCAATGGCAGCGCGTGCTCGCGCGGCACGCGCGCCCCGGAGCCGCCACGCAGACCGAGGCCGATCGCGCCGCCGCACTCGCCGCCCGCATGACGGGCGTGGTGGGCGCCTACTCCGATGTCGCCGTACGCGGGTCGCGCGTCGCTCCGGAAGGCTTCGACGCCCGGTTCTCCGCGGTGTGGCGCCGCTACGAGTACCGCATCGGCGACACGCTCACGGGGTACGACCCGCTCGAGCGTCATCGCACGACCGCCGTGCGAGCATCCCTCGATGCGGAGGCGATGGATGCCGCGGCCCGCGCCCTGATCGGGCTGCATGACTTCGCGGCCTACTGCAAGCCGCGCGAAGAGGCCACGACCATCCGCACGCTGCTCGAGTTCGACTGGCACCGCGACGACCTCGGCGTGCTGGTCGCGAACGTCAAGGCGGATGCCTTCTGCCACAGCATGGTGCGCGCGCTCGTCGGGGCCTGCGTCGCCGTGGGCGAGGGGCGCCTCGAGGTCGACGACGTCGTCGACATCCGGGATGCGCAGGAGCGCGTGCCCGAGGTGAAGGTGCTCGCCGCGCGCGGGCTCACGCTCACCGAGGTCGGGTATCCCGCGGACGACCTGCTGGCACGACGTGCCGATCAGACGCGCGCCCGCCGCGATCGCGAGTAGCGGGCGCGGCGCGGACGGCGACCGGCACGGTCACGGGTGCTCTGAGCGGCTGATCAGCCTCTCCACAACGGTCGCACCGACCCGTTCCCATCGGTCGCCGCCCTTCTCGCTGGCGAGCGCCGCCGCTTCCCGGCCGGTGTAGACCAGCGCGTCGAGGTCGTAGCCGAGCACCGAGGCAGGCGCCCAGCCGGCGCTCGCGGTCGGCCTGATCGGAAGCGCGCCGTGCACATCGATGCGGGTCACCCGTTCGAGGATCGTCCGCAGCAGCTCGCGAACGACGGCGTCCGGCCGCGGCACGAGCACCACCACGGCTCCCGCGGTGGGTGCGCCCACGTCGGCCTCGGCGGGGAACACCTGCCGGACCTCCTCCTCGAGCCGCTCCGACAGATTCGCGAAGGCGGATGCTCCGGCAGTCTGCCGGATGTCGGCGGCATCGTCCAGGCGAAGGTAGACGACCGACCACGGGTCGCCGGCCTTCTCCGCCCGCATGAGCCGGTCCCACGCGGTCCGCTCGAACTGCTGCCAGGCGGTCGAGTTCGTCGCGGAGCGACCGAGGCCGCTGTCTCGTGCGGCACAGCCGACCACGGCGATCAGGGCGCAGGCGACGTAGGCCAGCATCCCGACCGACGAGATCACGCGAAGGAGTTCGAAGTCGTCGCCGCCCGACGGCGGGAAGGCGACCCCGGCGACCAGGGTGGCGGTGCCGGTGACCGCGAAGGCGATCGACATGACGACCATCGGCAGCAGCAGCCGATCGGCACGGCGACTGGCTGCCCGGGCCCAATCGAGCACGAAGAGACCGGCGAAGACGGATGCTGCGAAGAAGACCGTGCGGTAGGCCACCGTGAACCACACCGGGCCGTCGACGGTCGCGAGGATCAGCGCCGCGCCCGCGGCCAGAGCGCCGCCCGCCCACGCGTGCGGTCGCAGTCCCCATGACGCCCGGAACCCCGACCACAGAAGCGCGGGTGCCCCCATCAGCGCGCCGAGCGATGCCCGCCGCAACGTCTCGAGACCCGTGACATCGCCGGCCACGACCCCGTAGGTCGCGAGCATCGCGAGCGTGAACGCCAGGCTCCAGTAGAGGGTCGGCAGCCCCGGCTTCACGAGGAACGCCACGCCGATGGTGAGCATCGTCGCCAGCGTCGTGATCACGGCCTGCGCCACGCCGAGGTTGAGCCCCGAGTCCGCGAGGAGGTCGGTCATGCGCGTCCTTCCGTGACGGGATGGCCCTCGGCGCCGGCCGGCGCCGGCGCGGCCGAGGTTCCGGCGAGCGGAAGGCGGATGGTCACCGTGGTCCCGATGCCGGCCAGGCTGTCGACCGAGAGGGTGCCGCCGTGCGCGATCACGATGTCGTTGCTGATGCCGAGGCCGAGCCCGCTCCCGCCGCTCTTCTTCCTGGCCTCTTCGGTGCGGAAGTAGGGCGTCAGGATGTTCGGCAGGTCGTCGGCGCCGATGCCGATGCCGGTGTCGGAGATCGTCAGCGCGACGCTGCCGGCCTCCCGCTCGCCGGCGATATGGACGCGGCCGTCGCGCGGCGTGTACTTGATCGCGTTGCTCACGACGTTGTCGACGACCTGGCGCAGCCGGAAGCCGTCGGCGGTGACGGGCAGTGGCTCATCCGCGCGGACCTCGATGGAGACGTCGTTGGACGCCGCGGTCGGTTCGAACGACGCCACCGATTCGAGCAGGATCCGACGCAGGTCGATGTCGTCGACCTCGTCGCGACCGGAGAAGCCTCGGCGCGAGGTCGACACGAGACCCTCCGTCATCTTCAGCATGCGCTCGCTCGCCGAGATGATCGTCTCGAAGCGGCCACGCGTTCGCGGTGTGAGGTCGTCCAGTTCGAGGGCCAGTTCGGCGTTGCCGATCATGACCGTCAGCGGGTGCTTGAGCTCGTGCGATGCCATCGCGGTGAATCGCTCACGCTCCCTCTGGGCGTAGGTGAGGGCGGTCACGTCGTGGACGAGGAGCAGGGTGCTCGACTCCTCGTCGCCGCGCGCCGCCAGCCGTTTCGCCGTCACCGAAAGCGCACGCCACTCGCCGGCCGCCGTGAACAGCCACACCGAGGCATCCGTGAAGGTCTCGCCGCGCGCTGCGCGCGAGTAGGGGCGCGCGGAGTACGGCACGGGCATTCCCCGGAGGCCGGTGTACTCGACCGACTGCGCCGGCAGCGTGGGATCGAGCGGGTCCAGGCCGTAGAGCCTGGAGTACGCGTCGTTCACGGCGAGGAGCGTGCCGCCCTCCGAGATGCGCGCGATCCCGGTGTCGACGCCGTTGAGGATCTCCATCGTGCGACGCTCCTGGTCGGACCGGCGGGCGAGCGTCGCCGTGAGGCGTCCGGCCTGGCGATGCAGCAGGCGACGGAGCGACTTCGTCCTCCGCAGCGCGGTGTGCGCGGTGATGCCGATGAGCGTCAGCGACAGCAGCACGACGAAGACGCGCAGCGCGGCGCCCTCGCCGGGGGAGAGGGCGGCGTCCGTGAGCAGGATGAGCCCGATGATGGCCAGCATCGCGCCGAGGGCCGTGGCGCGGAAGTGCATCGCGACCCACATCACCGGGAATCCCCACAGGAACCCGAGACGGAGGTCGGTGCCGCTGGCGAGGAGGCCGATGGCCACGGCATCGACGAAGGGCACGGCGAGCACCAGGTGCTTGGGAAGGCGCGCCCACGGCAGCGCCAGCGTCATGAGCGTGACGATCACGATGACGAGGGTGCCGACCAGGAAGTTCCAGCGGCCGAACAGCGCCGGTCTCAGCGCCATCACGAGGATCGCGGTGATGAGCACGCTGGCCGCGAGCACGAGCTGCGTGAGCCAGATCGACCGGGTGCGCGCGTCAGGTGTTCCCACGGCGAGCATCGATCGTGCCGCCGCGGTAGCCATGTGGCGATTCTATTGACCCGGCCACGCGCCGAATCCGCACGCGGCGGGATGGGCGGCAAACGCTCCCTTGCGGACGTCTTGCGCAAACCTTGCGGATGCTCTCATCCATCCTCGGGAACGTCTTGCGGTCGCAGGTGCAAGCTGGACTCGTTCGAAGGCGAGGACTGGGATCGCCGAAGCATCGAGATCTTCTGGCCCGTCACCCGAAGGCGGGCCGGAACTGGGGAAGCGCCACGGCTGGGGAGCACGGCGCAAAGGGGGAGGAAGCGGTGGGCCCGGCTGGGGAGACGGGCACTCCGCGCGCCGCAAGCAGGCATCCGCTCGTCTGGGGGCGAGCGGATGCCTCTTGCACTGTGGGTTCACCCCTCGGATGTCAGGCGGTAACCGACGCCGCGCACGGTCTCGATGTAGCGGGGGCTGGCCGCGCTCTCGCCGAGCTTGCGCCGCAGGTTGGTCATGTGGGCCTCCACGGCTCGCTTGTCGGCATCCCCGACGAAGGAGCTCGTGACGTAGGAATCGCCCCGCAGCACCAGCGTCAGATCCGCCTTGCTGCGCACACGGCGCTTGGACTCGAGCAGGGTGGCGAGCAGGTCGAACTCGGTGCGGGTGAGCTCGAGCTCATCGCCGTCGATGAGGGCGATGCGGTTCTCCGGGTGCAGCCTCAGGTCGCGGTGAAGGAGCCATTCGCCGTCGCCATCGACGAAGGGGACGGATGCCGCCTCCATCGGCAGCCCATCGGCCGGAGCGGGCATCGGCGGCACGCCGCCGTCGGGTGCGGCGGCCGCGATCGACGCGGTGGTGGGTTCCACGCCGGGAGACCCGGGTCCCGCGCTGCCCTGCGCGGGTGCGGCCGGCGTCGCCGGCACCTCGCCCGCCGGACGCGAACGGCGCATGAGCGCCTCCACCCGCGCGCGGAGCTCGCGGGGCCGGAAGGGCTTGGCGAGGTACTCGTCGGCGCCGGCGCCCAGGCCGGCGATCACGTCGGCCTCGTCGTTCAGCCCGGTCAGCATGATGATGAAGGTGTCGGACTGGGCACGGATGCGCTTGGCCGCCTCGATGCCGTCGATGCCGGGCATGTTCACGTCGATCGTCGTCAGCACCGGCTGGTAGGTGAGCACGGCCCGCACGCCGTCGATGCCGTTGCCGACCGAGACCGTCGAGAACCCCGAGGACTCGAGGACCTCGGCCAGGATGTGCCGGATCTCCGCGTCGTCCTCGATGATGACGGCTGTCTTCAGCTCCTCAGAAGGGGTCGTCATGCTGGGCTGCGTCCTCTCTCGGACGGTCGGTTCGAACCTGCACGGGTGACCGACCCCAGCCGCGGCCCCACACGCAAGCACTCAGCGCTGTGACACGCGCTGAGTACCTCGATGCTACACACGGCAGGCAGCTGTACAAGTCGAGAAGAGACCTCACGTCTCTTCACCTCGGCAGTCGCCGTCGCGCGCGCTCAGGCCGTGCGGGGCCGTGCTGCGCCGAGTCGCACCGCGGGCGCTGCGCGCCGCGCCGTGGCCCGGGGAGTGCGCCCGCGCGACGCGGTCGTGGAGCCGACCAGCTCGAGCAGTGCGGCGGCCAGCGGGCTCGCCGAGGCGGCCTCGGACTCGAACGCCTCCGCGACGACCGTGGCGGCACGCTCGAACTCGAGGGCCTTGTCGACGGCGGCCCGGCGCTCCGCGACCACACGGTCGGCGGCGGCGTACTCGGCGCGCAGGCGCTCGCGCTCGGACTCGTGGAGCCCCGGCCGACGTGCGGTGCGCTCGAGCGCCTCGCCGGCGCGCGACCGCGCGACGACGCTCAGGCGCAGCTCGCGCTCGGCCGTGGCGCGCGTGGCCCGGCTCGCAGCGAGCGCCTCGGTGAGCTCGGCGCGGACGGCTCCGGCGGATGCGGATGCGGACATGGGACCCTCCTGTGGTCTTCGAGGCTCGCGATCGGGGTGCCGCGAACCGGGGCACACCACTTCAGAGCGGCAGCATCCGGATTTCGTACATGCGGGTGTGACCTTCCTGTCAAGGCCATCCTTCGGCGAGGTCGGCGGCATAGGCTGGGGCTCGCCATGAAGGTCATCTCGTACAACCTGCGGAAGCACCGGGCAGCAGGCGAACTCGCCCACCTGGTGGAGCGGTACGGCGCCGACGTGCTGTGCTTGCAGGAGGCCGACACCAGCGACATCCCGGACGAGATCTCGGGGTTGCGGCTCGCTGACTCCACCCAGCGCAATCGGCTCGGCCTCGCCGTGTACTACCGCGAGAACACCTACCGCGCCGTGGAGGTGCGGGCGCTGGCCCTCAAGAAGTCGCTGCACGATCGCGTGCTGAAGCCGGCCGAGGAACGGCTGCTGGGCGTGCGGCTGCACGATATCGACGAGAACATCGACATCATCGTCGCGTCGTTCCACGCCGCCCCGCTCACGGCCCTCAACTCGCTCCGGCGTCACCAGATCCGCACGGCGCTCGGCGAGCTGCAGCAGCTCGGCGAAGGACTGCCCGCGCTGATGGTGGGGGATTACAACTACCCCGTGTTCAAGGAGCGCCTCGGCCAGCACGTGCGCGAGCAGGGGTACGAGCTCAACCTCAGCGACTCGCGCACGTACACGCGCTATCGCTTCTTCCGCGGGCACTACGACTTCGCCACGTCGGTCGGCTTCGAGATCGATCGGGTGCGAACCCTTCCGCAAGGTCTGAGCGATCACCTGCCCATCCTCGTGACGGCGCACGCCGCCGCCGGCGCGCGCCGGGTGGTCGAGATCCCCGAGCCCGAGTCCGGTGCCGCGTAGGACCTAGACCAGCGTCGGGTCGGGGTCGGACCACTTCTCGATGCCCTGCACCACCCAGAACGAGAAGAAGAGCGCGAGCGCCACGGCTTCCACGATGAGGACGATGGGGATGCCGGAGCCATCGGCCTGCGGAAGCAGCACGACGTAGGCGATGAGCACGACGACGAGTCCCACCGCGATCGCCGTGTAGAGCGCCTGGAAGGCCGGTGCCGGCTGCGGGCCGCTCCGGGGGAATGCGTTCCGGACCGCCACCGCCGCGAAGAGTGCGAAGAACGCCGTGGTAGCGACGAAATGCGCCTGATCGAGGAACGCCTCGCGCGCGAGCAGCCACGTCAGTCCGGTCGCGCCGACCACGGCGCCCGCGATCAGCAGTGACGGCCACACGGCGGCGAGTGACACCTGGCCGAGGGCCGCGAGCACGAGCGCCACCAGGAGGACGAGGAGCCCCAGCACCAGGTAGACGATCATGCCGTTGGCGACGTCCGCTTCGTAGGCGGGCGGAAAGCAGCGGCCGGTGCACGACACCGCGACACCGGGCACCGCGCCGGCGGCGACCGTCGTCGGCACGAGGGCGATGAGAGGGGCGAACAGGGCTGCGGCGTCGAGGAGCGCGCGCTCTGCGCCGCGCCCCGAGAGCGCGAGCAGTGCCAGGGAGACGGCGATGAGAGACCCGACGAAGACGTTTCGCGCGGGCGTGTAGAAGTAGTCGCTCACCGAGGTGAGCCAGCCGTACGTCGTCGCCGCCTGTGCGATCGCGACGAAGATCGCCACGACAGTGCCGGCGATCCCGATCCGCAGGTAGCGGTAGGTGCGCTCGAGCGACGTCGACAGTGGCAGCGCGGTCACGGGGTCACGATATCGCCCGTGCGGCGGGTCGTCGCGGCGTCAGCCGCCGTAGTAGTAGCGCACCGAGTCGCGGGAGCCGGCGACGGCCAGCACGTAGAAGGCGACGGGGAGGCAGACGGCCGCGATCAGGGCGGCGAGGAGGATGGTCATACAGGCGCGGAGCAACGGGGGTCACGTTCGGGAAGGCGACGCCGAGGCTGGGGGAGGGCGACGCGGGGGCCCTTACATCCTACGAGTTCGGCATGAGCGTCCGTGACGCGACCTTGTCCCCTCTTCGGGGGACAAGGCGCCCGTGCACCCGCCAGGCGGACACCGGGCGAAGTCGCGGTGATCTCCCATCATCCGCCCGTTAGCATGGCACCGTGCAACCCGAAGATGCGCCGGTAGGCCAGGAGAACTCGCTGCGTCGTCATGCCCGTCAGGCGACGGCGCAGGCGGACGCCGCGCCGGCCGCATTCGACGACATGTCCGACCTGTTCGAGCCCGAACAGGGGCCGGCCGCCCCCCGCCGTCGCAAGCGCCGCGTGTGGCCGTGGGTCGTCGTCGGCATCATCGTGCTGCTGCTCATCGTCGGCGCGATCGCCGGGGTGCTGGCCATGCAGTTCATCGCCGAGGCGAAGGTCGCGCGGTCGGCGCTGGAGAAGGCGAAGTCGGGGATCTCGGCGCTCAGCTCCCAGCTCGGCCAGGAAGACCAGGCGAAGCTGCAGGCGACCGCCGACGACATCACGGCCAACGTGCAGCTCGCCGCCGACACGGTGGACGGTCCGCTGTGGGACATCGCGGCGCGCGTGCCCTTCGTCGGCCAGAACGTCGACGCAGTGCAGCGGGTGACCCGCGCGGTGGACGTGCTGGTGGTGCGTGCCCTTCCGCCCGGGATGCAGTTCATGTCGACCGTCGACCTCGACAAGCTCACCGTCGACGGCGGGGGCATCAATCTCGAGCCCTTCCGGCAGGTGCAGGGCTCGATCCCTGAGATCGCCGGCGCCTTCGCCGACGCGCAGGCCCTCGTCGCGCCGATCGACCGCGCATCGCTCCTGCCCGAGGTGGGGGAGCCGATCGGCGACATCCTCGACGTCATCCAGCAGGCCGCGCCGGCGCTGGAGGTCGCGAACAAGTACCTTCCCACCCTGCTGAACATCGCGGGATCGGGCGGCACCAAGACCTACCTCCTGGTGTTCCAGAACAACGCCGAGATCCGCGCGACCGGTGGAAACCCCGCGTCGACCATGATCGTCACGCTCACCGACGGCAAGCTCGGGTACGCCGACCAGGCCACCTCGGCGACGTTCTACGAGGCCGGCACCCAGGGCAACGAGTACATCTCGCTTCCCCCGGAGACGACCGGTCTGTACCTGCCGACGCTGACCCGGCACAACCAGGACTACAACTTCACTCCGGATTTCCCGACCACGGCGGCGCTCTTCCAGGCGATCTTCGCCGACACGACGGGCACGCAGTTCGACGGCGTGATCTCGATCGATCCCGTGGTGCTGTCGCACATGCTGGCGGTGGCCGGTCCGCTGACGCTCAACACGGGCGAGCAGCTGACCGCCGAGAACGCCGTGAAGGTGCTGCTGAGCGACTCGTATGAGATCTATCCCACCGGCGCCGAGTCGGACGCGTTCTTCACCGACACGGCCAAGCGCGTGTTCGACCACCTGACCGCGTCGAAGTGGGATCCGTTGAAGATGCTCGACGCACTGAAGCAGTCGGCGAAGGAGCAGCGGGTCTATCTCTCGTTCACCGACCCGGCCGCTCAGGCCCTCGCGACGGAGTTCGGCGTGGACGGTGCTCTGCAGACCGAAAATGCCGCGCGGACCCAGATCGGCATGTACCTGAACGACTCGTCGGTCGGCAAGCTCGAGTACCACCTCACGTCCGCGGTCACCGCGACCTGCGATGCGGGTGCGCGCACGGTCACCACGACGATGACGCTGCACAACGGGATCACCGACGACATCAAGAGCAAGTACACGCTCGGCCTGCGCAACGGCAGCTATGGGATTCCGAACACGACGATGATGCTCGACGTGCTGTACTTCGCACCTCCCGGTTCGCAGATCACGTCGACCACCCCGTCGCGCGGAGAGGTGTCGCGGTGGGAGCGCACGGGTGTCGAGAAGAACAACACCGCAGTCAGCCACACGGTGTTCGTGCCGAAGGGCGAGTCGGTAACCGTCTCGTACACGGTGGCGCTGCCGCAGGGCGACCTCGGTCCGCTCGACCTCCGCTTCACGCCGACCGCCAACGCGACCCCGGTGACGATCGACGCCAGCTGCGACGCGCTGTTCCCGCCCGACGCTGACGGACAGGTCGCCTCCGCCGCCTCCATCGGCTGAGCGGACGTCCGCTGGCGCGCCGTCGACCGCGCTCAGGCGCGGCGTCCATCGTGCCCGTGCCCGTGCCCGTGCCCGTGCCCGTGCCCGTGCCCGTGCCGGTGCCCGTGCGCTAGGCGGCGTAGTCGAAGCGCGCCCGACCGCCCAGTCGCGGTCGGCGGTCGGGGTCGACGTGGCGGGGCGGGACGAACCACACTGTTGCCCCAACGCCGGTTCCTTCCACCCGGACGTCCCAGCCGTTGTCGTGGATGCGGTGATGGCAGGACTCGCAGAGCAAGACACCGTTGTCGATGTCGGTGGGCCCGGCATCCCGCGCCCACCATCGGATGTGGTGGGCCTTGGTATGGGATGGCGGCGCACCGCACATCGCACACCCTCCGTCGCGTTCGCCGAGGACGAGCTTCTGTGCCTCGGTGAAGAACCGCCGGCGGCGGCCCCAGTCGAGGACCTCGCTGCCGGCTCCGAGAACGCAGGAGATCACGCCCCCGCCGGCGGCCATGCGCCGTGCCGTGGCCACCGACACCGGTGCCGCGACGCCGTCGATCGTGGCGTAACCGGTGCCCTCGACGAGATCCTCGTGGTCGATCCGGACGATCACGGTCGCGCCCTGGATCGGGAGGTCCTTCTTCTCGCACCCCAGTGCGTGGGCGGCGAGCCACGCCAGTGCATCGGCCTGCAGCTGCGGGATGCTGCGCCGCGTGGCGTCGGCACCTTCGCGGTCGCGCTGCGCACGCAGCTCGGCGCCGACGTACGCGTCGACGAAGACCTTGACCGGTGCTCCGTGCTCGGGGTCGAACTTGGCGTTGACGACGATCATGCCGTGACGGTCTTCGCTGATATGGAGCTGCTGCTCGGCCCGGAGCTCCTGCTCTCGTGGCGCGACGCCGTCGGGGTCGATCCACGCCTGCGCGCGCGCGATGAGGCGGCACAACTGGTCAGCCGTGAGGCCGGGCGCCTTCTCGACGAGAAGCTGTTCGGCGCGATCAGTAGCCTCCCGGCCGGCGCGCAGGGCGACGCCGTCGAGCATCGTGATGATCGCGTTCGCTGCGGCAGCGCTGATGAGGCCGTCCTGCAGGGCCTCCGCGACATGCGGGTGGCGCGCCGGCGCCGCGTGGCCGCTGAGGGTCATGCGCGGCGCCGTCGCTTCGCCGACCTTCACCAGTCGTGCGGCATCGCCCGACGTCGAGCCGCTGGTCGCGGCGATGAGCGCCGTCGGATTGCGAAAGCCCTGGCTCTTCGCCAGACCGCCGGGACCGAGCTCGGGCCGGGACTGACGGGCGATCTCGGCGGCGACGCGGGAGCGCGATGAGTCGAGGAGGCGCTGCGCCTCGGCGAGCCTGCCGTTGAGGCTCATGAGTTCGGCGGGCGTGAGCGATTCGACGGCTCGAGCACCCCACACGTCGTCAGCGGTGGCGACCGCTGCGGCGAGCTTGGCGAGGTGTTCGGTCATGCCTTCACGGTATCGCGGACCCTCGACATATTAGTACTTATCTTCGATATGCTGTGGATAACTCGGCCCCAGGGCCGATAGCCACACGATTTAAAAATTGCTCCAATGTCATAGAGATCTTCGAATGAAGAACCGTGTCATCTGCACAGGGCCGCCAGCCGGCGCCGCTACGCTGAATCCGTGCCTCGCAACCTGACGGTGGCCGCACTCGGGGACGTCGTGCGGATCGATCTCTCACGACTCACGGATGCCGACGCCCACGCCGTCGAGGCGGCCTGGCGCGATGCGCCGGCGAGTGCGGACGCAGCCGTGGCGCCGACCGGCGACCCGCACCCGGATGACTCCCCGTCGGTGACAGCGCTCGCCGACGTCTCGCGCGAGGTGATGCTCTCCGACCTCTCGCAGCGCGTGACGCTGGCCGCGATCCGGCACGCGCGCGGGCGGCTGTGGATGCTCCACGCCGCCGGCGTCGCGCTCGAGGACGGCCGCGTCGTCGTGCTGGTCGGGCCCTCGGGCCGCGGGAAGACGACCGCGGCGCGCACGCTCGGTCGCACCTACGGCTACGTCTCGGATGAGACCGTCGCGATCGCGCCGGGCGGCAGCATCCATCCCTATCGCAAGCCTCTCTCGGTCATCGAACGACCCGACGCACCGAAGATCCAGCTCGCGCCGAGCGAGCTGTCGCTGCGGCCGCTGCCCGACGTGCCGCTGCGGCTCGCGGCCATCGTGCTGCTCGACCGCCGGCCCGACGCCGGCGACGAGCCGCTCGTGGAGCCGGTCGATCTCGGTGATGCGCTCACCGAGATCGTGGCGCAGACCAGCTACCTCCCGTCGCTTCCGCAGCCGCTTCGCACCCTGGCCGCGCACGTCGCCGCGGCCGGCGGCATCCGTCGCGTCATCTATCGCGAGGCCGAGTCGCTCGTGCCCCTCATCCCGCTGCTCGCCGATGCGGCCGTACCCGGGCCCGCCCCGCGCGAAGCCGCAACGGCAGATCGCCGCACCACCGCCGTGCGCGGCCCGGTGTACGCGCGCACCTTCGCCGACGACGCCATCGATCTCGACGATCCCGAGCGCATCGCCCTGCTGCACGTCGACGGCGCCGGGAAGGGGACGGTCCGCGTCATCGCCGGTGTGGCGCCCGCGCTCTGGCGTGCGGCGGGCGGGGCCTCGATCGAGCAGTTGACGGATGCTGCCGTGGAGGCCCATGGGCACCCCGCCTCGGGCGATCCCCGCGTGGCCGTCGCCGCGGCCGCCGCGGAGCTCGTCGAGGCCGGAGTGCTGTCGTACGCCGATCGACCTCGCTGGCGGATCTCGGATGCGGTCGCCTGGGTCGACAGCGGCGACCGGGCCGTCGTGCTCGACCTCGAGGGCGGGGGAGGAGCGCCGCTGGCGCTCGAGGATTCAGCCGCGCTGATCTGGTTCGCCGTCGCGGAAGGCGCAGCCTCGGGCGGAGGGCGAACGACAGACGAGGTCGTTGCGCACGTCGCTGCCGAGGCCGAGACGGATGCGGTGGCCGTCGAGCCTGACGTCGTCGCGTTCTTGGGCGAGTTGCTCACCCGCGGCTGGATCGTGCCCGGCACGTAGCCCGCAGATCGCCGCAGTCGAGCGTGCCCGGCTGGAAGGCGAAGTCGTTGTACACGTAGGGCTCATCGAACGGTTCGCCGGTGGCCGGTTGCGAGCCGACGTAGGCGAGACGGTTGACCAGGATGCGGTCACCCGGCTGCAGCGTGTTCTCCATCGAGCCCGACGGCACCCAGTAGGGCTTCGCCACGAAGGTCAGCAGCATCCCGAACACGAGGAACGCCGCGACGACGTGGAACCAGGTGCTGCCGACCATCCGCCGCCACCACGGCCGAACCGGCGTGGCGGCGGCAGAAGACGGGGTCCTCCCCCTACGCGGGGGCCGGAACGCGCTCAGGCGCCGCCGTGTACTCCCCGGTGTACTGGTAGCCGTAGTAGCCGGCCTGGCCACCGGTGCGGGGCACCTTGTTGAGCACGACGCCGAGCGGCCGCGCCCGGGCCTTGCCCAGGTTCTCGAGCGCCTTGCCCATCATGTCGAACGTGGTCTTGCCCGCCGAGACGACGAGCACGGCACCGTCGGCGCTGTGGGCGAGCACGGCGGCGTCGGTTACGGGCAGCACCGGCGGCGAGTCGATGATGACGAATGCGTGCCGCGTCAGCTGCTCGATGAGCTCGCGCATCTTGCGGGACCCGAGTACCTCGCTCGGGTTCGGGGGCGTGCGGCCGGCGGCGAGGACCACGAGGTTGCGTGTGGCATCCGCGATCTGCGCCACCTCGTCGAACGTCGCCCTCCCGGTGAGCACGTCGGTGAGACCCGCGCCCTCGGGCAGGTTGAACAGCGATGCGACCATGGGCCGGCGCAGGTCGGCGTCGATGAGCACCACCTGCTCGCCCGACGCGGCGATGCTGAGTGCCAGGTTGGCGGCGATCGTCGACTTGCCGTCGCCGGGGATCGGGCTCGTCACCACGATCGCCCGCGGCGGGCTGTCGATGTCGATGAACCGCAGGTTCGTCCGGAGCTCGCGCGTCGCCTCGGCGAGCGGGCTCGCGGCTTCCGCGCGGCCGGTGAACGTGAGGACCTTGCGATGGCCCGCCAGCTCTCTGACAGCCGGCAGCGTGCCGATCACCGACACACCCGAGACGCGTTCGATGTCGCGCGCGTGCCGCACGCGGAGGTCGAGCACGTGGCGCAGCACTGCGTAGCCCAGTCCGAGCGCGAGGCCCACCAGCGCGCCGAGCGCCAGGCTCAGCTTGGTGTTCGGCGACGACGGCGCCGTCGGCAGGCGGGCGGAATCGCCGGGCACCACCGTGACGGCCGCCTGACCCTCCGACGACTCGAGCTGCTCGATCTCGGCGATCATGCCGCGCAGCCAGGACTCGGCGAGGTTGCGCGCATCGGATGGTGATCCCGCGTTCGCCGCGACGCGCAGCGCGACAGTGCCCGACGGGTTGGTGACGTCGACCTTGCCCACCAGCGACTCGGGTGTCGCCTGGAGACGAAGGTCGTCGATCGCGTACTCCGCCACCGACCGCCAGGCGCCGATCTCGAGGTAGGACTTCACGACGCTCTGCGCGAGCTGGTCGCCCACGAGGCGCGTGCCCAGGTCGCCGCCGGTCCCGGGCGCACTGACGATGCCCGTGGTCGTCGCGGTGTAGACGCGCGGCTGCGTGAGGGTCCAGCCCCACGCGGCCACAACGCCGAGAAGCGTCAGCAGAAGGATGCCGAGCCAGTGGGCTCGTACGATCCGCAGGTAGTCCCGCAGTTCCATGAGAGGCGGCCGGTTCAGAGGACGCCGGTGAGCGTCGCGGGTGCGAACACGGTGCCGCCGAACAGGAACTCGATCCGGTACGGCCGGTCGACGACGGCGGCCGACTTGTCGTAACCGGGGAACGTGACCGAGATCGACCCCGCCCCGACCGAGTTGGAGGTCGCGACGTCGTCGGTCCCGGCGCCGGCAGCGGGCGTGATGGATCCCCCGGGAGGCGTCGGGAAGCTGCCGGTGAAGTTGTCATCCTTGTGCTTCGACGTGATCGTGAGCCGAACGACCACCGCGGCATTGGACGTGCCGGGCACCGTCACGGTCGCGATCTTCTTGTTGCTGTTGTTGTTGGCGCTGCTGTACACGATCGTGGGTGCGCCCGCCACGATGGCCGAGAAGCCCGGGGCTCCGAGCGCAACGCTGCTCAGCGTCGATGCGCCCTTGATCGTCGTCGTCGCGGTGGATGTCGCGACAGCCGTCGCCGACCAGGGCCGCGAGGTCGTGGGCGTGAAACCGGTGGCGGCCTTCGCGATGACGAACGCGAGCTCGCTCGAGGTCTGCGGCGCCGTCAGGCCGGGTGCGTACGTGAAGGTGTAGATGGTCTTGCCGGCGTTCGCGCCGCTGCCGGCCTCGCCGGCCGACGAGCTCCAGCCCGCGCCCGACACCGTCGGTGCCGCCGTCGACAGCCCGGCCGCGTCGAGAGCGACCTGGACGGTGATGGCGCCGCTGCTGCCGGCACCGGTCGTCGCAGCGAGGGTGACCTTGAGCTTTCCGCCGATGCCGTCGGCGGAGTTCGCGCCCCAGGCGTAGAAGAGGGACGGCGACTCGAAGCCCAGCTGCAGTTCGGCGACGGGCGCCGGGCCGGATGCCGCGTGTGCCGGCGCGGCCGTGGTCATCACGATCGCGGGTGCGGCCCACGCGCCGGCCTTCACCAGCTGACGGCGGCTGACACCACGCTTGGCTCGGGCGTCGTCGGCGCTTTCAGCGCGCGCAGAAGTATTGAGCATCGGAGCCCCCAGGTCTCTTCGATGTATCCCGGTCCCCACCGGGTCGACGGCACCCACCGCCGTCAGGTGATCGCGATATCCCAAGGCGACCGGGGTTCACGCTAACAGCGGGTTTCGGCCCGCTCCGCCGATCGGCATTCATGTCTTATGCGAGCGCCCGGAAACGGCGCGAACTGGCATCTCCGACGACGTCTTTTGGCATTCCGGCGGCCAGTTCTGGATTACGCCGCCGTTTCGCGCATGTTGCGGGGTTAGGATCGCTTCGATCGATGGCCTCATCCGACGGCCTGCGGCATGTGGGATGCCGTGGATCGGAGGCCCGAAACAGATGCTTGGGCATCACTGGGGAAACGTGTCGGAACGACGACCGCGTCTGTGGGAGACGCCAACTATCGACGCCGGATGGCGAGGCGCCGAGCGATACGGCGTGCCGCCGATCGAGCCCGTCGGCGTCCTCAGCGTCGGCATCGACTCGGACACCGCCGGCTTCACTGTCACAAACACCTCCGCCTCCGACTTGTCGGTGCTCATCACGCTGATGGCCCGCGCCCGGGGCGCGGATGCCGCGACCGCCCGTGAGCGGCTGGTCGCCGTGACGTCGCCCGAGTCGCACGACGACGTGCTGCGCGTCGCCGACGTCGCGGACGAGACGGCCTACGCGCGGCTGTGGCATGACGACGTCGAGGTGCACGCGCATCGTCGCGGCGGCTTCACCGCGACGCGGTCGGGAGCCCTCGTGGTGCCGCTCCCGGCCGGCGCGACGTTCCGGCTCGGGCACGATCCCGCCGCGCTGCGCGACGGCGTCGTGGTCGCCGCGGTGGCCGCCGCGGGCGACGGGCTCGACGGTCCGCTGGTGCCCGTCGATCGCGGGCCCGCAGCATCCATCGGCGAGAAGCCGGAGATTCCCTCCCAGACCGTCAGCCCTCCTCGACCGTCAGCGGTGTCGGGCGATGGCGTGGACGGCCCGAGGCAGGGAACGGATGCCACGTGCCCACCGAGCGATGCGGCCCTTGAGCCGGCCCGGTACGGTGTCGACGATGTCGGGTCGCGAGAGCAGCAGGTGCTCACGCGTGGGCCAGATGCCGCGGCGGATCACGTCCATGCGTTCGCGCCCGTCGCCGCGCCGGAAGGCGTCGATCCAGAAGTAGGCGCCGTGCGACCCTGAGGCGACGCGTCGCCGCCAGCGGACGACATCGGCTGCCGAGCGTTGCTCTTCGGTCAGGGGGACGTCGACACCCAGCTTCGGCAGCACGTCTTCGAGGGTGGCGGCGCATCCGGTTCGCTCTGCAAGATCGGCGAGGCGGGCGCGCTCGTGGTCGTCGAACCCGATCTGCAGCAGCTCGCCGAGCTCGCGGCTGTGACGGGCCTCGACCGCCTTGCCGCGCAGGGAGTGCAGCGCGAGGATGAGTGCCGATCCGAGCCGGTCCGGCACATCGCAGAACCGGTGCGCGAAGGGCATCCGCTCGCGATCAGCCCAGAGGACCTCGAACACCTCGCCGGCGGGTGCCAGGAAGCCGGGGTAGAACGAGTGCACGTCGACGTCGCACGGCCAGCCTTCGCGGATGAACGTGCGCGAATGGACGCTCGTTCGCGAGGTGATGAAGTCCACTGGCCGCTCGTGCCAGCCGGCGGCGAGGAAGGCGTCGCACACCTGCGCGAAGCGGTCCGGCTCGACGAGCGCGTCGACATCCGACGACGTCCGCGCCGACCGAAGGCCGTGCCGATGGAGTGCCGGCCCCTTGAGGAAGAGCACCCTCGCGCCGTTCCGGTCGGCGAGCCGCTGCACCAGCGCGTGGCCCAGTTCGACCGCTTCTGTCAGACGCAGTTCGACGAGTTCTGAAGGCCCGCCTTCGAGCATGACGGACCCCCTCGCGACCGCTGGGGACAGTCGCGAGGGGGCTCTCCCCTCCCAATCCCGCTGAGGTGCTGGGGACACCCTGCGCGGGAAGCTCGTCGTTGTCCGTCCGGCCGGGAGGGTCTGCCGCACGTTCGGCTCGTTCTCGGTCAGGAGCCGTCAGCCAGGGGTGAGACGGGATTCGCGGTGGTCGCGACGCTGTTGTCGCGGAGGGCGATCGCGGCGATCACAGGAACCGACCAGGCAGCGGTCTTCGCAACGTGGCCGCTGCGGTGCTTCTCGCGGGGTCGCGAGTCGTCGCCAGCGCGCGCGTCGGTCATCGCTTCTCCTTGCGAGTCGAGGGGTCCTGGCAAGACTCTGCCGATGGCGCGCAGGTCGGATGCAGCCGCTGGCGCACAACGTTGAAGAGCGGTCGCGTTTTGTCTCAGGCGGTGCGAACTCGCCCAGAAAAGCGTCAGCGGGAGCGGGCTGCCTGCGGTGTGGGAGCCCCGATCGCGTGGAGACCCCGCCGCATCGCGGCGGCGTTCGTGAAGCCCGCATGGGCGGCGATCTGCGACGTCGTCAAGGAGTCGTACTGCGGATCCCGCAACAGTGACAGCGCCAGTTCGGCACGCACGTTCCGGAGTTCTGCCGCGGGCGACGTGCCCTCCTTGGCGAACAAGCGCTGGAGGTGGCGCGTCGACACGTGCAGGTCGCGGGCGAGCTCCTGCAGTCCGTAGTCGGCGTCGGCGCGGTTCAGGAGCATCAGCATGCGGGCGCGGTGCATCGGCCGGACGGCGTGGAAGCCCGCGGCATCCGTCTCCCGATGCTCGAGCAGCACCCCGTAGGCCATCTCGACGAGCAGTCGCTCGACGACGTAATCCGATACGCGCGTCTGCACCTCCGGGCGGTGCACGAGCGACTCCGCGAACCCGTGGAGACCCGTAGCCAGCGCCGTGCGCGGCAGCGCTACAGCCTGGGATGCCGGGGGCACGCTGGTATCGATGACGGAGTCGGTGTCGAGCCAGATCACCGTGGCGAGGGCGTCAGCCGTCCATCGCAGCATCGCGTGGTGGCTGTTGTGCAGCAACACGCCCGTCCGTCGCACCGGTGCGGTCTCGCCGAGCGCCAGCCCGCCCTCGGAGGCGAAGACCACGGCGGTGAGCGGCCGTTCCGCCGGCTGTGCCGTCCATCGCCAGGCGGGGGTGCGCACGCGGTGCGCGCTCACGATCGCGGTACGGTACTCCTGCATGCTGATGAGCCCGTGGCCTGTGGCCTCGGGGCCGAGATGCGCAGTCAGTGCGCGTCGCAGTGCTCCGTTCGGCATATTGTCCGATCACGTCAGATGAGGTGGTCGGCCGCACCTTCATCGCGAGCAGCCTCACCGAATTCTAATGGACGACGAGGGGTGCATTCATCCTGTGACGCGCCGGGGCATTCTGAACGACAATTGCGCCCTCCTGCGTCGCTCCGGCGACAGCATTCTCTGCGACTCAAACGCGACAAAAGACCGAAACACTCGCCACTTACCGTGAGGCAACCGAGCTCTGATCGGAAGGGGGCGGGATGGGTCGTCGAACACGTGCACGCCATCGTCGCTACGAGGATGCGAGGGAGCCGTTTCTCCTGCGTGAGTACGGGGGTGCCCCGGGCTGGATGCTCATCGTGGCGCTCGTGCTCATCGCCGGGGTGGGGATCTTCGCCGTCGTCCACACGATGTAACAATCGGAAAGGAGCGGGCCTCGACGCAAAGCGTCGGGGCCCGCTCGCTGTCGGAGCCGTGAAGATGCACCGCGATCTCGGCGGCGGAAGACAGTAGGCCGCCTCTCACTTGTTCAGGAAGTCGGCGAGCCTTTGTCCGCCGTCCTGCGGCATAAAGCCGGTGGCTTCGAGTTTGGCGAGGTCGAGGACGCTATTGCGTGGCCGGGGCGCCACGGGCCCAGTGGCGAAGGCGAAGTATTCGTCAGTCGAGACGCCGGTGACCCGTGCGGGATCGTGGCCGGTGTGGGTGAAGACGGTGCGCGCGATGTCGGCCCACGTGGTGGGGGCGCCGGAGCCTGTCAGATTGTAGGTGCCGAAGGGTGCGCCGGTGTCGACGAGATGGCGGATGCCGCGGGCGAGGTCGTCGGTGAAGGTCAGTCGTCCGGCTTGATCGTGGACGACTTTGGGATCGATGCCGCGCTCGGCCAAGGACGCCATGGTGTGCACGAAGTTCTTGCCGTCGCCGATGACCCAGGAAGTGCGCACGATGTAGTGCTGGGGGAGGGTGGAAACGATGGCGTCGCCGGCGGCTTTGGTCTGCCCGTAGACGCCGAGGGGTGCCGGCGGGTCGGTCTCGGTCGAGGGGGCGTCGCTGTGGCCATCGAAGACATAGTCGCTTGAGATGTGGACGAGAGTGATGCGGTTGGCAGCGGCGATCCGGGCGAGGGCGGCGACGCCGTGGACGTTGGCGGTCCAGGCGTCGCGGCGGCCAGCCGGAGTCTCGGCGAGGTCGACGGCGGTGTAGGCGGCTGCGTTGATGACGGTGCCATAGTCGCGCCAGCGTCGTGCGGAGTCGAGCGCGGGGGAAGACAGATTCAGTTCGTCGCGGGTGGCGAACTCGACGCCGGCGACGCCGTCGTACTCGGCGCGCAGCGCCCGACCGAGCTGGCCGTTCGCGCCGACCACGAGGGTCTTGCGGGGCGGCATCGGGCTGACATCGGCCAGGCGCGGATGTGCGAGGTCCTTGGCAGAGATCTCCACGTTCTGCAGCGAGATGGGCCACTCGATGGCGGCGCTCTCGTCGGCCAGATTGAGGAAGGTGTAGGTCGCGTCCGGGGACCAATGGTCGTTGACGAGGTATGTGTAGGCGGTGTCGGGTTCCAGGGTCTGATAGGAATTGCCGACCCCCCGCGGCACGAAGATCGCACGGGACGGGTCGAGTTCGGCCGTGTACACCGCGCCGAACGTGGGGCCCTCCCGCAGATCGACCCAGGCCCCGAAGATGCGGCCGGTGGCCACCGAGACCCACTTGTCCCACGGTTCGGCATGGATGCCACGAGTCGTGCCGACCGCGTCATTGAAGGAGACGTTGTTCTGCACCGGCCCGAAGTCCGGCAGGCCGGCCGCCGTCATCTTCGCCTGCTGCCAGTTCTCCTTGAACCAGCCTCGGGAGTCCCCGTGCACGGGGATGTCGGCGACCAGCAATCCCGGAATCGGAGTCTGGGTCACCTGCAACTGCTTACCGAATTCGGTGGACATGACCGGTCACCTCTCACACGGCGAACACGAACCAGGATGCGTGGTTACTGGCCTTTGCTGGCGTAGAACGCTTCGACGCCGTCTTTGGAGGGCGCCCACCAGTCCTCGTTGGCCCGGTACCAGTCGATGGTCGCGGCAAGGCCTGCTTCGAAGTCGCCGTACTGGGGGGTCCAGCCGAGCTCGGTGCGGAGCTTGGTGGAATCGATGGCGTACCGCAGGTCGTGGCCGGCCCGGTCGGTGACGTGGTCGTACGCGTCGGCCGGCTGGCCCATCAGGGTGAGGATCAGCTCGACGACGTCCTTGTTGTTCTTCTCGCCGTCGGCGCCGATGAGGTAGGTCTCGCCGATGACGCCCTGCTCGAGGATGGTGAGGACGGCGGAGGAGTGGTCGTCGGCGTGGATCCAGTCGCGCACGTTCTCGCCCTTGCCGTAGAGCTTGGGGCGGATGCCGCGGAGCACGTTGGTGATCTGCCGCGGGATGAACTTCTCCACGTGCTGATACGGGCCGTAGTTGTTGGAGCAGTTCGAGATCGTCGCCTGCACGCCGAACGAGCGCACCCAGGCGCGCACGAGCAGGTCGGAGCCGGCCTTGGTCGACGAGTACGGGCTGGACGGGTTGTACGGGGTCTGCTCGGTGAAGCGGGCCGGGTCGTCCAGCTCGAGGTCGCCGTACACCTCGTCGGTGGAGATGTGGTGCAACCGCCGCCCGTGCCGGCGGGCGGCCTCCAGCAGCGTGTAGGTGCCGATGATGTTGGTGTCCAGGAACGGCCGGGGGTCGTGCAGCGAGTTGTCGTTGTGCGACTCGGCGGCGTAGTGCACGACCGCGTCGGCGTCGGCGAACAGCGCATCCACGAGGGCGGCGTCGGCGATGTCGCCCTGCACGAACGTGACGCGGTCGCCGGGGAGCCCGGCCAGCGAGGCCTTGTTGCCGGCATAGGTGAGCTTGTCCAGCACGGTCACGTGATCGTCGGTGTGCGCGACCACGTGATGCACGAAGTTCGACCCGATGAACCCGGCGCCGCCGGTCACCAGCAGGTTGCGCGCCATCAGCGTCCTCTTTCCAATACGTCCAGCAGGTACTTTCCGTAGCCGGATTTCACGAGCTTCTCGCCGCGCACGCGCAGCTGGTCGTCGCTGATCATGCCCTGACGCCAGCCGACCTCCTCGGGGACGCCGATCCGCACGCCGGTGCGCCGCTCCATCGTGCGCACGTAGTCGGCCGCATCCGTCATCTGGTCGAACGTTCCCGTGTCGAGCCACGCGGTGCCGCGGGGGAGCACCTCGACCTGCAGCTGACCGCGTCGCAGGTACTCGCGGTTCACGTCGGTGATCTCGAGCTCGCCGCGCGGGCTGGGCTGAAGGTTCTGCGCGATCTCCACGACGTCGTTGTCGTAGAAGTACAGCCCGGGGATGGCGTAGTTGCTCTTCGGCTGAGCCGGCTTCTCCTCCAGCGACACCGCACGGCCGGTCGCGTCGAACTCGACCACGCCGTACGCCTCCGGTTCCGCGACCCAGTACGCGAACACCGCGCCGCCCGTGATGTTCGAGAAGCGCTTGAGGCGGGTTCCCAGCCCGGGGCCGTACAGCAGGTTGTCGCCGAGGACCAGCGCGACGGTGTCGTCGCCGATGAAGTCCGCGCCGATCACGAACGCCTGCGCCAGACCGTCGGGCGACGGCTGCTGCGCGAAGGTGATCGAGATCCCGAACTGCGATCCGTCGCCGAGCAGACGCTCGAACGCATCGGCATCGTGGGGTGTCGTGATCACCAGGATCTCGGTGATGCCGGCCAGCATCAGAGTCGACAGCGGATAGTACACCATCGGTTTGTCGTACACCGGGATCAACTGCTTGGAGACACCCAGAGTGATCGGATGCAGACGCGTGCCCGAACCGCCCGCGAGAATGATGCCCTTCACTGTTCTCCCTCGGAAGTACCGTTGGGGGCTGTAGCTAGGGGCGGCCCATGCCGTAGTAGGTCCAGCCGGCCGCGCGCCACGCCGCCGGGTCGAGGCAGTTGCGGCCGTCGACGATGATGCGCCCTTCGGTCAGCGTGCTGGCGTGCTCGGGCGGCAGCTGGCGGCGGTACTCGTCCCACTCGGTGACCACGATCACGGCGTCCGCGTCGCGCAGCGCTTCGTCGCGGTCCTCGACGTAGTTCAGCTGCGGGTGGATGCGACGCGCGTTCTCGATGGCGGCGGGGTCGGTGATCGTCACCCAGGCACCCAGGCCGTGCAGCCGCACGGCGACATCGAGCGCGGGGGAGTCGCGAATGTCGTCGCTGTGGGGCTTGAAGGCCGCGCCGAGCACCGTGACGTTCTTCTTGAAGACCGACCCTCCGAACGCCTCGACCACCAGCTCCACGGCGCGATCGCGTCGGCGAAGGTTGATGGCGTCGATCTCACGGAGGAATGCGACCGACTCGCCTTTGCCGAGCTCCTCGGCTCGGGCCGAGAACGCCCGGATGTCTTTCGGGAGGCAGCCGCCACCGAAGCCGATGCCGGCGCCGAGAAAACGGCGGCCGATACGGGCGTCGTGACCGATGGCGTCCGCGAGCTGGGTGACGTCGGCACCGGTGACCTCGGCGATCTCGGCCATCGCATTGATGAACGAGATCTTGGTCGCCAGGAACGCGTTCGCGGCCACCTTGACGAGTTCGGCCGTCGGCCGATCCGTCACGATGAACGGCGTGTTCTTCGCCACCGAGGGGTGATAGACCTCGCGGAGGATGTCTGCCGCGCGCTCGCCCTCGGGGCCTGCGGGCACACCCGCGACGAGGCGGTCGGGGTCGATGGTGTCTTGCACGGCCCAGCCCTCGCGGAGGAACTCGGGGTTCCACACCAGCGTGGCGCCGGTTGCCTCGATGCGCGGCGCCAGCCCCGCCGCGGTGCCGACGGGTACCGTCGACTTGCCCGCGACGATGTCGCCCTCACTAAGGTAGGGGAGCAGCCCGTCCACCGCGGCGTTCACGTACGTCAGGTCGGCGGCGTAGCCGCCCGCCTGCTGCGGGGTGCCCACGCCGATGAAGTGGACCTGCGCGCCTTGGGCGGCCGACATATCGGTCGTGAACGTCAGGTTGCCAGACTCGATGCCCGCAGTGAGGATCTCCTGCAGCCCAGGCTCGAAGAACGGCGCCTCCCCTTTCGAGAGGGAGTCGATCTTGCGGCTGTCGACATCGATGCCGACGACTTCGTGGCCGATCGACGCCATGGCCGCGGCATGCACCGCGCCCAGGTAGCCGCAGCCGATCACAGACATACGCATGGAAGCTCCTCAGTTTGGGGGTGCCTCACGCCGGCGACCGTTGGCGGCGATCTAGAAGAAGAGTCGGCAACAGCAGAATTGGTGTCACTGGCCCTTCGGCTACTTTAGACGTGCCGCCGTCTCCACATGAACTCCATGGGGTGCGCAGGGCAGGGTCCGCCCTTGCCGGGTGACTATCACTCCACGCCACCGGTCAACTGATCTGACGCCATACAGAGCCATCCCAGAAGTAGGACGCGGTGGCGTCGGCGCCGAGCGTGACGGGTGCGGGCGTGATGTTCCGAGTGCGTGCCGCGCTTCCGTGGTTGATCACCACGGTGCCGCTTCCTGTGCTTAGCAGCGTTAGTCGCTGGGCTCGCATTCGTCCTAGCCCAAACGGTGCCAGGGTCATTCCGCTGCTGGATGGTTTGAATTGAACAGTGACATGCGGGTCTCCGGAAAGCCAGACCGCAGTCAACGGGGCGGTCACATCTCCCTCGAAGTAGTGGAACGCCGAGGACAGGTCGCTTCGGGCTATCGACGGGTTGAATTCATTTCGCCACACCATCGAACTGTTCCCGGTGACCGATCCGGGCATGATCCGCAGAGGGTAATCGAAGACGACGTTGTCCACGGTGGCCTGTATCGAGTCGCCGATGAAGAAGCGGTCAGCGCGCTCCGCCGCGCTCTGTGATTGCTGGACGGTGACGCGTCGCAGAGTTACGTCGTTGTATGCGCCCGACGCCAGCGCCGCTCCCCAGCAGTATTGGATCGCACCCGCCGTGTTCGCTCGAAGATCAAAACGCGAGTCGGCGACTGTTATAGCTGAGTTGCGGTTGCGCACAATCGCATAAGTTTCGGTCGCCGACCCTGGGCCTAGTCCTACTGTGGCGCCCGCAATCTCAACCTTCGCATTCACCGCGTCGATCGCCCAGCGGGCATGGTCGATCCAGATGCGATCGATAAAGGCGTTCGTCTCAGCGTCGCGCGTGTTTGCGCTCGGGTGGCCCGTCGGGTTGATGTTCAGATGCAGAGCCGTCTTGGCTATGTTAATCAACCGCACCTCGGAAATCCGGTGACCCCAAGACCGCCCACCGCGCTCTGCCTCGGTGAAGATGGATACACCGATCTCGACGCCCTCCGCCCTGCAGTGTGACACTATGTGGCGCTTGCCGCGCAGGCCGAAGGCGGCTGCCCCCGCGCCGCCGTTGACGGCAGAGCAGCGGAAGAACTGGCTCTGCTCGCTCGCGTGATGTGTGTCAAAGGCCGTGCCTGATGTGCCTATTGCATGGCAGTTGGTCACCGTCGTCGAGTATGTCCTCCCGAGGTTCCAGAACTCATTCGTGCCCGCGGGAATTCGTGGTGTGTCGTCGGTATACGCATGCCTCACGTAGCGGAAAGTCGAGTTTTGGATCGTCCCATACGCAGAGGAGTTGTCGTAGACACCGTAGCCGAGTTGATACGGATTCGACTGCGTGTTGTTCGCCGCGTAGCCGATGTCGACGCCGTCGACCAAGTAGGCGAAGCACCCGTTGAGCTGGAGCACTGCTGCGCCCGCTTGAGGGCATCGGAGGTTAATTAGCCGGGGGCGAAATAGCCCGGTCAAGGTGACAAGGGGCCCGAAACCTCCGCCGATAGACAGACCCGCGTCCGCGGTGCGAAGGGTGAATCCCTCAACCTCGATCCAATCCGCCGGTACCGATACGCCCCTGACGTTGGCGGAGAAGGGCTCGCGCAGTAGTCCGACGGTATATGCAGTTTGCCCGTTGGTTCTCTTGATAACGGCATACTCGCCGAGCCGCGACGCTGTGGCGCCGTCGGGAGTGCGAGACTCTGGGATCGCGTCGTCGCTCACTAGTTTTATGAGTTCGCCTGCGCGCCACGGCGGAGTGCCCTGCAGCGTCATCTTGATAGATTTTCCGGTACCGACCGAGGGATCGTTGCTCGGCTCATCGACGATGGTCATTCGCGTGATCGCATAGGGTGTTCCCCAGCGCCCGGATCCAGAGATGACTGGGGACTTCGCGATTTGGAGGAGTGTCGCGCCGTAGCCGATCAACCGTATGTTGACGCGGCTTCCGTTGATGGGCCCGCTTACCGCGTACGTTCCCGGTGCGATAATTGCTGTGCCGTATTCCGGCACGGAGTTGATCGCAGCGACCAACCCCGCGGTGGAGTCCCCGGAGCCGTCTGGGTACAACCCTTCGAAGTTGTCCCGCGAGATGAACACGGCAACTTCTTGAACTCTCCGTACAAGCGGGTCAGCCTCGGCAGCTGCGGCTGCCGAGTATGAAGGTGTGAGCGCGGCAGTCAATGCCGCGGCACCCCCGAGCCCAAGCAGCGCTCTCCGAGACGTTCGCGGCTCGCTAGTCATCAAATCTTCTCCCGCCACTGAGGGCCAGCGTCTGCGCGAGGGTGTTGTGACGCTACATGGTGGAATGGCGAAATGGCATCACGGTGACGCTGGATGAATGAGTCTGTGCGCGATTCGTTTGCCACGCGCTGGCGTTAGCCGGTACGACTGACGGCCGAGCGAACGCCGGGCCGATGCGGAATCTCCGCTCATCGCGATCCCCGCCGCGGCGTGCGCAACGGGCGGCGGCCCATTGCGCGCCTCCTATCGCTTCTGGGCAGAAAGTCCGGTGTCTGCGGGCAAAATGGTCGCCCCTGGCGGCACGTCCCCGCGGGCTCGGAGATCGAGGTATCCGTATACAAAAAACCATAGCGGCAAGGTATTCACATCGATGAGACCCCAGCCCGTGGTTCCGATGATGATGATTGCGGGGAGCGCTGCGATGATAGCGCGCGCGTGATACCCGGCTGGCGACCTACTCTTAAGCCGCGTCACCGCGGAAACTGCCGGCGCCACGACCGCGGGGATGAACAAGAGTGCGGCCCCGATAAGTCCTATCTCGGCGAGTTCAAGCACGAACACGTTGTGCACCGGCCATCCTTGGGCGGTAAGCGAATCGTATTGGCCGAAGTAGGGGATGTACGTTTTTGGCCCTACCCCAAACAGCAGGTTTTCAGGGATATGAGTCAGCGCAACGCTCATGAAGTGGTCACGCTCACCACCCAGTGGATCGAGCGCGAACCGCGTGGCTATCGTCTCGTAGAACGACATCGCGATGACGAGGGCTCCAGCAGGAAGGACTATTCGTGCGCCGAGCGCCTTCTCACGAGGCAGCAGAATCACCCAGAGCCCCAGAAGCGCAAGGAGGCTGGCGATGTTCGATCGGCTCTCGGAAAGTCCAATCGGCACGATTGCGATGAGCAGCGTCAGGGTGACCATCGTTCGCACCCGCTTGACGGCTGACCCCATCAGAGGCAACACGAACACCGCGAGCAGGACGATGACCTTGCCCAGTGTTCCTGGGTGACCGTAGGTGCCCGTGGCGCGGCCGAGCGTCAATTCTGCCGTTCGGCTTGCGGTTGCGAAGACGTCAAGGCCAGAGAACTGCAGTACCGCCACGACTGCTTGGAACGACACGATCGCGAGTATGAGGGCTGCGAAATACTGCTCGGAACGCAGATCGGACCGGGCGAGGGTGGCGACGTACGAGCCGGCGATCCAGGCTAGTACGCCAACCAACAGCTGGCTGGTCCCGGCAGTTATGTCTGTACCGAATGTCCATGCCAGTGGTCCCAGTAGAACCAAGAAGACGACCAGTGGCACGAACCTCAGTGTGAGCGCTGACCGCGTCCCGCTCAACGCAGCAAGGGCCGCCAAGCCCACGACTGCGACCATATGTGTCGTCAGTGGGACGCCGAGGAGCGCAGCATCACCTAGTCCGCGCGGAGGTAGCGCCATGATGAGCAGCGCGACGGTCGCCACGGTGAGCTTCCAACCCAACTGGGGTGCGACGAGCAGCAGAATGACAAGCGCGAGCACGCCGAGTATTGCGATCTCAAGCATCGAGACCCACCTCCGTGCGATTTGTCGTCCGTGTCTTCGTGATCATGGTCATCACGGCCTAGGTCCAGAGGTCACGCGGGAAGCTCTCGATCAGATTCCTGGGCGACCACTCAAGGGATGGAGCGCCGCCGGACTCGATTGCAGAGTCGACGTCAGGTGCAACGCGGGGGATGTCTCGGTTGGTGCCCAGGTAGTAGTCGTCGTACTTGAAGCGTGGCTCTGTCTCAGACGCCACCAGGCATGCGGGGATTCCGAGACTCTCCGCGATGACCACACCATGGAGGGAACTTCCTACGACCATGTCAGAGGAGGCAATTTGTCCGACGACGTCCCACACGGGTGAACGCGGGTTGACTGCCCGCGGGTCTCGGCGGTACCTGGGGAAATCGTGCAGGTTGGGCACGATCGTGACAGCACGAGCGGGTCGCGTTCCCTGAAGCTCCTCTCTGGTCCAGAGATGACCGACCAATAGGCCCGGGTCGCCGTAGATATCCGGGCAGGGGATGCCTTGTTCTTGAAGGTAATCCCGCGTGAGCGGTCCACGCACAGCCCGGACGTCGAGACTGGTCACGTCGAGTGGCTTGTCGACCGACTTCCCGTTGGCCCCCGCCCCCCAAACAATGTCGCCCTCTCGCGCAAGCCGCAGGATGGACCCGACAGCGACGAGGCGATGTGCGCCGAGGGCGGGGCGAAGGCCCAGGCGCTCTACAAGCTTGTCAACGATCAACGGCCCGAGCATGTCACCGAAGTTGTTCACTGGTCGTCGCACCGGGACGAGCTTTCCGAATCGAGCCGCGACCGCTCGACGGGGGTTCCAATGGACGACTTCGACGCTCACAGGTGCACGCCCTGTCCAAGCGGCGCCTCACGGTGGTTTCCGAGTGCGACCAGTTCACGGACGTGGTTGATCTCGGCGGTTCCTTGGTTGATAGCTGTACGAAGCTCCGCCGAGAACCTGTCCAGGCGTTCGTCGTCGAGAGTGCGGAGCGATTCAGCTACTCGGCTCCGATCCGTGGTTGCCCACTCCAAGCCCATCGGGCCAAGGTGCCGGCTCAGCTTCTCGGTGGAAGCTTCGCACCATCCCAAGGGAACCGCTCCCTCGGTAGCCGCCATGATGAGTCCGTGCAGTCGATCGCTTAGCATCAGTCGCATGTCGGCGTACTCGTTCCTCACGATTCGTTCTTGAACCGAGTGACTACCCCCGGCGAACGGCACGACTCGCCCGCCAAGTTCTCTTGCCAAGCGCTCGGCGTACGGCGTGTCCCGTTCAACTTGAGCGATTGCGACTATCTCTAGTCCGAGTCGACCAGCAAGCGACCGAACCGCCTCCAACCATTCCCCGCTCGGATATGGTCGGTCGAACCGAAGCGAGACGCCGATTGTATGCCTCCTTGCCCAGCTCGCCGAGCCGCCTTTGACGGCGAACGCCCAATCCGGCATCCAATCTGCGGGAGCCAGACACGCGGAGCTCCCCAGATCGCGCCACCGGACGAGATCGGTGGTCTTGAACAGACCTCGGAAGATCCAGCCCAGTCCCGCGCGAGCAGGCGCCGGAACAGCTGCTCCCAACCACACCACGTCCCCGCCTCTGAACTTTGCGAGTTTCGCTACCGGGATCAGTACGAGGGCCATCAGCGCGAAAAGCCGCGAGAGGGCGAACTCCCCCGAGTTGATGGCGATCGTCACCCGATGGCTGAGGGTCGCACGCAGAGCGGAGAGAGCCCACGGCAGATACTTCCGGAAGACGCGGTCGCCCGGCTCGAGCTGCAGGCCCTCGACGAAGCCATCGTTGACCCATCCGACGTACACGACGAGCGGACCCCGCTGCCGAAGTGCGCTCGCGTACTCGCGTCGGAGGACGGTGTCGCCGACGTTGTCATCTTGCCCGATGAGCCACGCGTACACCACAGCGCTTCGATTGCCGCTCAGCATTGGATCTCCTTGTTCACGTATGGGCGGGTACTCTGCCGCGCAGGAGCGCGCTGCGGAAACGCGACGTTGCGTGAGATCTAGCGGGACCCTCGAGCAAGACGGACTGCGTCCTCGTAGACTCGCCGATGTTTTCGTCCGACGCTTGCCCAGTCGCGCTCATCGAACTGCGGCACCTCGCCCTCGGCTCGTGCAAGGCTTCGTACCTCGTTCAGGGCACTGACGAGCCGGTCGGACGTGAGATCGCCTTCATAGAGCCAGATCCAACCCGGGCCGACCTCTTCCTGGATGGACCGGTTGACGGGTGTATCGATGGTGAGGACGGGACGGCCGAGAGAAAGCGCGACCAGGAGGCTGCCTGAGTTGTGCATCTCACGGTACGGCAGCACCACGAGCTGCGCTTGGCTGACCTCCCGGACCAGGTCACCGTCAGGGACGAATCGCAAGTCGGACGTGATTCTGGGATCCGAAGCGCTCAGGCGAGCCACGGAGTCGCGCATTGCCTGATTCTGAGGGCGCCCGACGAGGCGCAGGCTCATCGAGGGGTCCGCTGCGCTCTCGAACGCGGATACCAACGCATCTACGCCCTTATACCGGCGCAGCAGGCCGAAGTAGAGAACTCGGCCGTCGACCTGCTGCGCCCGCGGGATACCGGAGAATCTCTCGATATAGTCCCCGTGGAGGATGACCTCGGGCTGCTCCGATTCGTCCAATTCCGTAGCGCGGTTCAAAGCGATGTTCTTGTGGACGGTGCGGGAGAGCATCGCCGTCAGCTTGGGCTCGAGCCGATGCCCGGCCTCGTGAGGTGTGAGGTTGTGCAAAGTCCGCACGACCGCGATCTTGTCGCGACGGATGCGGCGCGCGAGCAGCGGGACTCGAATCAAGGCCGCAAGCGCGTCCTTCTTGCCCTCGCCTCGCACCAGATATTCCGGCCAGTGGATGTGGAGCACGTCGTATCGGCCAGACAGTGCGGTGCGCCAATCGAAGAAGCGAACGTTGATTCCAGGAGCAGCGCTCTCAGCCATCTGCGTCGCGTAGGTCGTGTCGTCGCCTGGGGCACGCGTCGCGTGGAGAACCGTGAGCTCGGTTCCCTCTGGACGAGATGTCGATGTCGACTCGATCAATACTGAGTGCTCCTGGGTGAGGCGGACCGCGGCAACTGCCGCCGCGCGAGTCTACCGGCGCTACATGTCGGGGAAATTACGTTCAGGCCCTCCCCCCGGCTCGGATAAGGTGTGTACTCGAGTGGCGCACAGCGTGGGTCACATTCGCACGGGAGCGCCGCTCGCATTCATGGCGCGCAAGGCCTAATCGAGTCAGAGAGGCGACCCCGATGGTCCACCCGATGCGGTACCCATGGCGATCTTGTCGCGCGATGAACTTATCTTGGCGCGGAATGAATCCCGCCCGCTGGCGCGGCCCCTTCCTGTGACCGACGATTCGCTTTCTCGGCGCGCTGCGAGCGGCATCTTCTGGACCGCGATGGAGCGGTGGGGAAGCCGCCTACTGTCGCTCCTCGTCTTCGCAGTCCTCGGTCGTCTGCTCACGCCTGATGACTTCGGTCTTGTGGCAATCGTCACCGCCATCATGGCCGTGGTCGGAGTCTTTGTCGAGTACGGCTTCGCGCAGTCACTCGTGCAACGAGAAACACTGCGCGAAATAGATGTGTGGACGTCATTCTGGACCTCAGTTGCGTTCGGGGCAATTCTCTACCTTCTTCTTTGGCTTGCTACGCCGCTCGTGGTCATGGTTTTCGCCGAGCCTCAGTTGGCGGAGATCATCCCTGTTTCCGGGACAGTGCTTCTGATTTCCGGATTAGCCTCCGTTCCTGCGGCGACGCTGCAACGAGAACTCAAGTTCCGACCACTGGCTGCCCGCCAGTTGGCTGGCTCCGTGCTCGGAGCCGCCGTCGCCTTGGTCATGGCCTTCCTCGGCGCGGGCATTTGGGCGTTAGTGCTTCAGCCTGTCGTGGCCGCTGCCGCTGGCGCCTTCGTACTCTGGGTCGCGGCTCGGTGGCGGCCTGTCTTTCAGTACTCATTCGCCTCGTTGAGGGCGTCGTGGGGATTCAGCGCGCAAGTGATCGCGATTGAGCTGCTGAATTCCTTACAATCCAATGCCGATAAACTCATCGTCGGATTCTTCTTCACGCCGGCCCAACTAGGTTACTACTTCCTCGGGCAGAGGGTGTTGACTATCCTGATGGAAATCGTGGCATCCGTGATGTCAAAAGTTTCACTACCCGCGCTCTCGCGAGTGCAGAAGGATCATCAGCGGTTTCTCCAGTACTTCTACACTTTTACCTTCGCAAGCGCAGCAATCGCCTTCCCCGCGTTCGCCGTGGTGACGGTATTCGGCTATCCGATCACGGAGTTCCTTTTCGGGCCCGGCTGGGGTCAAGCGGTGCCTCTGATGGCGTTACTGGCCCCGTCGGCGGCCCTGGCATCGGTCACCTTCTTCGACAAGAGCGCGCTTCTTGCAAAGGGCCGGGGCGATGTCTCACTGGGCGTTGCCGCCGGGCAGTTCGCGTTCGGGACGGCGGTCCTCTTCGCGGCGGTTCCCTTCGGCGTGACAGCCGTCGCGGCCGGGAGAAGCGCTCGGCAATTCATGTTCTGGCCAGTGCGGATCATCGCCCTAAAGAAGCATTCAGGCGTGCGTCCAAGCGACTACCTGCGACGGTTTCTTGCGCCTTCGGTCGGAGTTCTAGGACTGGCGGCGGTCGGCCTGGGGCTTCAACTTACGCCGTGGGCGATGGCTCCGTTACCCATGTTGAGCTTTGTGGTGCCCGCGAGCCTGCTTTCGCTCACCGTGTACGCCTTGATCTTGTGGCTGATGGCAGGCAACCAGATCCGGCAGATTCTAGCGATCGTCCGCCGAGGCCGAGGAGGAGCAAAGAACTGATGATTCGAATTCGGCGCGTAGGGGCCGCGCGAGATAGCGTTCTGGAGAACCGTCTGCGCGCGATCACGGACCGTCTCCGCCTGCGAAACGTCTTCAACCCCAGCCCGATCGAGCATGACGGCACGCTGTACGTTGCGTTCCGCGCGATCGGGCCTGACGGGGGGCGTGTCCGTGCGTACTTGGCTCGCTTAGAGCAGGCTGGCGAAGTCATAACCGACCTGACCTCGTTTGCAAACGACTTGGGAATTCCCTTCATCGCGGACCCCAAGTTGCTCATGCTTGACGGTGACGTCTATGTAACGTTCAACAGCGGCTACTCCGCTCGCGATGTGAACACGATCTATCTTCAGCGCGTGTCCCCGAGGTTGGGAGTTCCGCAGGCATGTCTGCTCAGTGAACGCCAGAAGGTCGAAAAGAACTGGGCTTTCTTCCGAGCGGGAGCCGAACTTCGGGCGGTGTACTCCCTGCAGCCTCTGATGGTGCTTGTGCTTCGCGAGGGCCGCTTGGGGGACCATGGGCCGCTCACGTTCGACCATCGGGACCGGATCCATTCCGCGCACCGCCCGGTTGGTCTGACGCTGGGCTCGCAGATGCTTGTCGAAGCTGAGCGGGGGCTTCTGATAGCGCACTCCAAAATCAGGGTGGGTCGGCGACGAGCGTACGTGGGGCATCTGGTCGAGTTGGGCCTCGCGGATGACACGCCGTCGGTGTCGATATCTCAGACATCGCTGATCGATTCGTGGCGCGCCCTTTGGCCGGTGCACGACCGGCTGAACCCCAACCTTTGGTCGGCGACCTACTTTTCGGGAATCGCCCGCATCCGCGAGGAACTCTTGCTGGGCTACGGCGTGAACGATTCGCGAGCAGCTCTCGCGCGAGTTTCGGAGGAGATGATCGCATGATCCGGACCTACTACTGGCAGCCGCCTGTCAAGAGATTTCTTCCACGGGCCCGCGGCGCGTTCCGCTACGGCAACGCGGGAGACTCCTACAATCTCGATCTCATCCGATGGGCCTACGGTGACGAATCGATTGAGAATGTCTCGGCGGGTGGAAGGCGAGCGCTCTTCGTCGGCTCTATTGGCCATCGCGCGCAAGCCGGGGACGTTCTCGCCGGCGTCGGAGTCAAGTCGCCCGACATCGAGCACATCGATGGTCGCAACATCACCGTATTCGGATTGCGTGGTCCGCTCACGGTGGAGGCACTTCGACGAGCCGGACTGCCTACAGAGCGCGTGCGATCCCTCGGTGACCCCGGGCTGCTGATCGGTCGGATCTACCCGGAGTTGATGCAAATCACGCCGACGAGAAACCGCGTCGTCTTCATTCCTCACTATCGGGAGCGTCATCGCTACCGATCGAAGAAGCACTTGACGGTCGTCGACATCGATGCGCCGGCTCGGGAGGTCGCTCGGTCCATAGCAGAGGCTGAGTTTGTGTACTCGTCATCCCTGCACGGGCTCGTGTGGGCGCACGCTATCGGTCGACCGGCCCGGGCGGTCACTCCGAGCGAAGGAGAAGGGAGTTTCAAATATCTCGACTATCACGAGTCGATCGGCCTTTCGTTCAAGCCGGCGGAGTCTCTCGAGGCTGCGCAGAGGGGGCCACATCCGGTAAGTCCCGCGGACGTCAGCTCAGTCGAAGCGGGTATTTCCCTACCCTCACCGGACTTGCTTCGGGCAGCAGGCATCCTGTATTGATCGGGGCGGCAGCCGATCACGTGGCGAGTTCGCCGGACGCATCTAGCCGACCGATTGTAAACCCGCAAGCAGGGCAGATCCATATGCCGGGGCCAAGGCTCAAGCTCTCGACGTTCCGCTCGGCGGCGCTGACGGCGTGGCCGCAGGCGGGACACAGTCCGGGTTCGTCCCGCGGCGTGCTCACGTAGCGACGCTAGCGCAGGGGTTTGCATGGTGAGTGCGCATGCAACCCTGCATTGTCCTCAGCTGCCGCTCGAAGGAGCGGTTGTGCTGATCGACGGCTCGGATATGCGTCGTCGGCGGAACGGCACGCACGACAAAACGCCGTGGCTTCATGCGCGCGCTCCCACAGGACGCAGGCGATTCAGGATGAAGTCCGCCTTGCCCTCCCACCGTACTTCGCTGGGGAGGGTCGAGACCTGTCGTGGGACGCGCGCGCCGTTACGGGCCTGTTCGGTGAGCCATTGAACATGATCCGCAGCTTCCGCGACGGTCACGGCGTCAAGACCCCGGCTGTTCGCTCCGGCGACGGGGGTCGTGAGCACCGGGAGGCCCGCAGCGCGGTACTCGTAGGTCTTGATGACGTCGCCACCCACCTCGCCTTGCCCGACGCGGTGGGGGACCCAGCCGATGTCGAAGCTCCGGAGCAGGCCCGGCACGTCCTCGTAGAACACATCACCGAGCATCCGAATGTTCGGCGCAGCATCCATCGGCTTCTTGTACTCCGCGTCCAGCACGGGCCCGGCAAAGACGAAGTCCACGTCGGGTAGGCGGCGCGCGGCATCGACGATGAGATCGAGATCGAGACGCTTGCCGATCTTGCCCACGTAGCCCACGGTGAGTGGCCCACTTGCCGTCGAGGTCGGGTCGAAGCGCTCGGGATCGCAGCCGTTCGGGAGAAATACCACATCCTCCCTGCCGAATCGACGCGCGAGTTCGACTGTTCCCTCCGCGTTCGCCGTCACGACTGCCGCGTGAGCGAACAGAACCTCGTAGGCACGGATGACTTCGGCGCGCACACCCTCGAACGCGTAGTGGATCGTCCAGTCGTCGAGCAGGTCGAAGGCGACTGGCACGCCAGAGGAGACGATGACAGGCCATGCCGAAGACAGCGCCAGGAACGGGTTCCAGGTGATGACGGGTGCTGCCAGGTCGGGAACGATGCGGTGATACGCCTTGAGTGAATCGACCCACCATCGCTGGCGGTCACCCGGTGAGGGCAGTCTCCACAGGAACGTGGTTCGCGGGACCGTATTGGCAGCGACGCGGTCGGGGGAGTAGCGCCGGAGCGGCGCGAGCACCCTCGGCTCGGGCCGGGACGCGACGAGCACAGGGCCTTGCGAAGCCAGCTTCTTTCCGAACCATTCGATGAGGTGGCCGTCACGGGTTCGATAGCCCTCGTTGGAGAGCTTGTGCTGGCCGTGCATGGGGAACGCCACCAGGGCGGGATTGCTGGTCAAGTCTGCTGCCCTCTGGGTCGGGGAAGGGGGGCGTTGGTGGAACGCGCGTCAGACGCGCGCTTCCGCGTCGATGGTGCGCGCAGGGGTCTCGGCCGACTGCATCTCGCTGAGGAGAGCGCGGAGCGACCGGTCGTACCGGCCGCATACCATCGACCAGGTGTACTCGGCCTCGGCGCGAGCGCGGGACAGTTCGCTTGCAGCCGCCTGGCGGGACGGCGAGTCAAGCATCTCGAGAACCGAACGGGCGATGTCCGACGGCTCAGCAGACGTGAACGTGCCCTTGTCGCCGAGCACCTCGCGGTTGTAGACGGTGTCGCGGGCGACGACCGGCGCGCCGGCGGCCATGGCCTGCACGAGAGCCGGATTGGTGCCGCCGACGCTGTGGCCGTGGAAGTACGCGCCCGCGTGCTGCCAGAGAGCGAATAGCCGCTTGTCGTCCGCGACGTGACCGAACCACGCAACGTTTTCGTTCGAGTCTGCGAGATCGCGCACCTGCTCGTCGAGCTCGCCGCCGTAGCCGGTCGACCCGACGAAGATGACCTTTCGCGTGCGCGCGATCTCTCGAGCCGCCTCGACGAACTCGGGCACGGTGTTCTCGGGCACGAAGCGGGCGACGACAAGCGCGTATTCGCCGGACTTGTATCCGGGCTCGACGGGCAACTCCTCCACGGGGTCGCCACCGTAAGGAATGAACACCCCGTCGCGGCCGAACTCGCGCTTCCAGAACCCGGCGATGGCACGCGCGTCATACACGAGCTCGTCGCCGTAACGGGCGGTGAGCGCTGCGCCACGCTTGAACATGGTGCGCGCAAGGATGCCCCACTTCGCCCGCACCCACTCGATGCCGTCGACGTTGACCAGTGTGGGAATGCCTGCCCGCTTGAGCATGGGCAGGAAGAACCCGTTGGCGACGTTCATGACCAGCGCGACGTCCGCACCGCGTTTGATCGCGTCCCGGCTCGCCGTGTAGCCGAAGCTCAGCGTGCTGAGCGACTTCTTCTCCAAGCCCCGGGTGTAGATCACGTTCACCCGCGGGTCGAGATCCGGATCGTTCTTGCGGACTGCTCCCGCGCGCGAGTACACACTCACTGTCCATCCGTGTTCGACGAGGTAGGGCGCGAGCTTTCGGATCGCAGTTTCAAATCCCCCGTAATAGCTGGGATATCCGCGGGTGCCGATGATTGCGACGTGAGGCACTCGTTTCTCCGTTCTCGGTGAGGGCGATAAGGAATCAGGCGGCGGTTGAGCCCGGCGCGAGCACGGCCTTGCCGGTCTTGAGGATGATCACGAGATCGCCGAGCAGGGTCCAGTTCTCCACATAAGAGAGGTCCAGCCGCACCGAGTCCTCCCACGAGAGCGTCGAACGGCCACTGACCTGCCACGCACCCGTGATGCCGGGCTTGGCGAGGAAGCGTCGGTGCACGTGGTCGGCGTACTGCTCCACCTCGCTGGGAAGGGGCGGACGCGGACCGACGAGCGACATCGAACCGCCGATGACGTTGAACAGCTGAGGCAGCTCGTCGAGGCTGAACTTGCGCATGACGCGACCGACGGGAGTGATGCGCGGGTCGTTCGTCATCTTGAACAGCACCTCGTTGCCTGCGTCGCGTTGCTGGGCAGCGAGCTCGGGCAGCAGTTCTTCGGCGTTCTGCACCATCGAGCGGAACTTGAGCATCGTGAACTCACGGCCGCCCAGCCCGATGCGGGTCTGCCGGAAGAACACTGGTCCCTCGCTCGTCAGGCGGACCGAAATCGCGAGAAACGCCAGGAGAGGACTGAGGAGCACGACGCCGAGTAGACTCGCGGTGAGGTCGGTCGCCCGCTTGAGGAACAGCTGACCCTTGCTGAAACGCGGAGTCTCGACGTGGATCAGCGGAAGGCCCGAGACCGGACGGGTGTGGATGCGCGGACCGGCGATGTCGACGATGCTCGGGGCGAGCACGAGGTGCTGGCGGCCGGCCTCGAGACCCCACGAGATCTGCTTCACCTTGAACGGCGGCAGCTCATCCGTGCTCGTCACGACGACGGTGTCGGCGCCGACCGCCTCCATGGCCCTGGAGACGTCATCGACTTTGCCCATGATCGGGATGTCGGATCCCTCGATCGTCGCCGCGACACGACCGCTCGGCACGCAGGCGCCGACGACGAGATAGCCGGCGCGCGGGGACCGCTGCAGCTCGTGCGCGATCTCGGCGACGGAGGACTCGGAGCCGACCAGGAGAACCCGCGCCGCGAACTCGCCGCGCACGCGCTGGGCCAGGAGCCACCGGCGCCAGAGCCAGCGCTCCGCCAGCAGGAGCAGCGCGCCGGCCGGCAGCGCGATCAAGAGGTAGCCGCGTGCGACATCCAGCCGAAGCAGGAAGGACGCGATGATCACGACGCTGAAGACGACGAAGCTCGCGTTCGCCACGCGTACGTACTCGGTCGAGCCCGTGCCGAGAACGCGGGGGCTACGAGAGTCGGCCATGGTGAGGCCGATCATCCAGAGGGTCGTGAGGATGGCGGAGAACAGCCAGTACGAGACGTCGTTGAGGCGGTGATCGGCGCGAATGGAGACATCGACGTTGCCGGTACCGAACCAGATGAGCTGCGTGGTGTACACGACGAGGACGAGGACGAGCAGGTCGCTGACCCACAGTCGCCGCGCGTAGCGGGTGGCCCAGCCCCGCTGGGTGCGGAGCGCTTCGCCGACCCGCGCCTGTGCGCGGGGAGTGCCGCCGGCAGCCGGGGGCGGCGAGGGACGTACCGTCTCAGCCACCGCTCCGCGCGAACGCGCGAGCGGAGACGTTTCGATGTTCACATCCACTGTCACGGAAGCCCCCTTCTTGCCTTGACCAGCGCCGGAGACCTCACTCGGGCACGGTGTAGCAGGGCGCCTGATGAGGTCGCCTGCGAACCCTCCCTTGTGTTCAGGAGGCTACTTGGAGGGGCCCTCCCAGATCAGTGCAGAACCGGGGCTTGGCGCGATACGCGACCTGGGCTGTCGCGATATGAGCGTGTTGTCCACCGAAGGGAGGACATAGGCGCTCAAGGCGCGTCACTCCGCGACATCCGGCCGAAACACGGGGTTCACAGGGCGTCCGTGGTGCACATCGACGGGGTAGGGAAACCTGTCGCCGGGGGAGGTGTGCGCCGGGTGCGGGCGTCTCGATACGCGTGCTCGTTCCTCGCGCGCTACTCGACGGGCGGGGGAGCGGCTCAACGACCGAAGGCGGCAGCCTTCGCGAGGAATGCCGCGACGGCCTCGGCGGCCGGCGCGAGCTGCGACGCGGACTGGTCGTAGACGGCGTCTGGCTGACCGTACGGGTCGACAACGTCGAGGTCGTCGGGCGAAGGGAGGGGCTCGACGACGCCGCGCAGCGCCGACGCGAGGCCGACGGCCGCACGGAGGGCGTCTGCGGCACCCTGCGAGCCGGCGACCTCGCTGCGGAGCTCGTCGTCACTGATCCCCGCGGCGATGTTCGCCAGCTCGCGGACGGTGAAGGTCTTGCGCGTCGCGGCGGGCGTCAGCTCGACCACGGCGCGACGATGCTCGCGCGACATCGCGAGCACGAGGTCGGCGTCTCGGACGAAGTCCACCGTCACCTGGCGGGCGACGTGGGAGGCGGCATCCGTCACTCCTAGACGCGTGGCGAGCGCGAGGGCCGGCTCCGGCATGCCGACGCCGACCAGCGCGCTGACGCCGGCGCTCTCGACGGTGACGTCGAGCGGCGCCAGACGGGCGCGCAACAGCTGCTCGGCCAGCGGGCTGCGGCAGATGTTGCCGGTGCAGACCGTCAGGATGCCGAACGTCACCTCACGCCTCCGCGGTGCGGGCCTTGCGCAGCTCTGCGCGCGTCTGGCTCTTGTCGCGGATGTCGTGCGTAGCGCTGTACGTGTAGCTGCCGTAGCCGTAGCTGTCGGGACCCTTGGTGGGAAGCATCGTCACGATGATGCCGAGCAGTCGACTCCCGATGCCGTCGAGAGCCTTCACCGCGCCCTCGAGCTGCGGCTTCTTGGTGGCGCCCGAGGCGGCGACCAGGATCGCGCCGCTGGTGTACTTCGAGACGACGGCCGCATCGGTGACCAGCAGGAGCGGCGGGGCGTCGACCAGCACGTAGTCGAAGGCCTCGGTGAGCGTGCGCAACGTCTTCTGCATCGACTGGCTGCCGAGGAGCTCCGACGGATTCGGGGGGATGCGACCGGCCGGCAGCACGAAGAGCTTGCCGCGACCCCAGCGCTGCATCACGTCGCCGAGCTCGGCGTTGCCGATCAGCACGTCGGTGAGGCCGACGCCGCCCTCGATGCCCATGTAGTCGGCCACGCGCGGAAGACGCAGATCGCCGTCGACGAGCGCCACGCGGGCGCCGGTCTCGGAGAGGGCGATCGCCAGGTTCGCGGTGGTGGTCGACTTGCCCTCGCTGGGACCGGCGCTCGTGATCACGAACGAGCGTGAGCCGCCGTCGTGATCGACGTCGACGAACTGCAGGTTCGTGCGCAGCGTGCGGAACGACTCCGCGCGCGGATTCATCGGGTCGGCGTGCACGATCAGCGGGCGCTTCTTCGTGTCGGGATCGAACGCGATGCCGCCCAGCACCGGCTTGTCGGTGACCTGCTCGATGTCGTGCGTCGAGTGGATGCGCGTGTCGAGCACCGTGCGGAGAAACGCGAGGCCGATGCCGGCGGCGAGCCCGAGCAGCAGGCCGAGCGTGACGTTGAGCGGGGTGTTGGGACTGGAGGCCGCGGTGGGCACGAGCGCAGGCTCGATCGTCTCGATGCGCACGAGGCTGGGGGCTTCGCCGTCGGGCTTCTCGAGCTCATTCACGACAACATCGGCGAAATTCGCGCCCAGTGAGTTGGCGATCGCGGCAGCCTGCTCGGGGTCCTCATCGGTGACGGTCGCCGAGATGATGACGGTGTTGGCAGGAACGGATGCCGACACCTCACGCGCCAGCTGGGACGACGTCATGTCGAGGTCGAGGTCGTCGATCACACGATCGAGCACGACCGCGCTGTCGACCACGTCGACGAACGACGTCACGGCCTGCCGCGCGTAGTTGGTGCCTTGTGCCAGCTCGCCGACAAGCGCGCTGTCGCTGGAGCGCACCGAGACGTAGAGCTGAGTCGTCGCCTCGTAGGTGGGCGTCTTGAGCAACGACCAGCCCAGGCCCACAGCGGCGCCGAGGACGGTCAAGGAGAGGATGAGCACCCAGTTGCGGTGCAGGATTCGTACGTAGTCGCGCAGTTCCAAAATCTCGTCCCTTTCAGCGCGTTCACTGTGCTGCGACCACCAGGACCGCGCACGGGGTGAGCGCGCGCGGCTCGCTGGGGTGATTGTAACCTTGCCGTGCCCGTCGGCCGACACACGCACCAGATCCTTCTTGCGGCGGGGCCCATCGAACCAAGGAGGCTCTGTGAACAGGCTCGACGATCTCTTCGACGTGGCCGACCGGCGTCGTGCCTCGACGCCCGAACCCGATGCGGAGGAGCTGGATCGCCTGCGGCGCATGGTGGGATCCGGCCCGGCGACCTCGGGTCGCCGTGCGCGCGCCTCGGCGCCCGGCGGGGCTCGGCTCGCCGAGATCGTCGGAGACGCGGCGACCGGTTCCGCGACGGCGGCCCTGCAAAGCGACGACAGGGCGCCGCGGTGGGAGGCGCCCCGGCCCGCTCGCGGTGCGCTGAACTCCCGGCGCCGCACCGCGGGCGACTGGCTCAGCGCCGGCGTGGCGGTGCTGGCGGTGGCGGCGATCGTCATCGTCGGCGCGCTCGTGGTCGTCGAGCGCGCAACGTCGGACGAGGTGTCGCAGGCGGCGCGCAGCCTGCGCGAGCACGAGGCCGAGCTGCGCAACCGCACCACCGCACTCGAGACGTCGCTGACCCTCTACGGCACGGCGATCGCCGACGCCGGCGCAGCGGCCGACGAGGCAGAGCCCGCCCTCGCGGCCCTGGAGGGCAAGAGCGACGAGACCGCCCGCGCAGCCGCCCTGCAGGCGCTCGCCGGGTTCCGGGTCGCGCTCGCCGCGTTCGCACCGGCGGCGGCTCCCGCCCCGCGTGTCCCCGGCCCCACGCCGACCGACCTGGCGTCGGTCGCGACGCAACTCGACGATGTGAGGGCCGCCGCCCTGGAGGTCGACGAGGCGATCGGAAGCACCCGCGAAGCGCGATCGGCCGTGGCCGCCACGGAGGCCGGACTCCTGGCTGCCCTCTCGACGTTCGGGGCGACGTTGCCGGCCTCGGCCGCCGCGATCGCGGAGCAGAACTCCGTCGCTTCCGACGAGTACCGGGCGGCGGTCCTCGCGGCCGCCCACGCCGTGGTCGCCGCCCAGCAGGGAGGCGGAACCGGTGCCGCGGAGATGACCGCGTTCGGGCAGTCGGTGGATGCCCTGCGCACCGAGAACCAGCGGGTGCTCGACGCACGCGTCCCCGAGCGGCGCGCCGTCGGCGGGTGGGTTCCGCCTCGGACCGTGACGCCTGTCGCGCCTATCGAAGAGGACCCGGTGACCGATCCGCCCGCGGACGGGGGCACCGATCCGGGCACGGATCCCGGCACCGATCCCGGGACGGACCCGGTCATCCCCATCGACCCCGTGCCGATCGACCCCGAGCCGGTCGAGCCCACCCCGTAGGCCGGCCGCGGGCGTCAGGTCGCGGCATCCGTGCCTGATCAGAGCGTCTCCGCGAGCTCTTTGATCCAGGCGCCGAGAGCAGGGCCGAGATCATCGCGGTCGAGGGCGAGCTGGATGCTCGACTTGAGGTAATCGAGGCGGTCGCCAGTGTCGTAGCGTCGGCCGCCGAACACGACGCCGAGCACCGGGCCGGCGAGCTGCTCGTCTCCCGCGAGCTGCTGGAGGGCGTCGGTCAGCTGGATCTCGCCGCCCTTGCCGGGCTCGGTGCGCTCGAGCACGTCGAAGATCTCGGGCTTCAGCACGTAGCGTCCGATGATGGCGAGGTTGCTCGGCGCCTCGTCGGCGGACGGCTTCTCGACCAGGGCGTTGATCCTCACGACGTCGGGGTCGGCCGTCGGCTCGACATCGGCGCACCCGTAGAGGTGGATCTGGCTCGGATCGACCTCCATGAGCGCGACGACGGTCGCCGACTGACCGTGCGAGACCTCGATCATCCGGGTGAGCAGCGGATCGCGCGCATCGATGAGGTCGTCGCCGAGCAGCACCGCGAACGTCTCGTCGCCGACGTGCTTCTGGGCGCGGAGCACGGCGTGCCCGAGCCCCTTCGGGTCGCCCTGGCGGACGAAGTGCACGTCGGCCAGGGAGCTGGCCTCCATGACGCGCTCGAGCTTGGTGAGATCGCCCTTCTGCTCGAGCGTGTGCTCCAGCTCGGTCACGCGGTCGAAGTGGTTGGCGAGCGCGTTCTTGTTGCGCCCGATGATGACGAGCACGTCATCGATGCCGGCTGCCACCGCCTCTTCGACGACGTACTGGATCGCCGGTTTGTCGACCACCGGGAGCATCTCTTTCGGCATGGCCTTGGTGGCGGGGAGGAAACGAGTTCCCAGGCCGGCGGCGGGAATGACGGCTTTGATCGAGGGTGTGCTCATGCGACGGACATTAGGGGCGTCTCATGAAGGTCGCGTTACGGCGGCAGTCGCCTGAGCGCCGCGAAGCGGTCCGGGGCGGAGCGCCCGACCCAGGTGCGTCGCGAATTGGACGGTGCATGTCGCAAAACGAGATAGTCTAGCCCGGTTACGCCGTGACACAGGAAGGCGCGCGACGTTGGTCCGCAAGCCCGAAGCCGGCATCCCCAGCCGCGACGACGGCATCCCCCCAGACGATGCCGACGATCGCACGCGCGCTCTCGCAGACTTCTTCGGGACCGATCCGGCGGGCGCCGCGACGGGCACGGGCGCAGAGGGTCATGCGAGCACGGGTGCGGACGCGCGGGCCGAGGAGCGCCTCACCGCGTTCTTCGAGCAGACGGGGGAGTTCGAGCCGATGGCGTCGACGCCTTCGGCACTCGCGGCGGACCGCAGGGAGCCGGCGGTGGTGCGATCGCCGGAGCCGGAGGTGCCCGACGACCTTCAGCCGCCAGCGAACGACGTCGACGACCTGATCGCGCTCCATGGTGACGAGGAGCTCTTCCTTTCCGACAGCGATGAAGACCCCTTCCTGCTGGATGAGGACCCACACCCCGCACTGCGCGGGGGCGGCGCAGAGCCGGTTGCGCTCGATGCCGACGCGGGCCCGTCCGGGCTCGATGACATCGACGATCTCTTCGCCGAGCTGGTGGAAGAAGAAGAGGAGCGCACCGCGCCGTCTCCCACCGAGCCGACCGTCGCGATGGCCGCGGCAGGCGCCGGGCTCGCCGGGGCGGAGGATCGCGTCCCGGAGCCCGGCGTTGCGGATTCGGGCACTGCGGACCCCGGCGCTGCCGAGCGCGATGTGGCGGAGCCTCGAGTGGCGTGCGCGGCCGCCCTCGCGGGCGGCGCGGTGGCCGCGGCATCCGCCTCCGCGCATCCGGCGATGCCGCCGGCGATGCCGCCGACCAAGACGCAGCCGACCAAGGCGCCGCGCAAGAAGCGCCAGAGCAAGCGCGCGGCGAAGGCCGCAGCCGCCGGATCGCTGCCTCAAGGTCAGTTCGCGTCCACGCCCCGGGGCGTCCGGGCGTGGGGCAGAGGCACGCGGTGGGCCGTCGGCATCTCGGTGGTGCTCGTCGGGCTCCTGGTGGCGGCGAGCGTCTACGTCGCGCAGACCACGGCCGCACAGGAGGCGAGACTGCAGGCAGCGGTCACCGACTTCGAGGACGCGGCCGATGCCGCGCAAGAACCCGTTCCGGCGATGGATGCTGCGTACGCCCAGTACGAGACCACGGCCGCTGCTGCGCGCGCCGCCGCCGACAGCGCCGGTCCCGCGTTCGCCTCGGTCGCCGGAATGGCCGATCAGCCGACGCTCGACGCGGCGAACGCCGCGCAAGCAGCACTCGTCGCGCTTCTCGACAGCACGACCCTTCCCGAGCGGCCCGCGGATTACGTCCCGCCGGCCGCCGACACGCTCGATGACGTCGGGGCCGCCAAGGACGCGGCTCGTGAGGCGAGCGCCTACGCGGCGAGCGTCGAGGACGTCACGGCGCAGGTCGCCGCGGCCACCGCCGCGGTGACTCAGCAGGCGACGACGTTGACCGACGCGCAGCGCGCGCTCGGGGCGAGCCTGCCGGCCACCGCGGAGGCCCTCAACGAACAGAACCCGCGAGCGCTTCAGTCTTTCCGCGACGCCGTCACGGCCGCCGCGGCCGCGGTCGGTGCGGCGCAGGCGGCCGGCGGCAGCGGTGACGCCGAACTGCAGGCGTATGCCGCCGCCGTCACGGCCCTGCGGGCGGACCAGCTCCGTGCCGAGCAGGTGGTCGTTCGGCGCACCACCGTCCCCAGTCCCGCCCCCGCCCCGCAGCCCACGACGGAGCCGCAGCCGCAGCCGCAGCCGCAGCCGCAGCCGTCACCTGTTCCTCAGCCGGAGCCGACGAATCCCGTTCCTGTGCCCACGCCCTGAGCCCGCGGGGGCTCAGCTGCCCGGCAGGGCACGGCAGGCGCAGACCCGACACAACCGCGAGAACGCGCGATGCACCCCGCTCGACCCTCCGAGGGTGCTGTTGTGAGGTCTCGTCGGCATCAGGGGTGCCATGAGCCCGTGGGTTTGGATGCAGCATCCCGATGCCGTAGGATTGACGTTTGGTGTCCGGCTCAGCTGACCCGGCACCACGAACGTGAGCCCTCCACTGGCGCCCTTCGACAGGCTCAGGGACCGGACCTCTTGGACCGGGACACTGCCGAAGCGCCCCGGAGTGGGATTCACGAACCTCTCCGTTCGATCAAGAAAGCAGCACTACTGTGACGCGCACTTACACCCCCAAGGCTGGCGAAGCCCAGCGCGAGTGGCTGGTCATCGACGCGACTGACGTCGTTCTCGGCCGCCTCGCCTCGCACGCCGCCGCCCTCCTCCGCGGCAAGCACAAGCCGACCTTCGCGCCCCACGTCGACCAGGGCGACTTCGTCATCATCATCAACGCCGAGAAGGTCGCGCTGACCGGCCAGAAGCTCGAGCAGAAGAAGGCCTACCGTCACTCGGGCTACCCGGGCGGCCTCAAGTCGGTCACCTACTCCGAGCTTCTCGAGAAGAACCCGGTCCGCGCCGTGGAGAAGGCCGTGCGCGGCATGCTCCCCAAGAACACGCTCGGCCGCGACCAGCTGTCGAAGCTCAAGGTGTACCGCGGTGCCGAGCACCCGCACGCCGCGCAGAAGCCCACCGCGTACGTTTTCGACCAGGTCGCCCAGTAAGCGCCCCCCAGACAAGGACACACTGATGGCGAACATCGAAGAAACCCCCAGCAGCTACTCGACCGAGACCCAGGTCGACGAGACCGCCGTTGCCACCGAGCGCCCCGTGCTCTCGGTCTCGGGCGCGGCAGTCGGTCGCCGCAAGCAGGCCATCGCCCGCGTGCGCGTGGTCCCCGGCTCGGGCACCATCACCGTCAACGGCCGTGCGTTCGAGGACTACTTCCCGAACAAGCTGCACCAGCAGCTCATCACCGACCCGTTCACGGTGCTCAACCTCACCGGCGCGTACGACGTCATCGTGCGCATCTCGGGCGGTGGCCCCTCGGGCCAGGCCGGCGCGCTGCGTCTCGGCATCGCTCGTGCGCTCAACGAGATCGACGCCGAGAACAACCGCCCGACCCTGAAGAAGGCCGGCTTCCTCTCGCGCGACGCCCGCGTCATCGAGCGCAAGAAGGCCGGTCTCAAGAAGGCCCGCAAGGCTCCGCAGTACTCGAAGCGCTGATCGGAAGCCGCTCCGAATGCCGCTCTTCGGCACGGACGGGGTGAGGGGGCTGGCCAACGGCCCCCTCACCGCCGATCTCGCACTGTCCCTGGCCCAGGCGACCGCCGTCGTCCTGGGCCAGGGCCGTTCCGCGGAAGCGCGCCGCGCCGCCGGCAAGCGCATCCGAGCCGTCGTCGCGCGCGACCCCCGCGTCTCCGGCGAATTCCTCTCCGCCGCCGTCGAGGCGGGCCTGGCCTCGTCGGGCGTCGACGTCTACGACGCCGGCGTGCTGCCGACCCCCGCCGCGGCGTTCCTGATCGCCGACATGGATGCCGACTTCGGCGTCATGGTGTCGGCATCCCACAATCCCGCGCCCGACAACGGCATCAAGATCTTCGCGCGCGGAGGCGTCAAGCTCCCCGACATCGTCGAGCAGCGCATCGAGGCCGCCATGTCGGCCCCCAAGCTCCAGCCCACGGGCGCGGACGTCGGCCGCATCCGCCGCTTCGCCGACGCCGAAGACCGCTACGTCGTGCACCTGCTCGGTTCGCTGCCGAACCGGCTCGACGGCCTCCATGTCGTGCTCGACTGCGCGCACGGCGCGGCCTCGGGTGTCTCTCCCGAGACCTTCAAGGACGCCGGCGCACAGGTCACCGTCATCGGAGCCGACCCCGACGGCCTGAACATCAACGACGGTGTCGGATCCACGCACCTCGACCTGCTCGCCGAGCACGTCGTGCGGGTCGGCGCCGATATCGGCATCGCCCACGACGGCGACGCGGATCGATGCCTCGCGGTCGACGCGAACGGAAGGATCGTCGACGGCGACCAGATCATGGCCATCCTCGCCGTGGCGATGAAGGAGCGCGGTGCGCTCAAGGACGACACGCTCGTCGCCACCGTGATGAGCAACCTCGGCCTGCACCGGGCGATGGACGCGCACGGCATCCGGGTGGAGACGACGGCTGTCGGTGACCGTTATGTGCTCGAGGCGATGAACGAAAAGGGCTACTCGCTCGGCGGAGAGCAGTCGGGGCACGTCATCATGAGCGAGTTCGCCACCACCGGCGACGGACTCCTGACGGGCCTCCACCTGGCCGCCCAGATGTCGCGCACCGGCAAGACCCTCGCCGAACTGGCGTCCGTCATGACCGTGTACCCGCAGGTCCTCGTGAACGTGAAGGGCGTCGACCGTACGCGCGTCGCCGACGAGATCGTGCAGGATGCGGTGGCTCGCGCCACCGCCGAGCTCGGGCTCTCCGGCCGCGTGCTGCTGCGCCCGTCGGGCACCGAGCAGCTCGTGCGCGTGATGGTCGAGGCGGGCTCCGAAGACGATGCCCGCCGCCATGCGGACCGCCTCGCCGACGTCGTGCGGGAGCGCCTCGCCCTCTGAACCGCGTCCCCGGGGTGAGCGTTCGCCCCGGCGGCGCGAACGAACAGACACCGTGAGGTGCCACGGTCGCCCCGCGGGCCGACTTACCGCCACGGCGCCGACGCATTTGTCACGGCTGCGCCGGCCGCGGGCGCTCGGGCCGCCAGGCTAGCCTGAGGGCATCCGAGAGGAGCCATCGTGAGTGAAGCCATCGTCGTCGGAATCACGGATGCCGCGGTCTCTCGAGGTCGTCCGCCGCGTCGAGCGCGGGTACCCGTCGCAGATCATCAACGAGCTGGCCGCCGACGCCCGTCTCGCGGTGGTCGGGTCGCACGGTCGTGGTGCGCTCGCCCGCTTCCTGCTGGGTTCGATCGGCCAGGAGGTGCTCGCTCGACTGGCCACCGTGACCGCGGTGGTGCGCTGAGCCGACCTGGCGGCGCGCGGATGACGGCGCGCGACAGCCCCGATTAGGCCCCAACCCCCGAATAGGCCCCAACCCCCGAATAGGCTGGTGCCATGGCGAAACCGCAGACGCCCCGCGGCGGTCGCGCGCGCGTGAGCGACGTCGCCGCGGCCGCGGGCGTGTCTCCGACGACGGTGTCGCACGCGCTCAGCGGCGCGCGGGCCGTCAACGCCCAGACGCGCGAGCGCATCCTCGCGGTGGCGCGCGAACTCGGGTACGTGCCCGACCGCGTGGCCAGCGGGCTCCGGCGCCGGCGCACCGGGATCGTCGGCCTGATCGGCGACGACCTCGCCACCACGCCCTTCGCCGGCCGCATCATCGAGGGTGCCCGCCGCGCGGGCCTGGAGCACGACGTGCTGCTCATGGTGGCCGAGTCCGGCGGAGACATCGCCGTCGAGGCGGATCTGATCGCCCGTTTCCTCGCGCAGCGCGTCGACGGCCTGCTCATCGCGCGGATGTACCATCAGCGCGTCGACCGGCCGGCGGTTCCCGACGACGTGCCGGTCGTGCTGGTGGATGCTGCTCCCGAACCCGGCTGGGAGGTGGACGCGGTCGTGCCCGACGAGGCGCAGATCGCCGCAGTGGCCTGCGAGCGTCTGCTGCGCGACGGTCACCGCGCGATCGCCTACGTCGGCACGACCGACGAATCGCGGGCCGCGCGGGGACGCCTCATCGGCGTGCGCTCGGTGCTCGGCGACGCGGGGATCTCACTGGACGACCGGATCGAGTTCTGCTCGTCCGACGCAGTGGGCGGGCGCGGGGCCGGCGGGCGGCTGCTCGACCGGTCCGATCCGCCGACGGCTGTCATCTGCTTCAACGACCAGATCGCCATGGGCGTGATGCAGGCGGCAGCGCGGCGCGGCATCCCCATTCCGTCCGGGCTGTCGGTCGTCGGGATCGATGACCTGCACACGGTCGCCGACGCGCTCGACCCCGGGCTCACCACCGTGGCGCTGCCTCACGAGGAGATGGGCGCCTGGGGCATGACGCGGCTGCTCGAGCGCATCGAGGGCGACACGTCGCCCGCCGACGAGCGCCTGCACCGGGTGCGCGGCTGGCTCGTCGAGCGCGGATCGGTGGACACGCCGTCGCGCTGAGCCCGCACGCCGGACGAGTGCAAACGTGAGGGACGGCGGCGGGTGCGCTCCGGCCTACTCGGCCCGCGACCCACGGTCGATCGGCGCCACGCGGAGCGGGGTGAGGGTCGCACCCGTCACGGCCACCGCACCCTTCACGCCCTCGATGCGCAGGCTCCTCGGCCCGGCCGATCCGAAGGTGGCCATCGTCAGCGCCGCCTCGCCGTCGCCGGCGAAGACCTCGACCGAGGAGGCGTCCACGACGATGTCGAGCGCGATGCCGCCGTCCCGGAGCGGCACCGCCGCACTGCGCACCTCGCGGTACGCCTCGGGCATGCCGTGCGCGGCGGTGTCGGCATCCCTCGCCACGAAGGCCCTTTCCTCGGCGAAGTCGTAGCCCACCGTGGCGAAGGCGCCGTCGGCGCTCATCACCTTCACCCGCAGCTCGCCGTCCTCGCTCGACGCCCGCAGCCGCAGCCGATAGGCACCCGATGCAGGTGCCGTGACGTCGATCGCCCGCTCCGCGTCGACGTGCACATCGTCGATCCGCTGCGGCTCGCCCTCGAGCGCCGCCAGCTCGGACGCCGGGCGTGAGTGCAGCGTGGCACGGCCGGCGTCGGACCGGAGGCTCATCGCACGCACGAGCGAGTCCGAGCCGCCGTGCCAGTCGTCCGTCGGAAACTCGCCGGCGTAGGCCCAGTTGTTCATCCAGCCGATGCCGTAGCGCGTCGTCAGCCTCTCGCTCGGGCTGAGGCGCGGATCGTCCCACGTGACCGCCGCGTAGTAGTCGGGGCCGTGATCGAGCCACTGGTGGCCGGTGCCGTCGGCGGTGAAGCGCTCGCCGTCCCACTCGCCCACCCAGTAGGCCGTGCCCGTGGTCATGCCCTCCGACGCACCGTTCGCCCCCGCGGCGAGCACCCACCGCACATCGTCGGGGTCGCCGTCGACGGCCATCGGAAAGAGGTCAGGGCACTCGAGCACGCCGAGGCCCTCGGTCGCGAAGTCCGACGTGTACGTCCACTCGCGCAGGTTCGGCGACGTGTAGAACCCGATGCGGTCGTGCTCGGCCAGTGCCATGACCCAATGTCCGGCCGCGTCGTCCCAGAACACCCGCGGGTCGCGCCAGTCGGCGACCCCGGGATTCTCCATGATCGGATTGCCGTCGAACGACTCGAAGCGGTAGCCGCCGTCGCGCGAGACGAACAGCGACTGGCGCTGCACGCCGTCCACCTGCTGGGTCACGATCGCGATGACTGCTCCGGCGCCGAAGCCCGCCGTGCCGTTCTCATCAACGACGGCGGTGCCGGTCCAGATGTCGCCGAGCCCGTTGCCGTACTTCTCGATCGCGACGCCCTCGTCCTTCCAGTGCACGAGGTCGGTGGACGTCGCGTGGTACCACGCGGTGCCGTTCCCGTCGGGGTAGTCCGCGTTGTAGAGGTAGTAGAAGTGCCATCGCCCGTCGAGGAAGAAGGGCTTCTGCGGATCGTTCATCCAGTCGGCGCCTGGTGTGAGGTGGATTCCCGGCCGATGCACCGACCAGTCCGCGGGCCGCGTCGAGGCGTCCGCGGACGGCGCTGTCGGAGTGGGGCGCGCACCGGGGCCGTCGCCCGAGGGCCGGAGCACGGCGATCGCGGTCCCGAGCGCGACCGCGACCACCGCGATGGCCGCAGCCGCCCAGAGCAGGGCGCGCCGCCAGGGGAACGTGGTGGAGGCGTCGTGAGCGTGCATCGCGGATTCCTTCCGGATCGGGCGGGCAGCGGGTGTCAGGCGGGTCGGTGGCGGGGTTTCGGTGGCCGAGGGTCGGGAGACGGGCTCGCGAGTCGGACGGCAGGCGGTCCTCAACTGAGGCGACGGATGCCTCGGCACGGGGCCGTGCCGAGGCATCCGTCGTGCGTCGGTCAGGGTCAGCGCAGCGGCGTGACCTGACCGCCCGGGTTGACGTTGAGGTTCGCCGGGATGTCGGCGTAGCCGCCGAGCCCGCCGTTCCCGTAGGAGTAGTCGACCGCCGACGAGGCGCCGTCGATGTCGATCTTGACCGTCGGCGCGAGCGTGCCGCCGCGACGGAAGTCGCCTTCCGTGCCGACAGTGTCGATGAACGACTGCACCAGTCCGCCGGGCATCACGTAGTGCGAGTACGCCTGGAAGTGCCCGATCGGCTGGTTGTAGTCCGGCGCGAAGGGCTGTCCGCCCGCGAAGTTCAGGTTCGTCGGGTTGCCCAGTGCCAGGCCCGAGCCCGAGTTCATCGGCTGGTAGTCGCTGCGGATGCCGTCACCGACGAACCCGTAGACGCCCTCGGGGCCATCGATGCCGTTCGCGAACGTGCCGCGGTGGCTGATGGTGAAGAGGTAGTACTTGCCGTCCTTCATGTAGATCTGCGGACGCTCGGTCTGGTCGGTGACGCAGTTGGCCGACAGGATGGGCGGCAGGAACTCCCACTCGGTGAGCTCCTCGTTCTTCGCCTTCGCGAGACCGATGTTGCCGATCTGGTACGTGGCGCCGGAGGCGTTCACCTGCTCGACCGTCTCCGCGTACGGGTCGCCCTCACGGTAGCCGAGGTCGTCCTCGTCGCAGGTCGCGGTCTCGCGCTGCATGGCGGAGTTGCCTTCGAAGACCATGTAGGTCTCACCGGGGTGGGCCGGGTCCTCGAACGTGAACGGGTCGCGGAAGTTGAAGAACTCGTTCTGCGCGCCGGTCTGGTAGTAGGTGCCGTCGGCCTGCAGCAGGTCGGTGACCTTGTCGAACCCGGTCAGCTTCACGCCGTTCTTGTTGGCATGCACCTTGCCGACGCTCAGCGCGATGCGCGGGTCGTAGGGCTTCCGGTTGCTGCCGTCCTCGTTGCGGTAGAACGCGACATCGGTGAAGAACAGCTTGATCTCGCCGCCCTTCGAGATGCGCGCCGAACCCGACCACTGGGTCTGGTGGCTGTACGACTGGTCGGGGAAGATCTTGCCGGTCACGCCTTCGTCGAAGACGAGACCGCCATAGGTCCAGCCGCCGTTCTCCGGACGCTCGTCGGCGGGCACGCCGGCGGGGCGATAGAAGTACCCGATCTTCGCGAACACGTGGCGCTCGTCGAACACCAGGTTGCGGTCGGCCACGAGCGAGAAGATGATCTCCTGGCCGTTGACGCTGTACTGGTTGGCGTTCTCATCGGTCAGCGGCCACGAGTCCCAGACCCACACCTGCTCGTTGCTCATGTCGGGGAAGTCCTGCGGAACCGCGGGCATGGTGAGCTCGGCGGGCATCGAGTTCTGCTTCGAGCCCGCGGTGGGGTCCGAGAGGCGCTTGAGCTGGCGGGCGTCGGCCCGAGTCCACTTGGCGGTGAAGTCGTCTTCGGGGGCGTGGGCTTCCTGCGTGTGGACGGTCGGCTGGGGGCCGTCCTGCAGGTCGGGGACAGTGGGGGCGGGGGCGGCGGAGGCTGCGGCGGGCAGTCCGACCAGTACGGATGCCGCCACCGCGGCCGCCGTGAGACCGCCGGTCAGAACGCGCCTGACCTTTTTCGGGGGAGTGTGCATTTCTGATTGCTCCTTGGATTCACAGCAACACAAATCGATTTGCATTGGCCATCCATAGTTGCACGCACTCCCACTCCCCGCACATCTGGATGCAGCCGCATGGACTGCTGGGCCCCGGCCCGCCTTCCGCAACGCCGACGACGGCGGCCGGTTCGTCGGCGGCATCACCGATCCGATGCTGGTCGAGTGGGACGGCGGGCGTCTCCGCGTGACAGACGCCGTCAGCGCGATTGCCGAGCAGGTGGCGATCGGCTGACACCCGGGCGTCGAGCGCCCACGTCATTTCGCGTCCAGCGGGTTGAGCCATGAGACTTCGAGTCTCTAAAGTGGAGGCGTGCTCGAAACGGGGGAATCGCGCACGACGATCCGTACGATGCCCGGGCAACGGCGGATCGGGTCGGTGCCGGGGTCCTGGGGACCCGGCACCGCGACCACTGTCAGGCCCACCTCGCCGTGGCAGTGCGGCGTCGAGAGACGTCGCACTGTCGCGCGATAATCAGATGGTGCCCGCACCCCTTGCCCGTTCACGGCGTCCTGCCGGACAGACGCGTGACCTCATGCTCCAGGTCGCCGTCGCGCGCGTGAAGGCCGAGGGACTCCTGCTCGACTACGCCAACATCGAGCTCGAGGATCTGATCCGCACCGCGGGGGTGCCGCGCTCGACCGTCTTCCGCATCTGGCCCGACCGCGCGGCGTTCGTCGCCGACCTCGTCCGCGCACTCTTCGAAGCCGACCCGGGCTTCGACACCGGCTTCGATGCCGAGACGCTGGACGCACTGCGGCAGGCCGTCGCCGAAAGTGCCGGCGCGCCCGCGGCGGAGCGGCCGGCGATGCTGCGCGATCTGCTGCGTCGCGCTGCCGCCCACAACATGGTCGCCGTCGAGAACACGATCGCCTGGCGCGCGTACCGCACCATGTCGGCGGCCCTGTCGAGCGGCGACGCCGTGCCCGGCGGCGACGGGATCCGGGCGCTGCTCTCGGAGCTCGAGGGGCGCTACGCCGAGCGCATGGCCGAGATCTACCGCGCGCTCAACCAGGCCTTCGGCATGCGCATGCGTGACGGCGTCTCCGAGGCGGATCTCGCCATCGCCGTCATGGCCATGATCGACGGCATGAGCGACCACCGTCGCATCGACCCGGCCACGGTCGACGCCCCGCGCACGGTGGCACTCGGCCCCGAGGGACCCCGCGACTGGCACCTCGCGGGCATCGCGGTATGGGGCATCTACACGGCCTTCACCGAGTCGGCCGACGCGTAGCTGCCATCGGCCGGCGGCCCCGGATCAGGCGCTCGGCGCGCTCCAGCTGAGCGATTCGATGTAGCGCAGCAGCACCCCTTCGCGGAGGGCCCACGGCGACACTTCCAGCTCGTCGACGTCCATCGCGCTCATCGCCTCGTGCAGCACCACGGCGCCGGCCACGATCTGGAACGTCCGGTCGGGGGTGATCCCCGGCAGCTCCTGACGGGCGGAGGCCGGAATGCGTGCCAGGCGCGGAATCCACGAGCCGAGCGAGGCCCGGGGGCAGCATCCGCTCGATTCCAGACCATCCGGGAACCGGATAGCCGACGAGCTTCGCCAGCGAGCGGATCGCCTTCGACGAGCCGACCACGTGGTCGGGCCGATCCAGTTTGCCGAACGACTTCGCCACGGGTGCGAGCGTCTTGCGGGCGTGGTGCCGCAGCTTCTCGACGGCCGCCTCGCCCGGCGGGTCTTCGGGGAGGAACTGCACCGTCATGCGCCCCGCCCCGAGCGGGACGGATGCCGCCGCCTCCGGCAGCTCGTCGGCTCCCGCCGCGATCTCGAGCGACCCGCCGCCGATGTCGAACAGCAGGATCTGCCCGGCCGCCCAGCCGAACCACCGTCGCACCGCGAGGAAGGTGTAGCGGGCCTCGGTCTCGCCCCCGAGCACCTGGAGAGGCTGGCCGAGGGCGCCTTCGATGAGCCCGATGACCTCGGGACCGTTCGCGGCCTCGCGTACGGCGGAGGTCGCCGTCGCGAGCAGCTCGTCCACCTTCTCCGCGGCAGCGATCTCACGGGCCTCGGTGACCGCGGCGACGAGCGCGCTGACGCCCTCCTCGGTGATCGAGCCGTCGGGCGCCAGATAGCGCATGAGGCGCAGCACCGTGCGCTGACTCGTCGTGGCGAGCGGCCGCCCCCCGGGTCGGACGTCGGCGACGAGCAGATGGACGGTGTTCGAGCCGATATCGAGGACTCCGAGGCGCACGGGGAAAGCGTAGCGGGGCCGAAGGGCTACGATGGGCGCGATGTCCGCCGACGAAGCGACCCTGCACGAGGCAGGTGTGGTCGCACCCGCTCTCTCCCTCTACCGCGAGATCGACCGCGCCGATTGGGCGCGCCTGGCGGCCGGCATGACGCAGCCGCTGACCGAGACCGAGATCGTGCAGATCAGAGGCCTCGGCGACCGGCTCGACATGGCCGAGGTGGCGCAGGTCTACCTGCCGCTGTCGCGGCTGCTGTCGCTCTACGCGGAGGCGACGAAGCGGCTGGGCGCCGAGGAGTCCGCCTTCCTCGGCGAGGCGGACTCGACGACCCCCTTCATCATCGGGGTGGCCGGATCGGTCGCCGTGGGCAAGTCGACGATCGCCCGCCTCCTGCGGGAGCTGACCTCTCGCTGGCCGGGAACGCCGCGCGTCGAGCTCATCACGACCGACGGCTTCCTCTATCCCAACGCCGAGCTCGAGCGACGCGGCCTCATGGACCGCAAGGGCTTCCCCGAGTCGTACGACCGCCGCGCGCTCGTGTCGTTCCTCACCGAGGTGAAGAGCGGCGCCCCCGAGGTGCGGGCCCCGTTCTACTCGCACATGCGCTACGACATCGTGCCCGACGCGGTGATCACCGTGCGCCGCCCCGACATCGTGATCGTCGAGGGCCTCAACGTGCTGCAGCCGCCGCCCACCCCGAACGACGTCGCGGTGAGCGACCTGTTCGACTTCTCGATCTACGTCGATGCGGATGCCGCGCACATCACGCAGTGGTACGTGGACCGCTTCCTCGCCCTGCGCCGGGCCGCGTTCAGCAACCCGAGCTCGTTCTTCAACGTGTTCGCCCAGCTCACCGACGAGGAGGCCGTGGAGCGCGCTCTCGGTTACTGGAACAACATCAACCTGCCGAACCTCCAGGAGAACGTCCTGCCCACGAGGCACCGAGCGAACCTCGTGCTGCAGAAGGCCGCTGACCACACCGTGGAGACAGTGCTGCTCCGCAAGCTCTGAGACCTGAGGCTTTTCCTTGCGCGTTATGCCATGAAACGTTTGGTATTCCGGCCCGCGCATGCGATACGTTACGGGCAACAGCGGCGCTTGGGGGCGCCGCCCTTGTCAATGGGGAGTGACATGACGTTATCCGCGCGCGCTCAGAACACCGTCGGCCGCCGTCTGGCGATGACCACGACCGCCATCCTGGTGGGCGCGATGCTGCCGTTCCTGGCCGCTCCCGCTGCGGCGTCGGCGGCGGTCTCAGAGACCGAGCCCAACAACTCCACGTCGCAGGCCGATGTGATTGCCGCCGGGACGGCGGTGTCGGGTTCGACGTCGAGTCAGTATTCGACGGAGTCGGACTACTTCGCGGTGGATCTGCCGAGTGCGGGCAGGGTGTCGCTGGATCTGAAGTTCCCGTCGAACCTGGGTGCGGGTGACGTGTACTCGGTGGACGTGTACGACGCGTCGGCGACGAAGTTGTACCACTTCGATGTGACGGGCAACCGGTATGACGGCAGCTGGTTGCGGTCGTTCGCGACCTATGCGCCGGCGGGGCGTCTGTACGTGCGGATCTACGGTCAGAACAACTGGGCGAGCTGGGGGCAGACGTACACGTTCACGCCGGGGTTCACGGCAGGCAGTGTGGAGACGGAGTTCAACAACTACACCTCGGACGCCGATGTGATCCCGGTGGGCACGGGGGTGTCGGGATCCACCCTGTCGCACTACTCGACGGAGTCGGACTACTTCGCGGTGGATCTGCCGAGTGCGGGCAGGGTGTCGCTGGATCTGAAGTTCCCGTCGAACCTGGGTGCGGGTGACGTGTACTCGGTGGACGTGTACGACGCGTCGGCGACGAAGTTGTACCACTTCGATGTGACGGGCAACCGGTATGACGGCAGCTGGTTGCGGTCGTTCGCGACCTATGCGCCGGCGGGGCGTCTGTACGTGCGGATCTACGGTCAGAACAACTGGGCGAGCTGGGGGCAGACGTACACGTTCACGCCGGGGTTCACGGCAGGCAGTGTGGAGACGGAGTTCAACAACTACACCTCGGACGCCGATGTGATCCCGGTGGGCACGGGGGTGTCGGGATCCACCCTGTCGCACTACTCGACGGAGTCGGACTACTTCGCGGTGGATCTGCCGAGTGCGGGCAGGGTGTCGCTGGATCTGAAGTTCCCGTCGAACCTGGGTGCGGGTGACGTGTACTCGGTGGACGTGTACGACGCGTCGGCGACGAAGTTGTACCACTTCGATGTGACGGGCAACCGGTATGACGGCAGCTGGTTGCGGTCGTTCGCGACCTATGCGCCGGCGGGGCGTCTGTACGTGCGGATCTACGGTCAGAACAACTGGGCGAGCTGGGGGCAGACGTACACGTTCACGCCGGGGTTCACGGCAGGCAGTGTGGAGACGGAGTTCAACAACTCCACCTCGGACGCCGATGTGACCCCGGTGGGCACGGGGGTGTCGGGATCCACCCTGTCGCACTACTCGACGGAGTCGGACTACTTCGCCTTCGACGTCGCGGCGGCGCGCAACCTCTCGCTCCTGCTCAAGTTCCCCTCGAACCTGGGGTCGGCCGACGTCTACGACGTGGACGTGTACGACGCCTCGGGAACCAGGTTGTACCACTTCGACGTGACCGGCAATCGGTACGACGGCAGCTGGCTGGCGCCGCAGTACATCAGGGTCGCGGCCGGTCGCACCTACGTCCGGATCTCCGGCCAGAACAACTGGACGAGCTGGGGCAAGGCCTACACGCTCACGGCGCGGTATGTCTTCACCCAGACGCCGGTTCCCACCATCTCAGGCACAGCCAAGGTCGGGTCGACACTGACCGCGAACACCGGAACATGGTCGCCCACGCCGACGACCTTCGCGTACCAGTGGCTACGCAACGGAACCGCGATCAGCGGCGCCACCAGCGCGACCTACAAGCTGGTGACCGCAGACGCCGGCAAGAGCCTGACGGTGAAGGTGACGGGGTCCAGGAATGCCTACCGCACCATCACCAAGACCAGCGCGGCGAAGGCCATCCCGCAGTAGTGGTGGGGATCCGGGCCTCCCTATTCGTAAAGGCTGCTTGCAAAACCCCCCGCCTACCATTGGGGCCATGTGCGGAATCGTCGGATACGTGGGTCCTCGCCCGAGCCAGGCCGTCCTGATGTCAGGGCTGTCGCGCCTCGAGTACCGCGGGTACGACTCCGCCGGCATCGCGGTGATCGACGGCGACGGCGATCTGGGCATGCGCAAGCGCGCGGGCAAGCTGCAGGTGCTGCGCGACGATCTCGCGGCGCGTCCGCTCGCCGACGGCACCACCGGCATCGGGCACACCCGCTGGGCGACCCACGGTGGACCGACCGACGGGAACGCCCACCCGCATCTGGCCGACGACGACAGGCTCGCCGTCATCCACAACGGGATCATCGAGAACTTCGCGGAGCTCAAGGACGAGCTCGTCGCCGACGGCTTCACCTTCCGCAGCGAGACCGACACCGAGGTGGCCGCTGTGCTGCTCGGCCGCGAGTACCGCCGCTCGGGCGACCTCGTCGAGGCGTTCCGCTCGGTCGTGTCGCGCCTCGAGGGCGCCTTCACCCTGCTCGCCATGCACGAGGAGCAGCCCGGTCTGGTCGTGGGCGCCCGCCGCAACTCGCCGCTGGTGATCGGTCTCGGCCAGGGCGAGAACTTCCTCGGGTCGGACGTCGCGGCGTTCGTCGAGCACACCCGCCACGCCCTCGCCATCGGGCAGGACCAGATCGTGGCCATCACCCCCGCGGCGGTGACCGTGACGGACTTCGACGGCAACCCCGTCGACGTCGAGCCGTTCGAGGTCACGTGGGATGCTGCGGCCGCCGAGAAGGGCGGCTGGTCGTCGTTCATGGCCAAAGAGGTGTCGGAGGAGCCCGAGGCGGTCGCCAACACCCTGCGCGGTCGCGTGCGCGACGGGGTCGTCGTCATTCCCGAGCTGGACGGCCTCGACGAGCTGTTCGCCGGCATCTCGCGAATCATCGTGATCGCCTGCGGAACCGCGGCCTACGCCGGCCAGGTCGGCAAGTACGCGATCGAGCAGTGGACCCGCATCCCCGTCGACGTTGAGCTCGCGCACGAATTCCGCTACCGCGACCCGGTGATCGGCCCCGACACGCTCGTCGTCTCGATCAGCCAGTCCGGGGAGACCATGGACACCCTCATGGCCGTGAAGTACGCCCGCGAGCACGGCGCCCGGACCCTGTCGATCTGCAACACGCAGGGCGCGACGATCCCGCGGGAGTCCGACGCCATCGTCTACACGCACGCCGGCCCCGAGGTCGCCGTCGCCTCGACGAAGGCGTTCGTGGCCCAGGTCACCGCGCTCTACCTGATGGGCCTCCACATCGGTCGCGTGCGCGGCGCGATCGCAGCCGCCGACGCCGCCCACCACGTGCGCGAGCTGGAGGCGATCCCGGCGAAGATCGGGCAGATCCTCGAGCGCGAGCAGCCCCGCATCGAGCAGCTCGCCCACTGGATGGCCGACACCCGCTCGGTGCTCTTCCTCGGTCGCCACGTCGGCTATCCGATCGCCCTCGAGGGTGCACTCAAGCTCAAGGAGCTCGCCTACATCCACGCCGAGGGCTTCGCCGCCGGCGAGCTCAAGCACGGCCCCATCGCGCTGATCGAGCCCGGCCAGCCCGTGTTCGTGATCGTCCCGTCGCCGCGAGAATCGGCCGAGATGCACAAGAAGGTCATCTCGAGCATCGAGGAGGTCCGCGCCCGCGGCGCCCGCGTCATCGCGATCGCCGAGGAAGGCGACGCGGCCGTGCTGCCCAAGGCCGACGAGGTGCTGCGCATCCCGCTCGCAGGTCCCTTCTTCGAACCCCTGCTGGCCGTCGTGCCGCTGCACATCTTCGCGATGGGCCTCGCGACGGCGAAGGGCCTCGACGTCGACCAGCCGCGCAACCTGGCGAAGTCCGTCACGGTCGAATAGGCACCTGTCGGGAAGGGCGGTGGCCGTGGTTCGCCCCTCCGTCGCCGGGACGAACGTCGGGCGGCCACAGGAAGACATCCGGCGGCCGCGATAGGGTGGCGGATGCCGCGGCCGCGGCCTCCGGGAGGACCACATGATCGTCGGGATCGGCGTCGACCTCGTCGACATCCCGCGTTTCGAGCGGACGATCGAGCGCACGCCAGCCCTGCTGCACCGCCTCTTCTCCGACGCCGAGCGCGTGCTCAAGCCGCACTCGCTGGCGGCGCGCTATGCCGCGAAGGAGGCTCTCATCAAAGCGCTCGGCGGCTCCGACGGCGTGCACTGGACCGAGATCGAGGTCGCGTCCGAGGCATCCGGGCGGCCGGTGTTCTCGCTCTGCGGCTCGACGGCCGCCGTCGTCGCCGACCGCGGGATCACCGCGCTGCACCTGTCGCTGTCGCACGACGCCGGCCTTGCGGCGGCGTACGTGGTCGCCGAGGCCCGTGCAACGCCCGGCCAGGGGATCCCCGACGAGACCGGCGGAACGGTCCCCGGTACCGGCGCGAATCCCCTGTTCCGCGAGAGCACCACGCGCGACACCGGAGGGGACGACGCATGAGCCGCCTGCCCGCCGGCGTGCTGCGCGAGGCCGTCGTCGACGTGAGCGCCATCGAGGACAACGTGCGCCACCTCCGCCGGCTCACGGGCTCGGACGTCATCGCGGTCGTCAAGGCCGACGGCTACGGCCACGGCGCTGTGCGTTCGGCGAACGCCGCACTCGCGGGCGGCGCATCACGCCTGGGCGTCTCCGACATCACCGAGGCGCTGGCGCTGCGGCGCGCCGGCATCGACGCGCCCATCGTCGCGTGGCTCCACGCGCCGGGCGCCGACTTCGCCGAGGCCGCAGCGCGCGGCATCGAGCTCGGCATCTCCAGCCTCGAGCAGTTGCAGAAGGCGGCGGCCGCAGCATCCGCGGATCGCCCCGTCGGAGTGCATCTGAAACTCGAGACGGGGCTCTCTCGCAACGGCATCGCGCCCGCCGACTACCGCATCGTGTTCTCGGAGGCGGCGCGACTGGAGCGGATCGGGCGCGTCCGCGTGGTCGCCCTCTTCAGCCACCTCTCGAATGCCTCGGTCGAGGACGACCGCGCCGCGCTGCGGACGTTCCAGGAGGCGATCGCCGACGCCGCCTCGCTCGGGCTCGCGCCGCCCCTGCGGCACATCGCCGCGACGCACGCCGCGATCGACCTCCCCGAGGCCCGCTTGGGCTGCGTGCGCATCGGCATCGGCATCTACGGGCTCTCGCCGTTCGACGACCGCTCATCCGCCGACCTCGGCCTGCGGCCCGCGATGACGCTGCGCGGTGCGGTCGCGGCGGTGCGCCGCGTGCCGGCGGGCAAAGGCGTGTCGTACGGATACGACTACCGCGCCGAGCGTGAGACCACGCTGGCGCTTGTGCCGCTCGGGTACGCCGACGGCGTGCCGCGACAGGCGTCGGGCGTCGGACCGGTGGCCATCGCCGGGCGACGGTTCACCGTCGCGGGCCGCATCGCGATGGACCAGTTCGTCGTCGACGTGGGCGACGCGCCCGTGGCGGTGGGCGACGAGGCCGTGCTGTTCGGAGACCCGACCCTCGGGCTGCCGGCAGCGACCGAGTGGGCGGACGCCGCAGGCACCATCAACTACGAGATCGTGACGCGCATCGGACCGCGGGTGCCTCGCCGGCAGGTGGCCGGGTGAGCACGCGCGCCGTAGGGAAGGTCTGTGCCGTCGGCGACGTTCAGGACTCACTCTGGCTGAGGGTGGTGGCGTGCACGTGCCTCGGACCTTCGTGGGTTCGGCACCGCGCCGGCGCCGCCCAGACGGAATGGCAAACGGAGGAGCGGGCGTGAGCGGTACGGAAGAGGAGCGATGACCGGCATCGACGCGCTCCTCGGCACACGCGAGATCACCTCGCCGGACGCGATGGAGGCGCTCGGCGAGGACATGGGACGGATGCTGCGCCCCGGCGACATGGTGGTGCTGACCGGTCCGCTCGGCGCCGGCAAGACGACGCTCACCCGCGGCATCGGGCGAGGGCTCGGCGTGCGCGGACCGGTGCAGAGCCCGACGTTCGTGCTCGCCCGCACCCACCCTTCGCTCGTCGGCGGTGCCCCACTCGTGCACGTCGACGCCTACCGGCTGGGCTCGGCCGCCGAACTCGACGACCTCGACATCGATTTCGACGCCTCGGTCGTCATCGTCGAATGGGGACGCGGGCTCGTGGACGGCATCCGCGAGCAATGGTGGGAGGTCGAGCTCGAGCGGGAGTGGCACGGCCGCGGAGTCGACGACGCCTGCGGCGCGATCGGCCACGAGGCCGACCTCGACGCCGACACCCCGCGCCTGGTGAAGATCACCCGGCACGGCTAGCCGAAGACGGGTCGCGACCGCGGCCGAGTCGACACGAGGCGCTCGGTCTCGCACTCCTGCCCTCAATCGAGGATGTGTGCCGAGAAGCGGATCGCACCGGCGGATCGGCTCCTCGATTCGGCCCTCGTCCTCAGACGAGGAGGCGGGGGGCGTCGGGCGGAGAGGCTCCTGTCGCGCCCGACTACCCTGGAGAGGTGATCCTCGGCATCGACACGTCCCTCGGCTCCGCGGTGGCGGTCGTCGAGCCCGACGGCGTGATCCGCTCGCAGATCGAGAGTCCCGACCCCCGCGGCCACGCCGAGGTGATCGGCTCGCTGATCGAGCGGGCGCTGGCCGAGGCATCCGTGTCTCCCTCCGACATCACGCATGTCGCCGCGGGAATGGGACCCGGCCCCTTCACCGGTCTGCGCGTCGGCATCGCCGCCGCACGCGCGTTCGCGCTGGGTCGCGGCGTTCCGGTCGTGCCCGTCGTGAGCCATGACGCGGTCGCGCTCGAACTGCTCCTGCACACCGCCTTGACGGCGGACTGGGGCTCGCCCGACGGCGCCGACGACGCCTTCGCGGTCGTCACCGACGCCCGCCGGCGCGAGTTCGCCTACACGCTCTACCGCGGCATCGACGACGACGGCCTCCCGGTGCGCGTCGCCGAGCCGGCCCTCATGCCCCGCGACGACCTCGACGCGGCGCTGGCGACGGCCCACGCGGCCCGGCGCGACGCCGAGCGCATTCCCGCCGCCATGCTCGCGCTCGCCGCGGCGCGTGCGCTCGCCGCCGGACGCACGGCCGGGCCCGCCGAGGCGCTCTACCTCCGCTCGCCCGACGTGACGCTTCCGCACGCCCCGAAGCGGGTGATCTCGTGACGATCCGCACCGCCACCGCCGACGACCTCGCCGCCATCATGGCGCTCGAGCGCACGTCGTTCCCGACCGACGCCTGGTCGGAGGCGATGATGCGCGAAGAGCTCGGGTCGCCCCACGGCTGGTACATCGTCGACACCGAAGCCGGACGCCTGGTCGGCTACGCCGGACTCAGGGCGGTCGCCGGAGCGCGGGATGCCGACATCCAGACCATCGCGATCTCGGAGGTGTCCCGGGGTCATGGCCGCGGTCGCAAGCTCCTGCGGACGCTGCTCGAGGAGGCGGCGCGCCGCGAGGTGTGGGACGTGTTCCTCGAGGTGCGCGCCGACAACCCTGTCGCGCAGGCGCTCTACATCTCCGAGGGGTTCGCCGAGATCGGCCGGAAGCCGCGGTACTACCAGCCCGACGACGTCGACGCCGTCGTGATGAAGCTCGACCTGCGCGGCTGGCACGCCGCGGGTCGCGGGACTGTGGTCGGCGAAACTCCACGGAATCGGGCGCTGACCGACGCAGGGACAGACGCTGCGGCCGGCGCAAGCCCGGATCCGTGGAGTTCTGCGGGAGGGGTCTGCACGTGAACCGCGCCGAACCGCTGGTGCTCGGAATCGAGACGAGCTGCGACGAGACCGGGATCGGGATCGTGCGGGGCCGCGCGCTGCTGTCGAACACCATCGCGAGCTCCATGGATGAGCACTCCCGCTACGGCGGGGTCGTGCCGGAGGTCGCCGCCCGCGCGCACCTCGAGGCGCTGCAGCCGTCGATCGAGGCGGCGCTCGCCGAGTCGGGCGTCGCGCTCGCCGATCTCGACGCCGTCGCCGTGACGAGCGGGCCCGGCCTCGCCGGGGCTCTCATGGTGGGCGTCGGCGCCGCGAAGGCGCTCGCCGTCTCGCTCGAGAAGCCGCTCTACGCCGTGAACCACCTCGTCGGACACATCGCGGCCGACATCCTCGACAGCGATGCTCCACCGCTGGAGTATCCGACCGTCGCGCTGCTGGTGAGCGGCGGCCACACGTCGCTCCTGCTCGTCCGCGATCTCACCACCGACGTCGAGCTGCTCGGCGAGACGATGGACGACGCCGCCGGCGAAGCGTTCGACAAGGTGGCGCGCCTGCTCGGCCTGCCCTACCCCGGGGGTCCCGAGATCGACAAGGCTGCGGCATCCGGCGATCCGAAGGCCATATCCTTCCCGCGCGGCCTGTCGCGTGCGTCCGACATGGCGAGCCACCGCTACGACTTCTCGTTCTCCGGCCTGAAGACCGCGGTCGCCCGCTGGGTGGAGCAGCGCGAGGGGGTCGGCGAGCGGGTGCCGGTCGCCGATGTCGCGGCCAGTTTCCGCGAGGCCGTCGTCGACGTGCTGGTGACCAAGGCGCTGGCCGCATGCCGGGACTACGGGGTGCCGCGTCTGCTGCTCGGCGGCGGCGTGATCGCCAACCGTCGCCTTCGCGAGGTCGCGCTGGAGCGGGCAGCGGCCGAGGGCGTCACGGTGCGCATCCCGCCGCTCTCGCTGTGCACCGACAACGGCGCCATGATCGCCGCCCTCACCTCCGAGCTCATCATGTCGGGGCGCCCGCCGTCGACGCTCGAGTTCGGCGCCGACTCGACCCTGCCCGTCACCGAGATCCAGGTCGCGGAGTCGGCATGACGGACGAGCGGATGCCGTCCCCCGGCGATCCCGCGACGCACGCCGGAGATCCTGCGACGCCCGCCGGAAATCCTGCGACGCCCGCGGGCAACCTCGCGACGCCCGCAGGCAACCTCGCGACGCCCCCGGGCGACCTCGCGATGCCCGCCGGAGATCCTGCGACGCCCGCCGGAGATCCTGCGACGCCCCAGGGGCGGCCGCCTGGGGACGCCGTTCCGCCCGCCGACGGTGCGCGGCCCGGGGACGCGCTGCCGCCCGCCGACGGCGCGCGGCCCGGATCGACGCCGACCGTCGAAGCACCTTCACCCGACATCGACCTCGCGCAGGACGCGTCGCCGCTGCCCGGAGCGCATCGCGGCGGATTCCGGCGCCTGCCGACCGCGCCCGTGCCCGTCACCCTGGAGACGGCACCCGCGGAGCCGGGGGGAGAGTTCACGCCCGACGACACCTCCTGGGCGCCTGCGGAATCGGCCCATCGTGGACTCGCCGGCTGGGGGCTCGCGTTCGCGGTCGTCGGTCTCGTCGTTTCGATGTTCGTCGGCTGGGGCTTCCCGGTCGGGCTCGTGGCGGTGGCCTCTGGGATCATCGCGCTGCGCCGTCCGCTCGAGAATCGGGCCGTCGCGGTCTGGGCCATCGCCCTGGGCGCGCTGTCGATCCTCTACAGCGCGGGCTGGCTCGTGGTGGCCGCGCTGCGCGCCAACGTCTGGAGCTGAGGCGCCTCGCCCGTGGGGCGGCATCCGGCCGGACCTCGACGTTCGCGCGTGAAGCGAAACGGGCAGTGCGCGCCGGTGTCAGCGCGCGTAGGCGACCACAGCTGCCACTCGCGCGGGACTCGGGGGGATGGCGGAGAATGTGGCGGTGTCCGCGCTGGCAGCGAGGGTGTCGGCATGTGCCGCTTTCAGCGCTCGCGTACGACCACGGCGGCCACCTCGACCTTGGCGCTGGCAGCGAGGGTGTCGGCATGTGCCGCTTTCAGCGCTCGCGTACGACCACCACTGCCACTTTCGCGCAGCGGGCGCAGGGGTGGGCGGGTGGCTGCCGCTAAAACGCCCGAGGCCGCCCCCGCGCCGGCGCGCCGCGCCGGATGCCGTCACACGCGGTCGGCGAGGATGGCTGTCCGGCGGCTGCCGATGCGGGTGAGGAAGAGGGTCGCGGAGCCGGGGCCGCGCAGCTTCAGGCGCGTGCGCAGGGCGGCGGGATCGACATCCACTCCCCGCTTCTTGATCTCGAGGCGCCCGATCTCCCGCTCCCGCAGCGCCTTCGCCAGCGCTTTGACGTCGGCGGGAAGCACCTCGCGCACCCGGAACGTCGAGACGAAGGGCGACGTGAGCGCCGCGTCCGACGTGAGGTACGCGATGTGCTCGTCCAGCATGCCGGCCTCGAGGGTGCGGGCGACGTCGCCGATGAGGCGGGCGCGGATGACGGCCCCGTCAGGCTCGTGCAGGAAGGCGCCGAGTTCGCGGGCGGGCTCGTCGGCGGCATCCGCCTCCGCCGTCAGCTCGTGGGCTCTGTCGCCACGGATGACGAGAGCGGCTCGGCGCACGCCCTCGCGCGCGAGCGCTCCGGACCACAGCACCAGCTCGACGGTGGATCCGTCGGCGCTGACCCACTGCGCCTCGACCTCGTCGGGGATCAGCGAACGGTCGAGGCCCGGACCGAGCTTCACACCGGCGGGCAGTCGGTGCGCGAGGTCGAAGACCCAGTCGAGCGACGGCGACCAGTCCTCGGGCCGGGTGCGCGCCGTCTCGGTGTGACCGGCGGTGCGGCGCGCGGGGTCGAGCCAGACGGCGTCGACGCCGTCGAGATCAGTGCTCTCGGCGGTGCCATGGCGCACCTCGACGTCGGTGCCGAAGGGTGCGAGGTTGTAGGCGGCTATCGCGGCGGTGACGTCGTCGGCGTCCACGGCCGTGACCTGGAGCCCCAGCGCCGCAAGGCCGAGTGCGTCGCCGCCGATGCCGCAGCCGAGGTCGGCCACCCGGGCGAACCCCGCATCGCGGAACCGGGCGGCATGGCGTGCGGCGATGGGCAGGCGGGTCGCCTGCTCGAGCCCTGCCCGGGTGAACAGCATCCGTTCGGCCAGGTCGCCGAACTTCGCCCGCCCGCGCGTGCGCAGCCGCGCCTGCCCGACGACCGCCGACACCAGGTCGGGGGAGTGGCCCTCGCGGCGCAGCCGCGTGACGGCCCGGGCGACGTCGTCGGAGGAATCGACCGGGGGCATCGCGTCGAGGAGCCGCAGCCCCGCCGGCGTCAGGAGCGCTTGCAGTTCGGACAGTTCCACCCGCCGAGCCTACGGCGATCCCCGCGCTGCCGCGGTGGGGCTCCGCCGTCGCCCCACGCGATGCCCCGCCGAACCGTCCCCTCCGACGGGTATCCGGCGCGCGATCTCGTCACCGGAAGACGCACGGCTGGCACTCACGTTGCGTGAGTGCCAGCCCGTTGCCTAGACTGACATCAGCACTCTCAACGTCAGAGTGCTAACGAGTCTTAGTCTCAAGAAGGAAGAGGTAGACCGTGTCGGTTTCCATCAAGCCGCTCGAGGACCGCATCGTCATCAAGCAGGTCGAGGCCGAGCAGACCACGTCCAGCGGTCTGGTCATCCCCGACACCGCCAAGGAGAAGCCCCAGGAGGGCGAGGTCGTGGCGGTGGGCCCGGGTCGTATCGACGACAACGGCAACCGTATCCCGCTCGACGTCGCCGTCGGCGACCGCGTGATCTACAGCAAGTACGGCGGCACCGAGGTCAAGTTCGGCGGTGACGAGTTCCTCGTCCTGTCGGCTCGCGACGTCCTCGCGGTCGTCGTTCGCTGAGTCCCGCGCACTGCGCGTACCGGGAGGGTCGGATGCTTCGGCATCCGGCCCTCTCGCCGTTCCCGGGCGCGCCGGCCCTTCGCCGCCCCGCCCGACGCCGCCCGCCCTCCGACGCCGCGTGGCAGAAATCCGTGCTGAGACGGCAGGCGACGGATGCCGCGACGGGGCGAGCGGCGGCCGGGTGCGTGCTGTGCGGGCGTAGGCTGACTCGGTGAGTCTCGAGCAGTCCCCTCTTCCCGAACGTGATGCGGTGGAGGGACTCGACGACTCGACAGCGCTCGACCTCGGGGTGACCACGACCGGGAGTCGCAGCATCCGTCTCGCCGCCGAAGCGCGCGAGCGCACTCTCGGCGGCGTCTACACGTTCTCGGCGTACCTCCTGTGGGGTTTCCTGCCGCTGTACTTCCTGCTGCTCGCGCCGACGGGCCCGTGGGAGCTCGTGGCGTGGCGCATCCTGCTGTCGCTCGTGTTCTGCGCGCTGCTGCTCACGGTGACGCGCACGTGGCCGCGGCTCGCGGCGATCTTCCGGCAGCCGCGCGTGCTCGGGCTCACCGTCATCGCGGGCCTGCTCATCTACGTCAACTGGCAGGTATTCATCTACGGCGCCCTGACCGGGCACGTCATCGAGACCAGCCTGGGCTACTTCATCAACCCGATCGCCACGGTGCTGCTCGCCGTGCTCGTGCTGCGCGAGCGGCTGCGCACGACGCAGTGGGTCGCCATCGGCATCGCCGCGGCCGCCGTGCTCGTCATCATCATCGGCTATGGCGCGTTCCCCTGGATCGCGCTCACGCTGGCCGCGTCGTTCGGCACCTACGGCCTGGTGAAGAAGAAGGTCGGCCCCTCGGTCGACGCGGTGAGCGGCCTCACGCTCGAGACGCTGTGGCTCTCGCCGATCGCCGTGGTCGTGCTCGTGGTCGTCGGCGCGACGGAGGGGCTGACGATGGGGGCGAACGGCTGGCAGCACGCCGTGCTGCTGAGCCTGACGGGGGTCGTCACAGCCATCCCGCTGCTGCTCTTCGCCGCCGGTGCCCGCCGGGTGTCGCTCACCACCATCGGGCTGCTGCAGTTCGTCGCGCCCGTTCTGCAGTTCGTCATCGGATGGCTTCTGCTGGGCGAACCCATGCCGCTCGAGCGGTGGATCGGCTTCGGGCTCGTCTGGGTCGCGCTGATCATCCTCACCGCCGACTCGGTTCTGCACGCGCGCCGCACCCGGGCGGCGGCGTAGCGGCACGGCTCATCCCCGCCTCCCACGGGTCGCCGGGGGACGGATGCCGCGCCCCGGCGACGACACCGGGTCGCGACTCAGCGGACCAGGCGTGCGATCGCCTGCGTGGCTTCGGTGATCTTGGCGTCGGCCTCCGCGCCGCCCAGGCGTGCGGCGTCCACGACGCAATGACGCAGGTGGTCGTCGAGAAGGCCGACGGCGACAGCCTCGAGCGCGGAGGTCAGCGCGCTGATCTGGGTGAGGATGTCGATGCAGTACTTCTCGTCCTCGACCATCTTGTGGATGCCGCGGGCCTGACCCTCGATGCGCTTCAGGCGGTTGAGGTACTTGTCCTTGTCGGTGATGTAGCCGTGGTGGGAGTGCTCGCCGGTGGAGGGGGCGTGCGGGTCGAGCGCGGTGTCGGTCATGACTGACTCCTTCGGGAGTGGCTCTGGAAGCGGCGCAGGCGCAGGCTGTTGCCGACCACGAAGGCGCTCGAGACGGCCATCGCCGCTCCCGCGATCATGGGGTTCAGCAGGCCCAGAGCCGCCAGGGGGATGGCGGCCACGTTGTACGCGAACGCCCAGAAGAGGTTGAGCTTGATGGTGCCGAGCGTCGCGCGTGACAGCCGGATCGCATCGGCCGCGCTGCGCAGATCGCCGCGGACGAGGGTGATGTCGGAGGCCTCGATCGCGGCATCCGTCCCCGTTCCCATAGCGAGCCCGAGGTCGGCCTGGGCGAGCGCGGCGGCGTCATTGACCCCGTCGCCGACCATGGCGACGACGCGCCCCTCGGCCTGAAGCTCGCGGACGACGGCGACCTTCTCGTGGGGGAGCACCTCGGCGATCACGCGCCCGATGCCGACCTCGTCGGCGATCGCGTGGGCCGCTGAGGCGTTGTCGCCGGTGAGGAGCACCGGAGTGAGGCCGAGCCCGCGCAGCTGGGCGACCGCTTCGGCGCTCGTCGGCTTCGCCTCATCGGCGACCACCAGGATGCCCCGCGCCCGGCCGTCCCAGGCCACCAGCACCGGGGTGCGGCCGAGGGACTCGGCCGCGGTCTTCGCCGCGGTGAGACCGGCCGGGAGCTGCACACCCGCGTCGGCGAGGAGGACTTCGCGCCCGACGAGCACTGCGCGGCCGTCGACGACGCCCGACACACCCTGGCCCGGCACGCTCCGGAACGACTCGACGGGAGGAAGGGTTCCGCCCTCAGCGGCTGCGGCCCGAGCGATCGCCTGAGCGATGGGGTGCTCGGAGGCGTGCTCCACCGCCCCCGCCACACGCAGCACCTGGGCGCGCGCCGCTGTCGAGGCATCCGTGTCTTCGATGGCCCTGGCTGCGATGACGTCCGGCGTGGCGACGGCACCCGCGCTCGGCACGACGACGTCGACGAGCGACATGCGGCCGGTGGTCACGGTGCCCGTCTTGTCGAGCACGACGGTGTCGACGGTACGCGTGGACTCGAGCACCTCGGGTCCCTTGATCAGGATGCCGAGCTGCGCACCCCGGCCCGTGCCGACGAGAAGGGCGGTCGGCGTGGCGAGGCCCAGCGCGCAGGGGCACGCGATGATCAGCACCGCCACGGCGGCGCCGAACGCCATGGACGCCGGCGCGCCGGTGAGGAGCCAGGCCCCCAGCGTGCCGAGCGCGATGAGCAGCACGATCGGCACGAAGACTCCGGAGATGCGGTCGGCGAGCCGCTGCACCTCCGCCTTGCCCGACTGCGCCTCCTCGACGAGCCGAGCCATCTGCGCGAGCTGCGTGTCGTCTCCCACGCGCGTGGCGCGCACGACGAGACGACCGCCCGCGTTGACGGTCGCGCCGATGACGGTGTCTCCCGGGGTCACCTCGACGGGCACGGACTCTCCCGTCACCAGGGAGGCGTCGACGGCTGACGTGCCGGAGGTGACGATGCCGTCGGTGGCGATCTTCTCGCCAGGGCGGACCACGAACTCCTCGCCCGCCCGGAGGTCGCTGACCGGCACGCGCACCTCGGTGAGCGCCGGCGCCGGCGGAGCCCCCACGGCGGGCAGTCCCAGCGCCACGGGAACCCCGGGCGCGCCGCTCGCGGCCGGACGGAGCACCGCGACGTCCTTCGCGCCGATGTCGAGCAGCGCTCGCAACGCCGCGCCTGCCCGCCGCTTGGACCTCTGCTCGAAATAGCGGCCCGCGAGCACGAACGTCGTCACGCCGGCGGCGACCTCGAGATAGATCGCACTCGCCCCGTCGGTCGGCGTCACCGACCACTCGAACGTGTGTGTCATGCCGGGCATGCCCGCGTCGCCCAGGAAGAGTGCGTACAGCGACCACAGGAACGCCGCCGATACGCCCAGCGAGATCAGGGTGTCCATCGTCGCCGCGCCGTGACGCAGGTTGACCCAGGCGGCGCGGTGGAACGGCCAGGCACCCCACACCACGACGGGCGCCGCCAGGGCGAGCGAGGCCCACTGCCAGGAGGGGAACTGCAGCGCGGGGATCATCGCGAGGAGGATCACCGGGGCCGACAGCACGACCGAGCCGACCAGTCGCTGCCGCAGGCTCGTCAGCTCGCCATCGGCGCCGCTCGCGCCAGGCTCCGCGCTCTGCGGGGGAGCGGGCAGCGCGGCGGTGTAGCCGGTCTTCACGACCTCCTCGATGAGCGTCTGCGGGTCGATGCCGGCGGGGGCGCTCACGAACGCCTTCTCGGTGGCGTAGTTGACGGATGCCTCGACCCCGTCCATCCGGTTCAGCCGCTTCTCGATCCGCGCGGCGCACGACGCGCACGTCATCCCGCCGATCTCGAGCTCGATCCGGGCGGCGGGGGCCGAGGCGGAGGTCATGCGCGGACCGCGCTGTAGCCGGCCTCGTCGACGGCGGCGAGGACGACATGGTCGGCCAGCTCGGCCGCGGACACGATCTTGAGGGTGCCCGCCGCCGCGCTCACCTGCACGTCCTCGACCCCCGCAAGCTTCGACACCTCGCTGCGGACGGACGCCTCACAGTGTCCGCAGCTCATTCCGGTCACGGTGTACTCGGCCTCGGCCATGTCTTCTCCTTCGGTCGTGGGTGATACCCCTGCGGGGTACCGCAGACCCACTCTATACCGGGCAGGGGTATCGGGCGTCGCGAAGACGAGTGCGGTCTGGGTGCCGCGCCGCGCGGGACGCAGTCCCGAGCCATCCACAGGGCGGCGATCCGGCCGCCCTCCAAAATTACGGTCCCATCACGGTTTTCAAGCTGTTACAGATCGTTAACGAAAGGCAACATTGCAGACGCTCGACGGCGATTAGGTTTAGTGCACTGGGTCGGCGCCCGAGCCGTTCCCGTGTTCATCGCACAGCAAGGAGCAACATGAGCGTCTTCACCCGCTCGCGTACATCCACCGTCCTCGGTGGAATCGCGCTCATCGGCGCCAGCGCCCTCGTTCTCGCCGGCTGCGCCGGTGGGAGCACCGGTGGCGGCGGCGAGACCACCGCACCCACCGAGGAGCGCGACCTCACCCTCAAGATCGGCACGATCCTGCCCCAGACGGGCACGCTCGCATTCCTCGGCCCGCCCGAGGAGGCCGGCGTCGGCCTGGCCGCCGCAGACATCAACGACGCCGCCAAGGGCGTCACGATCCCCGACATCGTCTGGGGCGACTCCGGCGACACCGACAACAAGGCATACGCCACCACCATCCAGAAGCTGATCTCGGAGAAGGTCTCGGCCGCCATCGGCGCCGCGTCCTCGGGTGTGACGAAGCTCTTCCTCGATGACGCCGTCGCGGCCGGCATCATCACGTTCTCCCCGGCGAACACCTCGCTGGACTTCACGACGTGGGACGACAACAACCTCTACTGGCGCACGGCCCCGGCCGACACGCTCCAGGGCGAGGTCCTCGGCAACCTCGTCGCCGAGGACGGTCACGAGAACGTCGCGGTCCTGTACCAGAACGACTCGTACGGCACGGGCCTCAACAAGGTGTTCCAGGACACCTTCACGAGCACGGGCGGTGAGATCGTCGCCGAGCAGTCCTACAACACCGGTGACACGAACTTCGACGCGCAGATCTCCGCGATCCTCGCCTCGAACCCCGACGCCATCGCGCTGATCACGTTCGACGAGATCTACACGGTCGGCCCGGCGCTCATCGCCGCTGGCTACCCCGCCAAGGACCTATACCTCGTCGACGGCAACCTGAAGAACTTCGGTTCGGACGCGAAGTGGCCGGCCGGCGTGAGCATGGAGGGTGCGAAGGGCACGACCCCCGCAGGTCCGGCTCCCGACACCGAGTTCCAGGGACGCCTCAACGAGTGGTGGACCGGCGAGGGCAACCCCGAGCTGACCGACTTCTCGTACGCCAACGAGTCCTACGACGCCGTCGTGCTGCTGGCGCTCGCGTCGCTGGCCGCCAACTCCACCGACCCCGCCGACATCGCCGGCAAGCTGCAGGAGGTCTCGGGTGGTTCGGGTGACGGCGAGAAGTGCGACAACTTCGCCGACTGCGCCGACATCATCCTCGGCGGCGGCGTTGCGGACTACGACGGCTACTCCGGCCCGATCACGTTCGACGAGAACGGCGACCCGACCGAGGCCACCATCGGCATCTTCCAGTACGGTGCCGACAACCTCAACACCCGCATCGACCTCTAAACCAGGCTGACGCAGCGCAGGGCCCCGGAGCGATCCGGGGCCCTGTCGCGTTCCCGGGTGGCCATCCCGGCCGACACCCCGCCCTCTCACCCGGCGAGACGACAATTGCGCGACGAGACGCTGGGTGAACGCCAGGTTCTCGTCCGGCGGGTGTCGTCTCGCCGGGGCGGTACCCGAGATCGTTGCGCACGGAGCCGGGACGGCAGCGAAGAAGGAGGGGACCGGATGCCGCAGCATCCGGTCCCCCTCCTCTTTCGAGGTGCGGCGGGTCAGGTCCCGTCGGCGCCGAGGCTGCCGAGGTAGAGGCCGATGACCTTCGGGTCGCTGAGGAGTTCGCGGCCGGTGCCCTCGTAGGCGTCGCGGCCCTGGTCGAGGACATAGCCGCGATCGCAGATCTGCAGGCAGCGGCGGGCGTTCTGCTCGACCATGATCGTGGTCACGCCGGCCTTGTTGATGTCGGAGACGCGGATGAACGCGTCATCCTGGCGAACCGGCGACAGGCCGGCCGAGGGCTCGTCCAGCAGCAGCACGGACGGGTTCATCATGAGTGCGCGCGACATCGCGACCATCTGGCGCTCGCCGCCCGACAGCGAGCCCGCGCGCTGCTTGAGGCGCTTGCCGAGCTCGGCGAAGATCCCGGTGACGAAGTCGAGCCGCTCGGCATACGCCTTGGGGCGCTGGTAGAGCCCCATCTGCAGGTTCTCCTCGATGGTCAGCGAGGGGAACACGTTGTTCGTCTGGGGTACGAAGCCGACGCCGCGCTGGACGAGCTTGTCGGACTTGAGCCCGACCACGCTGGCCCCGTCGACCGTGATGTCCCCGCCGCGCACCTTGACCATGCCGAAGATCGACTTCAGCAGCGTCGACTTACCGGCGCCGTTCGGGCCGATGATGCCGATCAGCTCGCCCTTGTGGGCGACGAGGTTGGCCTCGTTGATGATGTTGATGCCCGGCAGGTAGCCGGCCGTGAGGTCCTTGACCTCGACGACGACCGTCTCGGTTTTCATGCCCTTCACGCGTGCGGCACCGGGGTCAGGAACGGCCGATCCGGGAGTCCGTTGGTTTGTCGAAGGGTCGGTCACTTGTTCTCCTCCTCGGCCTCGGCGATCGAGGCCTCCTCGGCCTCCTTGATCTCCTCGAGCAGCTCCTCCGCCGACGCGTCCAGTTCGCCTGCGACGCGGCCGGTCACGACGCCGAGATCGACGTCCTGATGGCTGCCGAGGTAGGCGTCGACCACCGCCGGGTCCTGCATGACGGTGTCGGGCGGACCTTCGGCGACGACCTTGCCCTCGGCCATCACCACGACCCAGTCGGCGATGTGCCGGACCATGTGCATGTCGTGCTCGACGAAGAGCACCGTCATGCCGAGGTCCTTGAGGTCGAGGATGTGGTCGAGCAGCGACTCGGTGAGCGCCGGGTTGACGCCGGCCATGGGCTCGTCGAGCATCACCAGCGTCGGGTCGCTCATGAGGGCCCGCGCCATCTCGAGAAGTTTGCGCTGGCCGCCCGAGAGCGAGGCGGCATAATCATCGGACTTGGCGTCGAGCTTGAACCGCCGCAGCAGGTCCATCGCCTTGTCCTCGTTGTCGTTGTCCTGCTTCCGCCAGATCGCCGGGACGATGCTGGCCCACAGGCTCTCGCCCTTCTGACCGGTGGCGCCGAGCTTCATGTTCTCGAGCACCGTGAGCAGCGAGAGGGCCTTGGTGAGCTGGAACGTGCGCACCTGCCCCATGCGGGCGACCTTGAACGACGGGATGCCCGACAGGTTCTGTCCGTCGAAGCTCCACGTTCCTGAGTTCGGCTTGTCGAAGCCGCACAGCAGGTTGAAGAGGGTCGTCTTGCCCGCGCCGTTGGGGCCGATGAGGGCCGTGATCGCGTTCCGCGGGATCTCGAGGTGCTCGACGTCGACGGCGGTCAGCCCGCCGAAGCGACGGGTGATGTTGTCGACCACGAGGATGGGGTCGTTCTTCGCGACGCCGGGGACGGCATCCCCCTTCGCGAGACCCGTGGTCTTCGGCCGACGGACGCTGCCGGTCGCCGTCGTGACGGGGACGACCGGCTCGTCGGCGGGCGGATTGCTGGGCGGGTTACTTGACAAAGGTCAGCTCCCTCTTGTTTCCGAAGATGCCCTGCGGGCGGAAGATGACGATCAGCATGAGCGCGACGCCGACGAGGATGAACCGGAGCGTGGCCGCCTGCTGCGCGGTCAGCAGCGAGATGATCGGGATGTCGGACTGGGCGAGCACGGGCAGCACGTTGTCGAGGAAGCCCATGATCACCCAGAAGATCACCGACCCGACCACCGGTCCGAAGACCGTGGCCGCCCCGCCGAGCAGCAGGATCGTCCAGATGAAGAACGTGAGGCTCGTCGTGTAGGTCGCGGGGACGACCGCCGACGGCAGTGCGAACACCACGCCGCCGAGGGCGCCGAAGACGCCACCGATCATGAGGGCCTGCATCTTGTACGAGAAGACGTTCTTGCCGAGCGAGCGGACGGCGTCCTCGTCTTCGCGGATGCCCTTGAGCACGCGACCCCACGGGCTGCGCATGATCGCCCACACCAGGTAGACGGCGATCGCGAGCAGGATGATGCCGAACACGCGCACCCAGAGCTGGTCGGCGGTCCATTGCCAGGGCCCGAAGCCGTAGACGATCGGCTCGCCGTCGGCACCCGTCTTCGGGAACGGATTCGCCCCGCGGAAGCCGGCGTGGTAGCCCCCGAGACCGTCCGCGGAGTTCGTGAACTCGTCGAAGAGCTGGGTCGTGAGCAGCAGGCGCACGATCTCCGCCGCGGCGATCGTCACGATGGCGAGGTAGTCGGCTCGCAGCCGCAGCGTCGGGATACCGAGGATGAGCGCGAAGATCACGGCCGCGACGCAGCCGACGAGGATGCCTGCCCACCAGGGCCAGCCGAAGCTCAGGATCGAGATGGCGTACCCGTAGGCGCCGAGGGCCATGAAGCCGGCCATACCGAAGTTCAGCAGGCCGCCGAATCCGAACTGGACGGCCAGGCCGGTCGCCGCGAGCGCGTAGGCGATGGTCTCCGGGCTGAAGATCCAGTAGGCGGTGTTGTTGAAGATCTGTCCCCAGTCCATGACTAACCGAGCCTCTCTTTCCGGCCCAAGATGCCCTGGGGTCTCACCAGCAGGATGATGATCAGCACGGCGAGGGCGCCGACGTACTTCATGTCCGGCGGAATCCACAGCGTCGAGATCTCGACGAGGATTCCGACGATGAGGGCGCCGATGAGAGCTCCGAAGGCCGTTCCGAGCCCACCGAGGGTCACCGCCGCGAAGATGAGCAGCAGCACCTGCACGCCCATGTCCCACTTGACCCCGGGACGGAAGTACGCCCACAGCACGCCGGCGATCGCGGCGAGCGCTGCGGCGAGGATCCACACGATGCGGATCACGCGGTCGACGTTGATGCCGGAGGCGGCGGCCAGACCCGGGTTGTCGCTGATGGCGCGTGTCGCCTTGCCGATGCGGGTGCGCAGCAGCCAGTACGCGACGGCGATGAGGAGCACGATGCTGATCGCCATGGACGTGACGTCGATCCACGACAGCTTGATCGGGCCGATGACGATGTCGCGCGGCGCTCCTGCTCCCGGCAGCTGGTACGTGCCTCCGCCGATGAAGAACTGGAAGACGTACCTGCCGGCCAGCGAGAGGCCGATGCTCACGATCATGAGCTGCACGAGCCCGAGGCCCCGGCGCCGCAGCGGCTTCCACAGGCCCGCGTCGAGCACCCAGCCGAGGGCCGCGCCCAGCACGATGACGATCGGGATCGTGAGGTACATCGGGATGTTCAGCCATACGCCGAAGATGAGGGCCATCACGGCGCCGTAGGTCAGCATCTCGCCGTGGGCGAAGTTGCTGAGGCCGGTCGTGCCGAAGATGAGGGAGACGCCGACGGCCGCGAGCGCGAGCAGCAGACCGAAGTTGATGCCGTTCATGAGCCGTTCGATGAGCTGATCCAAGAACGATGTGGTGACTCGTTCGCCCTCGCCGAGGAAGAGGTTGACGATCTTCGATCCGGTGAGCCCGAAGGTCACGTCGAACGACGCCGTCGTCCCCTGCTTGGGCTGGATGCCCTCCGGAAGCTGTGCCGGGTCGACGATCACGCCCTCGGGCAGCGTCTCCTCATCGACGGTGAGGACGTAGTCGTCCTTCTCCGGCACGTACAGACGCCACTTGCCCTCGGCATCCGTCACCGTCTCGGCCTTGAAGCCGTTGCCTTCGATCGACATCGTCACGCCCTCGACGGGCTGGTCGTCGTACTTGATCACGCCGCCGAAGTAGAAGTCGGTCTGCTCCTGGTCTCCACCGGGGGTGTCGGGGGCGTCTGCATGTGCACCGCTGGGTGCGGACAGGAACACCATTCCCGCGGCCAAGAGCAGGCCGAGGATCACGAGGACCCAGCGGCGGCTGCTGATCGTGGTCACAGTCGTAGGACCCACAGAACCTCCAGTTCGGCACACCACGCGGACACCGAAGCTCGGGTCGCATCGGCCGTGATGACGACGCTACGACTGTAATGTGTCGTCGCTGTTTCACCCAAGGTCCCGTGTGGATAAGTGATCCGATCGCAATCGGGGTGGAACCGGGTGTCAGGGCGCGGCATCCGGGAATCTTTCCCAGGCTCGCCGACTTAGAATCGAGTACGGAGCGTCACCATCGCACCGGCCGCCGTCGTCCACACCTACAGATCGCGCAGCGAGCGCAGGAGACTCCATGGAGCACAACGACCCCTTCGGCTTCGTCGGATTGACCTACGACGACATCCTGCTGCTTCCCGGGCACACCGATGTCATCCCCAGCGAGGCCGATACGTCGTCACGCGTGACCCGCCGCATCACCGTCGCCACTCCGCTGCTCAGCGCCGCGATGGACACGGTCACCGAGGCGCGCCTCGCGATCGCGATCGCGCGGGAGGGCGGCCTGGGCATCATCCACCGCAACCTCTCCATCGAGGATCAGGCGTCGATGGTCGACCGCGTGAAGCGCAGCGAGTCGGGCATGATCACCGACCCCATCACCACGACGCCGGACGCGACGATCGAAGAGGTCGACAACCTGTGCGCGACATACCGCATCTCGGGTCTGCCCGTGGTGGACGACGAGAACCGGCTCGTCGGGATCGTCACGAACCGCGACATGCGGTTCGTCTCGGGCTTCGAGCGTCAGACCACCAAGGTCCGCGACGTCATGACGAGCACGGACCTGGTCACGGGCAAGGTCGGCATCTCGGCGGGCGAGGTCATCGCTCTGTTCGCACAGCACCGCGTCGAGAAGCTGCCGCTCCTCGATGACGACGGCAAGCTCGCCGGCCTCATCACCATCAAGGACTTCGACAAGAGCGAGAAGTACCCCCTCGCCACCAAGGACGAGCAGGGCCGCCTCCGGGTCGGCGCCGCCATCGGCTTCTTCGGCGACGCCTGGCAGCGTGCCGAGGCGCTGCGCGACGCGGGCGTCGACGTCATCGTCGTCGACACGGCCAACGGCCAGTCCGCGGGCGTGATCGACATGGTCCGCCGCCTCAAGGCCGATGAGAGCTTCGCCCACATCGACGTCATCGGCGGCAATGTCGCGACCCGCGAGGGCGCGCAGGCGCTCATCGAGGCGGGCGTCGACGCGGTCAAGGTCGGCGTCGGGCCGGGCTCGATCTGCACCACGCGCATCGTCGCGGGCGTCGGCGTGCCGCAGGTCACCGCCATCTACGAGGCGTCGCTGGCCGCGCGGGAGGCCGGCATCCCGATCATCGCCGACGGCGGCCTGCAGTACTCGGGCGACATCGCGAAGGCCCTCGTCGCGGGCGCCGACACCGTGATGCTCGGCTCGCTCCTCGCCGGCACCGACGAGTCGCCGGGCGAGATCGTCTTCCAGGGCGGCAAGCAGTTCAAGTCCTATCGCGGCATGGGCTCCCTCGGGGCGCTGCAGACGCGCGGCAAGAAGACGTCGTACTCCAAGGACCGGTACTTCCAGGCGGACGTGCCCAGCGACGACAAGCTGATCCCCGAGGGCATCGAGGGTCAGGTCGCCTACCGCGGGCCGGTCTCCGCCGTTGCGTACCAGCTCGTCGGCGGCCTCCGTCAGTCGATGTTCTACGTCGGCGCCCGCACCATCGAGGAGCTCAAGGCCAAGGGCAAGTTCGTGCGCATCACGCCCGCGGGCCTCAAGGAGTCGCACCCCCACGATGTGCAGATCGTCGTAGAGGCGCCCAACTACAAGCGCTGACCCTCCCAGGACGGATGCCGCGGCACGCGCACTGCGCCCGGGCCGCGGCATCCGTCGTTTCCGGGGCATCTGCGCCGCTCGCGTCAGAACTCCACAGATCGGCCCTGAATCGCGGGCCGGCGGCACGTCGAGCTGCTCGATCAGCCGAATTCTGTGGAGTTTCGCCGGTCGGCCGCGCGACCGGAGCCGGCTCACGGGAGGCGGAAGGGCTCCGCGGCGCGGGCGGTGTCGTCGGTGGCGAGGTCGGCGAGCACGGCGCCGACCGCCGGCGTGAACTTGAAGCCGTGACCCGAGAAACCCGCACCCACGACGATGCGGCCACGGCGGTCGAGCACGAAGTCCTCGGAGTCGGTCGACGTATAGGTGCAGCTGATGGGCACCGCGGAGTCGGGGTCGAGGCCCGGGAACCACTCCGCCACGTACTCGCGCAGCGCCGCGGACTGCTCGGGAACCGGCCGGAACGTTCGCACGTCGGGGTCCACCACCGGGCCGACCTTGTGGAAGCCGACCTTCACGCCCTCGCCGGGCGCGGGCATGCCGTAGACGTTGCCGATCGCGCCCCGCTCCGCGTCGACGAAGTGGTTGAACGACGGCCACGCCGTGTCGGCCGCCCGCGGTGCGAAGTGCGCGGGGCTCTCCTCCGTCACGGTGAGGCGCGGCAGCGGGAAGACGGACGGAAGGATGCCGGGGGTCCAGGCGCCGGCCGTGACCACGACCGTGTCCGCCACGACCTGATAGCGCTCGCCGCCCGCCTCGATGTCGAGCGCGAGCCCTGCGGCCGTCTCGTCGAGCGTGAGGACGCGGTGCCCAAAGCGGACCTCGGCGCCACGGTCGCGCGCACCGCGTTCGAGCGCCTCGAGTGCGGCCTGGGCGCGCACCACGCCCGCGTCGGGCGTGAACAGCACCTCACCGTCGAACCGCATGCCGCTCCAGCGGCGGGCCGCCTCGCGCGCGTCGAGCACCTGCGCGCGCTCGCCGCGGGTGACGAGCGCCTCGTGCACGCGCGTGATCAGCGCGCCGTCGCCGTGCGTCGCCAGCCCGTGCAGCCGCAGCAGCGGCTCGCCGGTCGTGCGCGAGAGCTCATCCCACTCCGAGCGGGCGAGTGTCAGCAGGTCGAGGTAGTGGGCCGCGCCGTAGGCGTTGTTGAAGTTGCGGGTCGCACCGTGGGACGCCCCGCGCGTGTGGCCGCGCTCGAAGCGCTCGAGGGCGACGACCCGCCGCCCGCGGCGCGACAGCTGCCATGCCGTGGCGAGCCCCATCGCGCCCGCGCCGACGACGACGAACGGAATGCGCTCGGCCACGGATCCTCCAGGGTTTCGGGCGCCACTCACGTGGCGCGGAGCGGGGAACGGGCCGCGGCCGCGAGCCGCGGCATCCGTTTCCCGCTCTCCATCCTCCCTGAGCCGGGCTGAACGGGGCCGAGGCGGTGACGGAGTGTGACGCGCGCCACGCTCCCGGTGTCGCTACCCTGGCGCCATGATCAGGCAGCGGCAGCACCCGGCGGCGACGCAGCGCACCACCCGGCTCGAAGCCTTCACCGACGGCGTGTTCGCGATCGCGGCCACGCTGCTCGTGCTCGACCTCACCCAGTACTCGCTCGGCGACGTGGACTCCGACGCCGAGATGTGGGCCGCCGTCGGCGGCATGGGCGAACTCTTCCTGAACTTCGCGCTGAGCTTCGTGCTGCTGTGCCTCATGTGGATGGTGCACGTCCAGCAGTTCGAGCACGTCGCCCGCGTCGACGGGACCATGGTGTGGCTCAACAACGCCCGGCTGCTGTTCATCGTGCTCGTGCCGTTCGCGACGAATCTGACCACCGAGTACTCCGACTACCTCGCCGGGCGGCTCGCCATGCCCCTGACGTTCTTCCTCGCGATCCTGTTCAGCTGGCTGCAGTGGATGTGGGCGGTGAGCCGGCGCGAGATCATGCTCCCCGATATGACCCGAGAGGATGCCGTCGCCTACGGCCGCAGCTCGCTGAGCGCCCTGATCATCGCGGCGACGGTCGTGCTGCTCTCGCCGTGGATCGGCTCGCTGGCGTTCCTGCTCTTCTTCGTCGACCCATGGCTCACCCGCGCTTTGCGGGGCAAGGGCGTCTGAGCCCCAGCCCCGCACCAGCCTGCGGACTCAGCTCTTCACGAGCACGTCGGCGGCCTCGAACCCCTCGGCGGGGACCCCGTCGGTCGCGTTCTCCGCGGGCTCCGCTGCGGCGGGGGTGGCGGCATCCGTCGTTCCCTTTCCGGCGGGGAGCCACAGCGCCACGACCGTGGCGGCGAAGAGCACGGCGGCACCCGTGAACACGGCGGGCCGGGCGGCGTCGACGTAGAGGTCGGGCAGCAGCTCGCCGCCCGCGCTGACGAAGATGGCCGTCATCACGGCGGTGCCCAGGGAGACTCCGAGCTCGCGGACCGTGGAGTTCACGCCCGAGGCCTTGGCGTGGTCGATGAGTCCGAGGGTGGCCAGCAGCGCCGTGGCCGACGGCGCGAAGACGAGCGCCATGCCGACGCCGGCCATCAGGAAGGGCGCGATCAGGACGGGGTAGTCGAGGTCGGTCGACATGACGACGGCGATCCACGTGAGCGCGGCGCCCTGCAGTGCCAGGCCGAGCACCAGCAGGATGCGGGTGCCGACGCGCGGCGCCAGGATGCCGGCGATCGGGGCGACGACCATGGGCGCGAGGGTCCAGGGAGTGGTCTGCAGTGCGGCTTCGAAGGGCGTGGAGCCCTGCACGACCTGCAGGTACTGGATGAGGATGAACACCGCGCCGAACGTGCCGAAGCTAAACGCGAAGCCCACGATGTTGGTCAGCGAGAACGACCGGTCGCGGAAGAGACGCAGCGGCACGAGCGGAGCGCCGGCCCGCGTCTGCCACACGAGGAACGCCGCCACGAGCACGGCGCCGAGCACGATCTCGGCGATGACGCCCACCGAGTCCCAGCCGTCGTCGTTGCCGCGCACGATGGCGTGCACCAGGGCCAGCACGCCGGCGGCGGCGAGCACCGCCCCGGGCAGATCGATCCGGGCACGCAGGCCGAAGTCGTTGTTGAGCACGATCAGCGCGAGCGGGATGGCGACGATCGCGACGGGCACGTTGATCCAGAAGATCGCCTGCCAGTCCCAGCCCTCCATGATCGCTCCGCCGACGAGCGGGCCGACCGCCACGCCGAGGCCCGACACTCCGCCCCAGATGCCGATCGCGAGAGGGCGGCGTGCGGGCGGAACGGCGCCGCTGAGGAGCGCCAGCGACAGCGGCATGACGCCCGCGGCACCGAGCCCCTGCACGGCGCGGGCCGCGATGAGCTGACCGGGGTCGGAGCTGAGCGCCGCGAGCACCGACCCGGCGCCGAACACGGCGATGCCGATCGCGAAGAGCGTGCGACGGCCGAAGCGGTCGCCCAGCGCCGACGCGATGAGGATCGTGCCGGCGAAGGCCAGCGTGTACGCGTTGACGAACCACTGCAGCTCTTCGACGCTCGCACCCATCTCGGTATGGAGCACGGGGAGCGCGTTGGTCATGACGAGGTTGTCGAGCGTGGCCATGAACATCGGAAGGGATGCCGCGGCGAGCACGAGCGCGAACGGACGGGTCCGCCGGACCGTGGCGAGGGATGTGTCGGACATGCGTGGGCTCCGTTGTAATTGGATGATTACTTGATGGGAGACAATGTAGTAATCCACTGATTACAAAGTCAAGTCATTCGCTGATAACCTCTGGACATGAGTTCTGCGGCAATGGATGCGAGAGCCACGGTCGAGCGGGAGCCGACCGCCGAGACGGGGAGGCGGCTGTCGTCCGACGAGCGGCGGCGCCAGATCATCCAGGCCGCCCTCGCGGTGTTCGGGGCCCGCGGGTACGAGGGCGCGACGACCGACGAGGTCGCCCGGGCCGCGGGGGTCAGCCAGCCGTATGTCGTGCGGCTCTTCGGCACCAAGGAGAACCTCTTCCTCGCCGCGATCGAAGACGCGCTCGCCCGCATGCTCGCCGGGTTCCGCGCCGCGCTCGCCGACACCGACGCTCCGCGCGACCCCGGCATCACCGCCGAGAAGGCCGCCGCCACGCGCATCGGGCAGGCGTACGTCGACCTCATCGAGGTCAGGGGACTGCACCAGACGCTCGCGCACGCCTACCTGCTGGGGAGCCATCCGGTGATCGGCGCCGCCGCCCGCAAGGGCTTCGCGACGGTCTGGCGATTCTTCCGCGACGAGATGGGACTCGACGCCGACGAGGCCCGGGCGTTCATGGCCGAGGGCATGCTGATCAGCACCATGATCGGCCTGCGCATCGTCGACGACTACGGCTCCGATCCGCAGATCACCGAGCTCTTCCGCTCCTGCTTCCCGACCGAGCTGCCCCACGTGCTCGACGTGCTGCCGCGGGGCACCGACCGCTTCTAGCGGTGACGGATGCCGCGCCCTGGCCCCCGCCGGACGCGCGGCGTAGGGTCGGCTGCATGTGCCGGAACATCCACACGCTCCACAACTTCGAACCCGCGGCATCCTCCGAAGAGGTGCACGCCGCGGCGCTGCAGTACGTGCGCAAGATCGCGGGCACCACGAAACCCTCGAAGGCGAATCAGGAGGCGTTCGACCGCGCCGTCCACGAGATCTCGCACATCACCCAGCACCTGCTGGAAGACCTCGTCGCGACGGTGCCGCCGAAGAACCGGGAGGTCGAGGCGGCCAAGGCGCGAGAGCGGGCGATCAGGTCGGGCCGCTACGCGGTCGCCTGATCCGCGCACCGGCCCCGACACCGGCCGATCCGGGCCCGGGAGGCCTGCCGGGTAGGCTGGGGGCGTGAGCATGGACATCGAACTCGGCCGCTCCAAGCGCGCGCGCCGCGCCTACTCGTTCGACGACATCGCCGTGGTGCCCTCGCGGCGCACGCGCAACCCCGAGGACGTCTCGACGACCTGGACGATCGACGCGTTCAGCTTCGACATCCCGGTGCTGGGAGCGCCGATGGACTCGGTGGTGAGCCCGCAGACCGCGATCATGCTCGGTCAGCTCGGCGGCCTGGGCGTGCTCGACCTCGAAGGCCTGTGGACCCGCTACGACGACCCCGAGCCGCTGCTCGCCGAGATCGCCGGTCTCGAGAAGGCTGCCGCGACCCGCCGCATGCAGGAGCTGTACGCCGAGCCCATCAAGCCCGAGCTCGTGCGCGACCGCCTGGCGGAGATCCGCGCGGCCGGCGTGACAGTGGCGGGCGCGCTCACCCCGCAGCGCACGCAGGAGCTCTACGAGACCGTCGTCGCCGCGGGCGTCGACCTCTTCGTGATCCGCGGCACCACGGTGTCGGCCGAGCACGTGTCGTCGGTCGACCAGCCCCTCAACCTCAAGAAGTTCATCTACGACCTCGATGTTCCCGTCATCGTCGGCGGCGCCGCGACCTACACCGCGGCCCTGCACCTCATGCGCACCGGCGCGGCGGGCGTGCTCGTAGGATTCGGCGGGGGCGCGGCATCCACCACTCGCGCCACGCTCGGCCTCCACGCACCGATGGCGACCGCCGTCGCCGACGTCGCCGGCGCGCGCCGCGACTACCTCGACGAGTCGGGCGGCCGCTACGTGCACGTCATCGCCGACGGCGGCGTCGGAACCTCCGGCGACATCGTCAAGGCGCTGGCGATGGGCGCCGACGCGGTTATGCTCGGTGTCGCGCTGGCACGGGCGACGGATGCCCCGGGCCGGGGCTTCCACTGGGGACCCGAGGCGCACCACTCCAAGCTCCCGCGCGGCCGCCGGGTGAAGGTCGACCAGGTCGCCTCGCTCGAGGAGATCCTGTACGGCCCGGCACCTGTCGCCGACGGCACGGCCAACCTCATCGGTGCCCTGCGCAAGTCGATGGCGACGACCGGGTACTCCGACCTCAAGGAGTTCCAGCGCGTCGAGGTAGTCGTCGCGCCGTACGCCGCAGGATGACGGATGCCATGACCGACCCTTCGACGGGCTCAGGGACCGGGGCATCGGGCGAGCCGGACTCCGTGGCTGCCGACCGCGACCCAGCGGCTGACGAGCTCATCGAAGCGTTCCCCCCGACGCTGCGCGAGGTGATGCTGCGACCGCGCTGGATCGGGATGCTGCTGCTGTGCCTCGTCGTCGCGGGAGTGTTCGCGTGGCTCGGGCAGTGGCAGCTGGGTCGCGCGCTGCAGACGAATCCGGTGCCGCCGGGCGCGACCGAAGAGGTGCAGCCGATCGGCGACGTCGCGGGCCCGGGGGAGTACCTCCCGGAGCCCCTCGTCGGGCAGCGCGTCCAGACGACCGGCACGTGGGTTCCCGGCGACTTCCTCATCGTGTCCTCGCGCTTCAACGAGGGTGTCGAGGGCTACTGGGTGACGGGACAGCTGCGCCTCGAGCCCGACCAGACCGAGACCGACGGTCCGGTCTCCGTCGGGGTCGCGCTCGGCTGGGCCGCCACCGAGCGCGACGCGCGTGCGGCCATCGACCGGCTGGAGGAGGAGGCATCCGGAGCCGAACCCGTCGACGTGACGGGCCGTCTGATCTCGGACGAAGGGCCCCTGCCGCCTTCGCCCCGTGAGGACCCGCAGACGATGACCCGGATGTCGCCGGCCGCGCTGCTCGGGCGGTGGCACGACGTCGGCGGGCTGTCGGTGTATCGCCCGTACCTGGCATCGTCGGAAGCTTTCGGCGGCCTCGAGCCGATCTCGTCGCCGGCGCCGGGCGAGGGCCCGGGCCTGAACTGGCTCAACATCTTCTACGCCGTCGAATGGGCGGTCTTCGCGGGCTTCGCGTTCTACCTCTGGTACCGGCTCGCCAGGGACGCCTGGGAGAAGGAGCTGGAAGACTTCGAGGATGCCGCGGCCGAAGGAGCCGCGCACCCCTGAGCCCGGAATCCGGGCACGGCGCCCCGGGTAGACTGGGGGTCATGCCCCGCGCCCCGAAGCTCGCTTCCTTTCCGGCGATCCGCGGAGCCCTGAAGTTCTACCAGATCTGCTCGGTCATCACCGGCACGATGCTGCTGCTGCTGGTGGCCGAGATGATCGTCAAGTACGCGGTCGGCTACGAGCTGTTCCTCGGTGGTTCCGGCGGGTTCCTGTGGTTCGCCCCGGTCGTCGAGACCGCCTCCGGCCTCGAGTCGACCGGCGACGGGTTCAACCTGTCGCTCGGCATCCTCGTCGCCCACGGGTGGTTCTACGTCGTCTACCTGATCTCGTGCTTCCGCGTGTGGAGCCTCATGCGCTGGAACCTCCTGCGTCTCGCCCTGCTCGCCGCCGGCGGCATCGTCCCCCTCCTGTCGTTCTTCATGGAGGCGCGCGTGGGCCGCGAGGTCAAGACCTACCTGGCCGGGCGCGAGGCGTCCGAGCTGCACTCCCGCGCCGAACACTCGTCCCTCACTCAGGCCATCCCGACGGAGAACAAGCGTTGACCCAGCAGACCGAGACCTCCCAGCGTCCCGTCCTCGTCGTCGACTTCGGCGCCCAGTACGCACAGCTGATCGCGCGCCGGGTGCGCGAGGCCGGCGTGTACAGCGAGATCGTGCCGCACACCGCCAGCGCCGCCGACATCGCGGCGAAGAACCCGGTCGGCATCATCCTGTCGGGCGGCCCGTCGTCGGTGTACGAAGAGGGGGCTCCCGCCCTCGACACCGACGTGTTCGACCTCGGCGTGCCGACGCTGGGCATCTGCTACGGCTTCCAGGTGATGGCGCAGGCGCTCGGGGGCGAGGTCGCCAACACCGGCCTGCGCGAATACGGGGCGACGGATGCCGCGGTCACCGGTGACGGCGGCGTGCTGCTGGGCGGGCAGCCGGTCGATCAGAACGTGTGGATGAGCCACGGCGACCAGGTGTCCCGCGCCCCCGACGGCTTCGAGGTGCTGGCATCGACCGGCGCGACGCCGGTGGCCGCGTTCGGCAGCGACGAGCGCCGCCTCTACGGCGTGCAGTGGCATCCGGAGGTCAAGCACTCCGATTACGGCCAGCACGTCATCGAGAACTTCCTGCACAAGGCCGCGGGTCTTCCCGCCGACTGGAACAGTGGCAACGTCATCGCCGAGCAGGTGGAGAAGATCCGTGCGCAGGTCGGCTCGGGCCGGGTCATCTGCGGCCTCTCGGGCGGCGTCGATTCCGCCGTCGCGGCCGCGCTCGTGCACAAGGCCGTCGGTGACCAGCTGGTCTGCATCTTCGTCGACCACGGCCTGCTGCGTAAGGGCGAGCGGGAGCAGGTCGAGCAGGACTACGTCGCCTCGACCGGCGTGCGCCTGGTGACGATCGACGCCCGCGAGCGCTTCCTCACCGCGCTGGCCGGTGTCAGCGACCCCGAGCAGAAGCGCAAGATCATCGGGCGCGAGTTCATCCGCACCTTCGAGCAGGCCGAGGCCGCGCTCGTCGCGGAGGCCGAGGCCGATGGCCAGCCGATCCGCTTCCTCGTGCAGGGCACCCTCTACCCCGACGTCGTCGAGTCGGGCGGCGGCACCGGCACGGCGAACATCAAGTCCCATCACAACGTGGGCGGGCTGCCGGAAGACCTGCAGTTCGAGCTCGTCGAGCCGCTGCGCACCCTCTTCAAGGACGAGGTGCGAGCCATCGGCCGCGAGCTCGGCCTTCCCGAGGTGATCGTCGCCCGCCAGCCGTTTCCGGGCCCCGGCCTCGGGATCCGGATCGTGGGCGAGGTCACCGCTGACCGCCTCGAGATTCTGCAGGACGCCGACGCCATCGCCCGCGAGGAACTGACGCGTGCCGGGCTCGACGGCGAGATCTGGCAGTGCCCCGTCGTGCTGCTCGCCGACGTGCGCTCGGTGGGCGTGCAGGGCGACGGCCGCACGTACGGGCACCCGATCGTGCTGCGCCCGGTCTCGTCGGAAGACGCGATGACGGCCGACTGGACGCGTCTTCCCTACGACGTGCTGTCGCGCATCTCGAACCGCATCACCAACGAGGTGCGCGAGGTCAACCGGGTGGTGCTCGACGTCACGTCGAAGCCCCCGGGGACCATCGAATGGGAGTGACGCTCTCGCTGCCCGACGCCGACTACGTGCTGGTCGGCAGTCGCATCGCCCTCGGTCTGGACGGCGGGTTCGCGGTCGCGGTGCCTGCGAGACTGCGGCTGCTCGAGGCGTCCGGTGCCCCGGAGCCGTTGATGCTGAGCGTCGACGGCCAGCCGCCCGAGGCTCACGCAGCACAGCGTCAGGCCTTCGTCGACGGCGGCCATGTGCCCGATGCCTCTCGCGTCCGCAACCTCTTCGACGAGATCGCCGCCGACCCGTCGTGGCTCTTCGCCGCCGGCGAACCGGCGGGCGACGCGTCGCATCCGGGGGAGCATCGGGTCGTGACGGATGCTGCGGGCCACCCGATCGTGTCGCTGCCGGTCTTCCGCGACGACCCCACCTGGCATCTCACGGATGCGCCGATCGTCGTGCATGCGCCGGAGGGCGACCGCGTGCTGCGCGGATTCCGCAGTCTGTACGCGGCGTGGCTGACGCACATCGCCGAGGAGCGCCGCCGGGCGGCGGGCGACCCCGACCGCATGCTCGTCGTGATCTTCGAGTCGCGCCAGATCGGCGAGGCGATGGTGGCGTGGGCCGACCCGCGGGTCCGCCTCGTGCACACGGTGCACAATTCTCACCTGCCCGAGCCGCACGACGACCCCGATCTGCCGGTGACGGGCATGTGGCGGCGCTGGCTCTCGACCCTGGACCGCTACGACGCCGTGCTCTGGCCCACCGCGGCGCAGCGCGACGAGGTGGCGGCCCGCTGGGGCGACCCCGGCACGTTCCACGTCGTGCCGAGCACCATCGAGCTCGGCACCGAGCCGCCGGATGCGGCATCCCGCGACCCCCGCCGGGTCGTGATGCTCAACCGGCTCGCACCGCAGAAGCGAGTGGATCTGGCCATTCGTGCCTGGCAGCGGGTCGTCGAGCAGGTGCCCGACGCGCGCCTCGATGTCTACGGAGAGGGTCCGCTGCGAGACGATCTTCAGGGGCTGATCGACGAACTCGGGCTCGCGGCTTCCGTCACTCTCCATGGGGCGACGGCGGAGCGCGATGCGGTCTTCGACCGCGCGGCGCTGTTCGTCACCTCGACGGCGTTCGAGGGACAGGGCCTATCGATCGCCGAGGCACTGGCCCGCGGTCTTCCCGTGGTCTCGTTCGATGCTCGCTACGGCCCGCGAGAGGCGATCGGCGATGCGGGGATCGTCGTGCGTCCGGGCGACGTCGACGGCTTCGCGGACGCGATCGTCGCTCTGCTGCGGGACGACGAGCGCCGCGCGCAGCTGTCGGTGCGGGCCCGCCGCGCCGCCGCGGCCTTCGCCGCAGACGCGGTGCGTCCAGCGCTCGTCGCCGCGCTTCGTGCCGCGGTCGCGAACCCCTCCCGCCGGGCACCCGCGGAAGGCGCTCGGGCGCCGATGGAACGCTGACGGCGTCGGGGAACCACCTGAAGTGGTCGCGGCCGCATCGGGGTTCGCGCCCATCGCCGGCCACCGGTGTGGGCTGAGGCCTCCTCACACCGCCATCGAACTTCACGTCCGCGACGTCGCGGAGTCGGACCTTCTCAAAACCCCGATGAACTTCCGGTTCACGCAGTCGAGGAGCTGTGTGAACCGGTTGTTCATCGGCCTATAGGGGGCGGGTCGGCGGCTCGGGACCCGCCGGTTCAGGCAGTCGAGGAGTTGTGTGAACCGGAAGTTCATCGGCCTATAGGGGGAGGGTCGGCGGCTCGGGACCCGCCGGTTCAGGCAGTCGAGGAGCTGTGTGAACCGGTAGTTCATCGGCCTATAGGGGGAGGGTCGGCGGCTCGGGACCCGCCGGTTCAGGCAGTCGAGGGGGGCTGTGTGAACCGGTAGTTCATCGGCGTATAGGGGGAGGGTCGGCGGCTCGGGACCTGCCGGTTCAGGCAGTCGAGGGGGGCTGTGTGAACCGGTAGTTCATCGGCGTATAGGGGGAGGGTCGGCGGCTCGGGACCTGCCGGTTCAGGCAGTCGAGGAGCTGTGTGAACCGGTAGTTCATCGGCCTATAGGGGGAGGGTCGGCGGTCTGCGACACGCCGGCGCGGCAGGTGGCGCCGGTCGCCGAATCAGCGGACCCCGGCCGGCGGGCGCCGGTGGGCGCGCCGCGCCGAATCTGCGGGCGCCGAATCAGCGCGCGCCTGGTGCACCGGGCCAGACCTTGCCCTCCCAGGGGTCGTAGTCGGCGATGAGCGCCTCTTGCGGCGGCCGGTCGGCCTCCGCCACGTGCTGCAGGTTGACCCGCACGCGGTACCAGAGAGAGCTCGACCCACGCATGCCGTCGATCATGATGTCGGCCGGGTGCAGCTGCTTCGCGACCTCCTTGTGCGCGCCCATCCATTTGTCGAGGGCGACCACGGACTGGTGCCTGGTCTTGGTGCGGGCCACCTCGATCAGCGGCATCGTCGACTGTCGGCGGCCGGAACCGTCGCCGCCGCGCGGCGGCTTCTCGGCAGGACCCAGTTCATCGGCGAGACGGAGGAGCCCGTCGAGCGTGCCGACCGCGTCGTCGATGCCCGCGTGTGGATCTCCCACGTCGGCATAGCGCGCGGGCACCGTGAGAACCGTGAACTCCTCGGGCCGCCGGTCGCGGACCTCGTCCCAGTCCAACGGCGTCGAGACGCGGGCGTCGGGCAGGGGGCGGATCGAGTACGCGGAGGCCACCGTGCGGTCCTTCGCGTTCTGGTTGAAGTCGACGAACACGCTCTCGCCGCGCTCCTCCTTCCACCACCGCGCGGTCGCGAGCCCCGGAGCGCGGCTCTCGACCTCACGGGCCAGCGTCTCGGCGGCCACGCGAACCTGCTTGTAGTCCCACTGCGGCGAGATGCGGACGAGGATGTGCATGCCACGGGAGCCGCTCGTCTTCGGCCAGCCCACCAGCCCGACATCGTCGAGCACCTCGCGGGCGACGAACGCGACGTCCACGATCTGCGACCAGTCCACGCCCGGCATGGGGTCGAGGTCGATGCGCAGCTCGTCAGGGCGGTCCAGATCCTCCGCGCGGACGGGATGCGGGTTGAGATCGAGGCACCCGAGGTTGATCACCCACGCCAGGCCCGCAGCATCCCGGATCACCGCCTCCTCCGCCGACGTGCCCCGCGCGTAGTGCAGCGTCGCCGTGTCGACGAAGTCCGGGTGGTTCTCGGGCACGCGCTTCTGGAAGAACGGCTCGGCGTCGATGCCCTTCGGGAACCGCTTGAGCACCATCGGGCGCCCGCCCGCACCGCGGAGGGCGCCCTCGGCAACCGCCAGGTAGTACCGGACGATGTCGAGCTTGGTGATACCCGGCTCGGGGAACACGATCTTTCCCGGACTCGAGATGCGCACCTCGTGACCGTCGATCTCGAGCATCTCGGCTTCCGGCTTCGAGGGCGTCATCTTGCCACGCTAGCGACGGCCGGTGACAGAGGCCAGGGGCCGGGTCCGAGGGGGCCCTTCGGGCTCACAGCGACAGCAGCCCGTGCACGAGCAGCCACAGGGCGAACGCCAGCGACGCCCCGGCGGCGATCGAGAGCATGACGAGGTGTCCGGTCGAGCCGTCCTTCACGATCCAGGCCTGCACCACGCGGGCGGTGAGCACGAGGCCCATCGCGAGGCCCGTGAAGGGCAGCAGCAGCAGTGGCCACGTCTGCGGCGGCAGCCCGAACGCGAGGATCAGCGGCTCCGTCGTGGCCAGGATCGCTGCCAGTCCCGCCACGAACGCGAGATCGAGGCCCGCCGCGAGCGTGGCGGTCAGCACGGCACCCGTCGGCGCCGTACCCCGGCGGCGGACCAGCCACGCGAGGCCGTAGCCGACGCCGTAGACGACGGTGGCTGCGAGCAGGAGCAGGATGAGGAGGCCCGAGCCGGCGCGCAGGGGATCGGGTCCGGTGAGCACATCCCGGTTCAGCCGGTACACCGCCGAGGTCGGATGGATGTCGTGGGTGGTAAGGAAGTCGGTGGGGGCCATCCTGCCCGTGCAGGACGCGTCGGGCGATGTCGTCGGGTCTCGGAGGAACGCGGCAGCCATTGTCGACGGGCAGGGGTCGACCCAGGTCGACCAGACGGAGCCGTGACCCATCGTGGGGAAGAACGCGAGAGTGCCGTGCGAGAGACTCGCCACCGCTGCCTCGCCCCAGGAGCGCGGCGTGATCGGGTCGTAACCACCGGTGGTGACCAGGGTCGGGATGTCGCTGGCGACGGGTGCGTTCTCCTGCTCGGACGCCGCCGGCACCGACCACACGAGACAGTCCTCCGGGATCGACTCTGCGTCCTTGTAATGGCGAAGCAGGGGATCGGTGCCGAGGTTGGCGGCGAGGCGCTCGGGATCGTGGAAGGGCACCTCCTCGGCACACTCGATCGACAGCCGCAGACCCTCGTTCAGCGTGCCGGACCGGTCGACGTTCTGCTGTGCGAGCGGCAACAGGACGTCGGTGTCGCCGGCGGCGAGCTCGTCGATCACGAACGGCAGCGCCCGCACGATGTCGGGGTCGTAGAGCGCCTGGAAGAGTCCCTGCGTGATGTCGCCGTCGTCGATGGACACGGTGAACGCCGGTCCACCTCCCGGATCCTGCACCCGCACGACGTACGGCTCGCGCCCGGCCCGCTCCAGAACCGCCATGAGGCTGTCTTCGAGATCCGGGTAGCTGTCGCCGCAGTCCCTGGCCTCCCGGCAGGCGCCCAGCAGCGCGTCGACCGCTCCGACGTAGCCCAGCGGCTGGTCGGCGAACGAATCGAGCTGCGGGGGATACGGGCCGTCGAGGATCACCGCACGCAGCCCCGCGGGCTGGTCGCGCATGGTCGTGAGTGCGAGCCGCGAGCCGTACGAGACGCCATACAGGTTCCACTGGTCGTACCCGAACGCCGCACGCAGGTCGGCGAGGTCGGCCGCGGCCGCAGCACTCGTGTAGGCCGCGAGGTCGGCTCCGGCTTCGGCCAGCCGGTCATGGCAGGCCTGCACGTGCGCATCCCGCTCCGCGCGGTCGGAGTCGTTCAGAGCGCCGTTCACGACGAACTCCGCGAGGTCGAGCTCGGGGCAGTCGAGCGAGGGGGCCGACAGCGCGTCGCCGCGCTGCTCGACGACGATCACGTCGCGTTCCGCGGTGGCCCAGTCCGCGTACTCGAGCCAGTAGTTCAGGGACTGCAGGCTGCCGCCGCCCGGCCCGCCAGAGGTGGGGAAGACGAGCGGGTCCGGAGCGGGCGACTTCGCGGTGCTCGCGATCACGGCGTAGGGCAGCTCGATCACGCGGGCAGGGTCCGCGCCCTCACCTCGGCGCTCGGGCACGGTCAGCACCCCGCACTTCACGCGGCCGGCCTGCCCGGCGGGGATCTCGACCGGACAGGCGGATGCTTCGCCGCCCGGTCCGGGCGCGGTGTCCGCGTGCGCAGCGGGCGTGGCGAGGACTCCGGAGACGAGGCAGACCAGGCCCGCCAGTGCGCCGCCGGCGAAGCGTCGGAGCCGCCGCGCCGGCTTGGCTGCCTGGATCATGCCGCAACTCTAGGGTCAGCCGTGCATCGCCAGAAAGAGCGGCGCCCCCGGGAACGGCGACGGCCGCCCGGAGAACCGGGCGGCCGTCGCTACGAGGGGTGTGCGGTCAGTTGTTGCCGCGCGCGATAGCGAGGATGCGCAGGATCTCGAGATACAGCCAGACGACGGTCACCATGATGCCGAACGCGCCCATCCAGCCGAACTGACGGGGAGCGCCGTTGCGCACGCCCTGCTGGATGCTGTCGAAGTCGAGCACCAGCGAGTACGCCGCCATGATCACGACGAAGATGCCGATGAGCACGCCCCACGGGATGCCCAGGAGGGGGCTCGGGTTGCTCAGCATGCCGAACGCGCCACCGGCGATCGGGACGTTGAAGATCATCAGCATGATGTTCACCAGCGAGAACACCAGGTAGCCGACCATCGCGATCAGGAAGACCTTGGTGGCGCGCTTCGACGCGCGGATCTTGCCGCTGGCGAACAGCGCGAGCGTGACGCCGACGACCGCGAGCGTCGCGAGCGTGGCCTGCACGACGATGCCGTGGTACAGGAACTCGAAGAACGCCGAGATCGCGCCGACGAAGAGGCCCTCGAAGGCGGCGTAGGCGAAGATCAGCGCCGGGCGGATCTTCTTGCGCGAGGTGAAGATGACGACCATCGCCAGCACGAAGCCGCCGAGCGCGCCGATCATCCACGGGAGGATCGAGGGCTGGGGGTTCGTCGGCGTCACGCCCGCCATGGTCCACACCCAGCCGACGGCGGCTGTCACGAGGAGGACGGCGAAGAGGCCGACGGTCTTCCAGATGGTGTCTTCGTACGACATCCGGCCGGTCTCGACGGCGCCGGCCGCCGGGGCGGCGTACATGCCTTCGAGCTGTGCCTGGGCTGCGGCATCCGTTCCGGCGCGCTGCGCCGTCGCGGACTGCGTCGGCCCGCCCAGGTTCGCCGCCTGCGGACCGCCGGGGTAGGTCTGAACGGCCTTCGGGTCCTGGAAGGCCGGGTTGTTGAACGCGGGGTTGTTGAGGGCCACTGCTCTCACACTCCAATGTCAAGGAAATCCCAGCACGGTGCTGTGAAACCACACTATCCGAACGGCACGCGGGGGGCACCGAGCAGTGCTGTGAGACCCCCATGAACGGATGCTGCAACCGCCCGCAGCCCGGTCCCTGAGCCTGTCGGACGGCCCCCGTGGTTACGCTGGAACCGTGCCGCGCCGTCCTCCGCTCGTCATCGGGCACCGGGGTGCGCCCGGCTATCGGCCGGAGCATTCGCGCTCGTCGTACGCGCTGGCGTTCGCGATGGGCGTGGATGCGGTGGAGCCCGACGTCGTCGTCTCGCGCGACGGCGTGCTCGTCGTACGGCACGAGAACGAGATCTCCGGCACGACGGATGTCGCCGACCGCCCCGAGTTCGCCGGCCGCCGCACCACGAAGACGGTGGACGGCGTGGCCCTCACCGGCTGGTTCACCGAGGACTTCACGTGGGACGAGCTGTCGACGCTGCGCTGCCGGGAGCGCATCCCTCAGGTGCGGCCGTCGAGCGCCACGTTCGACGGCGAGCAGTCCGTGCTGCGGCTGCGCGACGTGCTCGACGCCGTGCGCGACGCCTCGCTCGAGTTCGGACGCGAGATCGGGGTGGTGCTGGAGATCAAGCACGCCACCTACTTCGCATCCATCGGGTGGGATGTCGCCGCGCTGGTCGACGCCGAGCTCCGCGACGCGGGCTGGGCGGCGGGCGCTCTGCCGCTCACCATCGAGTCGTTCGAGTCCACGGTGCTGTTCGCACTGCAGGGACGCGGCATCCGTGCTGCCTATGTCTACCTGCTCGAGGACTCGGGGCGCCCGTTCGACCTCTTCGCGGCACAGGGCAGGGCCGCGCTGACGTACCGGCAGACCGCCGCGCCCGCGGGGCTCGACGCGCTGGCCGGACGGGTGGACGGGATCAGCGTCGACAAGCGCATGATCCTCGCGCCCGACAAGCTCGGCCGCACGAGCGGCCCCTCTCGGGTCGTGGCCGACGCCCACGACCGAGGGCTGCGCGTCTTCACCTGGACCTGCCGGCCCGAGAACCGCTTCCTCATCGGCCAGTTCCGCGGTCGCGGCGGTCCGGAGGCCTTCGGCGACTTCGAGGCGGAATGGGCCGTCATCCGCGACGCCGGCGTCGACGGGGTGTTCGTCGACCATCCCGACCTCGGCGTGGCCTTCTTCCGCTCCTGACCTCCCCTCCCCGTCCCGCAGGCCGCGCTGTCGCTAGGGTGGGGCGCGTGACCTCGCCACCCTCCATCGCCGCTGAGGCGGGCATCGTCGTGCAGGGTGTTCGCAGGGCCTTCGGCGAGGTGCAGGCGGTCCGCAACGTGACGCTCAGCGCGCGGGCCGGGCGCGTCACGGGCCTCGTCGGACCGAACGGCTCGGGCAAGACCACGCTCCTCCTGATGCTGGCGTCGCTTCTCGCACCCGACGCCGGGTCCATCCGCATCGACGGCATCGACCCCGTGGCCGATCCGCAGGCGGCTCGCGCACTGCTCGGGTGGATGCCCGACGCCCTCGGCGCCTGGAACTCGCTCAGCTCCCGAGAGACGCTGGCCGTCACGGCGCGGCTGTACGGGATGCCGAAGCCCGCGGCATCCGCTCGCGCCGACGTCCTGCTCGCCGAGGTGGGACTCGCCGACCTCGCCGATGCCCCCGCCCGCGTGCTGTCGCGAGGACAGAAGCAGCGCCTCGGCCTCGCCCGCGCCCTCGTGCACGACCCGCGCGTGCTGCTGCTCGACGAGCCCGCCTCGGGCCTCGACCCGCAGGCGCGCATCGACCTGCGCCTGCTGCTGCGGCGGTTCGCCGCCGAAGGGCGGACGGTGCTGGTGTCGAGTCACATCCTCTCGGAGCTCGAGGAGGTCGTCGACGACGCGGTCTTCCTCATGGCCGGTGCGACCGTCGACCCGGCGCGCGTCCAAGCCGCCTCGCGCCGCGCGCGGCCCTGGCGTGTGCGGCTGGCGGGGGAGGAGGCATCCGCGATGACGGCCGACCGGGTGGCCGACGCGCTGCGGGTGCCCGCGGCGAGCATAGGCATCGACCGCCGCGACATCGTGGTCTCGTTCGAGTCGGAGGATGCCGCGGCCGCCGCGCTGCGAGACCTCATCGCCGCCGGGCTCGACGTCGTGGAGTTCGCCGCCGCACAGGGCGCCCTCGAGCGCACGTTCCTCGACCTGGGCGACGGGCGCCCGCCGCAGGCGCCTCCGGAGGCTGCTCCCGGCGGACCCGCCCCGCCGCCGGCCCCGGGCGGACCTGCCGCGGCGCCGGCTCCTGGCCACGCAGCCCCGGGCGCAGACGAGAATGAGGCGACCTCGTGAGCGGGCAGCGACTGGGCACCATCGTCGGCCTCGAGCTGACCCAGCGCACGCGGAGCGTCGCCTGGTACGTGCTCCTCGGCGTCTTCGCGCTGCTGCTCGTCATCGTCACGGCGCTGTCGTTCCTCGCCTGGAGCTCGGCGTACCGCCCCGGCGGTGCGATCTACTCCACCATCGTCTACATCACGCTCCTCCTCGTCGTGCTGGTCTCACCGACGCTGAGCGGCAACGCCATCAACGGCGACCGGGATGCCGCGACCCTCGCGCCCGTGCAGGTGACGCTCGCGACGACCACCGAGATCCTGTTCGGCAAGTTCCTCGCCGCCTGGATCACGGGGCTCGCCTTCGTGGCCGTCTCGGTCCCGTTCCTCGTGCTCGCGATCCTCGCGGGCGGCGGCGCGCCGCTGACGATCACGGTGTCGCTGCTCGTGCTGGTGTTCGAGGTGGGCGTGATCGCCGCGATCGGCGTGGCGCTCAGCGGCATCCTCTCGCGCCCGCTGTTCTCGGTCGCCACCACCTATCTCGTGGTCGCGGCCCTGGTGGTCGGCACGCTGATCGCCTTCGCCCTCGTGGGCTTCACCGTCCGCTCCGAGGTGACGAACCACTACCGGTCGATCGAGTACGACGACTACACCGGCGACACGTTCCCGTGCATGCCGGGCGAGGAGCCGAGCGCCGACTACCCCTGCGACGACGACGTCGAGGTCCGCTGCGGCGAGTGGACCACGTCGACGTACGAGGTACCGCGGTTCGATCACGTGTGGTGGCTGCTCGCGGCCAACCCGTTCGTGATCCTCGCCGATGCGACGCCGACGCAGTTCGACGAGTACGGCAACCCGAACGACCTCTTCGGGCAGATCAAGTACGGAGTGCGCGCGGCGCAGCAGGCGCCCGATCTCGAGCAGCGCTGGGACGACTGCGCCCCGCGAGCGGCGGACGACGGGTCGGAGGCCGAAGACGTCATCGACCAGTCCACGCCCAGCTGGTTCGTGGGGATGTCGCTGCAGCTGCTGCTCGCGGCCGGGCTGATGTGGTGGGCGTGGGGGCGAACCCGCACTCCCGCCGGCAGGCTGCCATCGGGCACGCGCATCGCCTGACTCCGGACGCGCAATCCCCGAGGTGGGTGCCGCGCACCGTCCGACGCCGGTGCTGATGGCGTGACCCGCCCTGCATCCATTTCGCGACACTTGGTGCGATATTCGCCGCCTCACCAGGTACTCTCGCGCAGACACGGCAGGACCTGCGTCCCGTGATCCGCCGGGATCCGCCGTAGGGGGGAGACCGCCATGTCTCGAGTACGAGCATTCGCCGTGGCCGTCGCGGTCACGATCGGCCTCATCGCGGGTGCCGCGGCTGCGCCGGCGTCCGCCAGCGCAGCGGGCGCGGCGGTGACGCTGTCGCCGTCCACCGGCCCGGCGGGCACCATCGTGACGGTCAGCGGAACCGGCTTCGGCAAGAAGAGCACGGGCGCCGTCACCGCCGGCAGCGCCTCGGCGGCCTTCACGACGAGCGCCTCGGGTTCGTTCCGCGCCACCATCAAGATCCCGGCGACCACCTCGGCGAGTCTCCTGGTGACGGCCACGGCCTCCGCTGCGACGGCGTCGGCGCCGTTCACGGTGACGCAGCCGGCGCCCGTCGTGCCGGCGATCAGCGGCGCGCGCCTGCAGTTCGGGGTGACGACTCCCGGCGGGGCCACCGCCGACGCCGAGCTCGACGCCGTCGCGCGCCTCGTCGGGGAGGCGCCGGGACTGGTGGTGTCGTACTACGACTTCGCCCAGCCCGCTCCGATCGCCGGCCTCGACAGCGTGGCGGCCCGCGGTGCGACGAGCATCCTCACGTGGGAGCCCTGGCGCTGGGGCGGCGGGGTGGCCCAGCCCGCCTACACGAATGCTCAGGTGACGGCCGGCACCTACGACGCCTACCTCCAGCAGTGGGGTGCCGCGCTCGCGGCATGGGGCAAGCCGGTGTACCTCCGGTACGCACACGAGATGAACGGTGACTGGTACCCGTGGGGCGACGGGGTGAACGGCAATGCCCCTGGCTCGTTCGCGGCGGCGTGGCGGCACGTGCACGACGTCGTCACCGGCGCCGGCGCGACCAACGTGAAGTGGATCTGGAGCCCCAACGTCCCCTACGAGGGCTCGACCTCGCTCGCGACCCTCTACCCGGGCGAGGCCTACGTCGACGTCGTGGCGCTCGACGGCTACAACTGGGGTACCACCCAGACGTGGAGCACCTGGCAGACGCCGGCGGTGCTCTTCGGCGCCGGGCTCTCGGAGCTGCGCACGATCGCCCCGGACAAGCCCATCATGATCGGTGAGACCGCGTCGGCGGAGGCCGGAGGCTCCAAGCCCGCGTGGAACACCGAGCTGGTGTCGTATCTGGACGCCCAGCCGGATGTGGCCGGCTTCGTCTGGTTCGACCACGACAAGGAGGTCGACTGGCGGATCGCCAGTTCGTCGGGGTCGGCATCCGCGCTCGCCTCCGCCCTCGCGGCCCGGCGCGACTGACCCATCGGTGAAGGCCGGGGTCAGCGCGGGATGACGGCGAAGAGGAACCGCTTCTTCACCATCACCCACATGAGCCCGAGGATCACGACGTAGGCGACGGTGTTCCACAGGAGGTCGCCGTCGTGCAGGAAGGGCAGGTTGGCCACGACCAGCACGAACGCGAGCTGCATGATGAACACATAGAGCGTCGTCTGCCCCAGCGGGATGAAGAACCACCCCACCGCGCCCGCGATCGGCTTCCAGAGCACGCTGAACAGCGCATAGATCGTGATCGTGACGAGCAGCACGTTCACGACGCGTCCGAGATCGAGGTAGGTGCGCTCGAACCACTCGCCGTACACCGCCGCGAACGTGTTCTGCGGCACCAGGCCGAGACGTACGTCGAGCGGGCTCGACAGGTAGGGGTTGTTCCACGAGAAGATCGCGAAGGCCACGGCCGCGACGACGCAGACGCTCAGCACCGCTCGCCCGGCTCGCGTTCCGAACCAATCGACGATCGCGCGGCGATGGTAGCCGGCCACCATGCCCGTGACGAAGAGCGCCTGCCACGTCAGCAGGGGGAACGAGTCCTCGAACTGCGAGGGCAGCAGCCGCAGGTGAAGGAGCGATTGGACGCCGTAGACCGCCCAGCTCGCGGCCAGCACGACGATCCACCATCCCCGCGAAAGCGCCCAGAGGATCAGCGGCGAGAGGGCGAGCATCACGACGTAGAAGCCCAGCACGTTCACCTGCCACGGGCCCATCCGCAGCAGCAGGATGTCGCCGAAGACGCTCGCGTCGACGGGGTACTGGAAGAGGCGGTCGAAGCCGGCGTACAGGTCGTACACGCGGCCGGTCGCCTCGTCGCCGGCAGCTCCCGTGCCCTCGTCCACGAACGTCATGGCGGGAGAGGCGTTGAGAAAGGGGATCAGGCCGAGCAGTCCGACGACGAGGACCGCAGCCAGAGCGGCCACGTAGATCTTCCACGCCCGCCGGCCGATGAGGGTCGCCGCCTCGGCGATGCCGTCCCGGGCGATCTTCGGACGGTAGACCATGGCGAGCACCAGCCCGGAGAGGAGCACGAACAGCTCCGCGCCCGACACCATGCCGATCGCCTCCTGCGTGCCGTTCTGGAAGAGCGACACGAGTCCGACGTGGTTGACCAGCACGAAGACGATCGCGATCCCGCGCAGCAGGTCGATGCGCAGGTCGCGATTCGGCGGACCGTCATACGCGAGGGCGCCGCGTCGACCCTTGGTCAGCCCCCAGGCCAGCAGCGCGGCCGCGGCGGCCAGGACGAGGGCCGCAAGGATCCACCCGGTGATGCCGCCGATCGTCGTTCCGGTGCCGCCGGCGGCCGTCGCGACCGCCCTGCCGGACGGCGTGTACAGCGGACCGAACACGAGGCCGCTGCCGGTGGCATCGGCGACGAATGAGCGGGTCAGCTCGGCGCTGCTGCTGATGCCCCATTCGATCGGCGCCCGCCCGACGACGCCTCGCGTCGACTCCGCATCGCGCCAGACGACGGCGTCGAGTGACGGCAGGCCATCGACGGCGGCGAGGATCTGACGCCACCATTCCCGCTTGATGTCGAGCTCGTCCGCACCGCCCGCGCCCGCGCTGAAGAACGCCCCGGTCTCGAGCATGAGCGGACGGTCGACCGAGGCGAAGCGCTCGGCGAATGCCAGGACGCCGTCACCGTCGAGCTGGGCGGCCAGGGAGCCGGCAGCAGGAAGGGCGTTGACCGCCGCGCCACCGCCGCTCGGATCGTGGTAGGCCACGAGCCCCACCCAATCGGTGTACCGATCACCCGGGTAGTAGGGCGCGTAAGGGTCGTCGCCGGCGGTGACCCGGCCATCCCCGTCGGTGTCGAGTTCACCGCGGGTGGTGTCGCTCCCGAAGGGGTAGCCGGCGCCGGCCGTCGGCGACCACACCATGGCGGCACCGGGAAGCTCCGCGTGCACGGCGTCGGCGAGCACGCGAAAGCCGTGTACATACGCGCGCGCGTCCTGACCCCAGGCAACCCATGGCGCGTTCATCCCCGGTGCGAATCGCACGTACAGCGGAATGGAGTCGTCGATGCGTGCCTGTGCAATCGCGTGGACGATGGCGCGTGCGTCGGTTTCGCCGAATCGCGTCAGATCGCCGCTCGGCGAGATCGTTACCACGGGGAGCGCGCCGATCCGCGCGGCCTGGGCGACGAACTGCTGGAGGAAGGACTGCTCTGCCGGCGAGAGCGGCCACCGCGTCACATGCTCGAGCAGCGCCGGCACGCGGCCGAGACGCTCCGCCTCGAGCACCGCGGCGTCGGCGCCCCAATCGATCGTCGTGCCGAAGTACGCGCCGGTGGCGGGGCGAAGGGAGACCTCGTCGTCGTCGCCACCCGGCGTCGCCGACGGCGAGACCGACGGTGCGGGCGAGACCGATGGTGCGGGCGAGACCGACGCGGCGGGCGAGACCGACGGCGCGGCCGAGACCGATGGGGACGGCGAGGCCGCGAACGCCGCGGCCGGTGACGCCAGCAGGCCCAGCGCGACGCCGAGCACGGTCAGGGCCCGTAGAACGGTCGCACGGAAGCCGTGGAGCATCGGGCGAGGGTCCTCTCGGTCTGACGTCTCCGGACGACGACGGTTCCGACCCTCCGGAACCCCGATGGTATGAGCACGCGCCGCCGGTGCGACGGCACGTAGGCACGTCGCGGTGCGGGTTCGGCGTCAGATGCAAACCCGACCTGCGGCCAGGCGGTCGGGAGCGGGCGCCCGCGACGCTGTCGCTAGACGAGCCGTTCTCTGATGACCCGGGCGGTCGCCGCCGGGTCGGGGCGGTGCATCACCGACTCGGGGACGATGACCAGCTCGGCGCCCCCCATCTCATCGGCGAGGCGGTCGGCGGCGGTCATCAGCACGGGGAAGGTCTGCGCGCCCCGGATGATCGTCACGGGCACGCCCACGCCGAGAAGCTCGGGCCCGGGTGTCGATACCTCGCGGACCAGGTTGGTGTCGTAGACCGTCGACTGCGCGAGCGCGACCAGCCCCGGGAACATGTCGCTCGCGCGGATCTGATCGACCATCTCGCGCGGCAGGCCGACGCTCTCGATCTGGAAAGTCACGACCGCGTCTTCGGGCCGGCCCTCGTCGACGCTGCGCTGGAGTCGCTCGGCGAGGTCGTCGGCCGGCTCGTCGACGCCGAACCGGAAGGGTGGCTCCGAGAGGAACAGTGCGCGGATCGGCACGTCACGGGCCGCCGCGACGAGCCCGAGCACCGCACCGGACGAGTGGCCCAGTACGGCTGCCTCTCCGCCGACCGCGTCGATCACCGCGGCGAGATCGTCGACCTCGCGCTGCGGTGCGGAGCCGGGGGCGTCGCCGCTCGAGCCACGCGCGCGGCGGTCCCACGTGACGGCGCGGAAGCCGGCGTCCGCCAGTGCCGCCGCGAGCCCGGCGGCATCGGCGGCCGTCGACATCGCACCGTTGACGATCACGACCGTTGCGCCCTCTCCGGTGACGTCGTAGGCGATCGGGGTGCCGTCGGCGGAGGTCACGGTGTGCATGCGGTCAGCCAACCATGGACCCCCGACATCCGACAGGGGCGCAGCATCCGTCGTCCGCCCCCGGTCATGCATGGACGGGCACCGGTGTCAACGGGATATGGGGATGTTCGGCCGACCGCGCACAGTGGCCGGCATGAAGCACGTGACGTACACGCACATGGCGATCTTCCTCGACGACGATGCCGCCGACTGGATGATGGAGTACGCACGCGCGCTCGGATCGGCGGGAATGACGGACTCGATCACGCTCCGCGGGATCGGGATGGACGGCAACGAGGTCGACGCCACGTTCCTGTTGAACTCGAGCACCGAACTCGTGACGCAGACCACCAACAACACGCTGGGGGGCCGAGCAACGACGAGGCCGTCGGGTACATGCAGGACCGGACGCAGCTGATCCTGTCGCCGCCGCCGGGCCGGGCCGTCGAGAACCCATTCGACGTCGCCTGAGGCCCCCGGCCGACCGGCGAGTGCTCAACGGGACCGGATCGCCAGGAACCGGATCGGCACCTCGATGAGCTCGACGGGTCCGTGCGCCGCCTCGCCGTCGAGCAGCAGGGCGTCGCCGGGCTCCATCTCGTACTCGTAGCCGCCATGCCCGTACCTCATGCGTCCCTCGAGCATGTAGAGGAACTCGGTTCCGGGGTGCTGGAAGAGCGGGAAGACGTTCGAGGCGTCGGTGAGCGTGACGAGGGTCGGCTCGAGCGCGTTCGGGGTGTCTTTCAGCACGCCGAGCATGCGATACAGATGACCGTGCTGCGTGCCGCTGCGCACGCTGACACTGCCGGCGCCCGCCTTCGTGAACGAGGCCTCCCGGTCGCTCGCCGACCCGCGGAACAGCGCGGTGACCGGGATGCCGAAGCCATCCGCCAGCCGCTGCAAGGTGGTCAGCGAGCAGGAGGTCGTCGCCGATTCGATCTTCGAGATCATCGCCTTCGAAAGGCCGGTGCGGGCGGCGAGATCCGCCGCCGAGATGCCCTGCTCGGCGCGGTAGCGGCGCACCTGCTGGGCGATGATCGGCTCCAGCACGCCGCCGGGGCTGTCGCCCGCTCCCGTGGTCGACGCACTCACCTCGCCATCATAGGCGGGCGTGCCGCCGGCCATTCCGCGGGCGCAGCCGCCAGGTCCTGCAGCACGTCGGCCAGCGCAGTCGCGCCCGTCTCGGCATCCGCGTCCTCCACGAGCTCCTCCGGAGAGTGCGAGATGCCGGTCGGATTGCGCACGAAGAGCATCGCCGTCGGGAGGGCTGCGGCGAGCACCCCCGCATCATGACCTGCACCGGTGCCGAGTTCGGGGGCGTCGGCGAGGGAGCGGCGAAGCGCGTCGCGCAGGCCCAGGTCGAAGTCGACGGTCGGGCTCAGCGACTCCTCGCGCACGTCTGCCCCGCACCCCTCGGCGTGCGCGGCGGCGAGCACGAGGTCGCGTGCCTCCGTCACGAGGGCCGCCGTCACCAGGTCGTCCGGATGACGGATGTCGATCCAGAACCGCACCTGCGAGGCGATGACGTTCGTTCCGCCCGGCACGGGCTCCAGCCGGCCGACCGTCGCGCGCGCGTCCGGGGTTCGGCGGGCGAGGTCGCGGATCTCGACGATCATGCGAGCTGCGGCGACGACGGGGTCGCGCCGGTCCTGCATGAGGGTCGTGCCGGCGTGGTTGCCCTGACCGTCGACGGTGACCCGCCACCGGCCGTGACCGAGGATCGACGACGCGATCGCCACCGGCCGATCCAGGTCGATGAGCCCGCGCCCCTGCTCGACGTGCAGCTCGACGAAGGCCCCGACGCGCGCCAGGCGGTCGGGATCGGCGCCCAGGTGTGCGGGATCGAGCCCGTCGCGGCGGGCGACGTCGGCGAACGTGGCCCCCTCGCGATCGGTGAGCGAGAGGGCCCGCGCGGGACTGATCGCTCCGCTCATCAGCCGCGATCCCAGGCACGCGACGCCGAACCGCGACCCCTCCTCCTCGGGGAAGACGGCGATGCCGATCGGGCGTTCGGGGACGACCTTGCGCGTGCGCAACAGGTCGACGGCGACGAGAGCGGATGCCACGCCCAGCGGTCCGTCATAGCCGCCGCCGCCCGGCACCGAGTCGAGGTGGCTGCCGGTGACGATCGCGTCCGCGGTGCTGCCGGCGGGGTTCCACCATGCCCACAGCGTGCCGTTGCGGTCGCGCTCGAGGTCGAGGCCCCGGGCCTCGGCGTGCCCCGTGAACCACTCGCGGAGCTCGCGGTCGGCATCCGAGTATCCGGCGCGGCTGAACCCTCCGCGCGTGGAATCGGCCCCCACCGCTGCGATCTCGCGCAGCATCCCCGCGACGCTCATGCGCCGGCCAGTGCCGCGAGCGGGCGGAAGCGGGCTACCCCCGCGTCCTCGCCGGTGACGAGGCGCGCGGTCAGGTCGCCGAGCAGCGGCGCGAACTTCGCGCCATGGCCTGAGCACGGAGACAGGATGGTGACGCCGCCGGCCCGGTCGATGATGAACTCGTCGGCCGGCGCGTTGGTGAACAGGCAGGTCGTCTCGGCATAGGGCTCGGGAACGAGTCCCGGCAGGGCCTTCTCGACGTAGGCCACCAGACGGTCTCGCCGGACCGGGTCGATGATCCGGTCGTGCTCCAGCGCCGACCCGATGACGCGGCCGCCGTTGTACTCGGCGACCTTCTGCCCGCGGAAGTCCGCGTCGCGCCCGCCGGGAAGCCCGTACACCTGGATGTCGGCCCGCTTGTTGATGAACGTGGGCCACGCCGCCTCGGGGTCGCGGTAGGGGAAATGCAGCGCCTGCTCCTGCCGCACCTCGAGCGCGGGGAAGGCATCGAGCGTCTCCCGCGGAAGGCCGAGGGTGCCGAGCAGCGCCGGAAGCCACCCGCCGGCCGCGACCACCACGTGCGAGGCGCGCACGATGTCGCCGGCCTCCGACTCGACGAGATGGTCGTCGCCCTGCCGCAGCACGCGCGCGGCCGTCCAGTCCTGCCGCAGCTCGGCGCCCGCCGCCACGGCGAGCCCGACCATCGCCTTCACCGCGGACTCCGCGTCGATCACGCCGGCGTCCGCGTGCCACAGCACCGGCCCGTCGAACGTCAGTCCCGACCAGCGGGCCGTCGCCTCGCCGGCGCTCAGCAGCTCATGGGGGACGTCGAATCCGGCGAGCACGTCGGCCAGGGCTGCCGGGTCGCGGTTGGCACCGTAGTCGAGCGAGCCGGTGGGCGTGATGAGGCGTTCGCCGACCAGGTCCTCGAGGTCGTCCCAGCCGCGACGCGCCCGCACCATGAGCCCGGTGTAGAACGGGTCGGGGTACGTGTAGCGGAGGATGCGCGCCGAGCCGTGCGAGCTGCCGAAGTCGTTCGCGGGCGTGCCGCGCTCGAGGAGGACGACGTCGCGGCCGCGGCGGGCGAGCTGCCATGCGGTGGCGGCGCCCGCGAGGCCGGCGCCGATGATCGCGATCGGGGGAGTGGACATGCGGACCTTTCAGGTGTGCGGCTGATCGCCGGCGGGAAGGATGTCGAACCGCGCGAGAAGCGCCGATTCGCACACGATGCGGCGTGGCCGGAGACTCTGCAGCAGCGCGCTGCCGGGCGGGAGCGGCAGGTCGTCGACCGTCGCGGTGCCGGCCAGCAGCACCGTGAGCGTCGCCGCCGGGTCGACCGGCACGCTGCCGCGATGGAGGCCGATGCGGTACATCGGCGCCGCGAGCCCCCGCTTGACCATGACGTTGACCACCGACACGCCGCCGCGATCCGCCGTGGCGGTCACGCGGGCCTCTCCGGGGAAACGGATGCCGCTCTCCCGCGTCACCCGCTGCTCCACGCCGTCGATGATCAGGGCCACGCTCGGTGCACTGAGCGGGATCAGCACGCGGTCGAGGCCGGAGAGGCGGGAGAACGGCATCCGTCCCCGCAACTCCGCGATGCTCAGCCGCCACGCCAGGCGCTTCGCGAGCACACGCGTGACGCCGAGGCCGTTCGCCCACGACTCGGCGGCGGCGTCGGCCGGCGTGACCACGTCCAGCTCGGCGAGCTCGTTCACCGGCGTCGGCGCGGCTCGCCACGAGGTCGGAGATATGCCTTCCTTCGGACGGTTGCCCGCATTCGGCCCCGACCTCGCGTGGATCCCCGACGGTGTGGTTGCCGCCGGCGACGCTGCATCCGTCTCCGTCACGCTGTCAGCTGCGTCCGGGGATCCACGACGTGCCGGCCAGCGGCACGCCCGCCATCGCCGCCGACTCCACGGTCAGCGCGACGAGGTCCTCGGGCTCGAGGTTGCGCACGTGGGACTTTCCGCAGGCGCGGGCGATCGTCTGCGCTTCGAGGGTCAGCACGCGGAGGTAGTTGGCGAGCCGGCGTCCGGCGGCCACCGGGTCGAGGCGCGCCGACAGCTCGGGGTCCTGCGTCGAGATGCCCGCGGGGTCGCGTCCGTCCTGGAAGTCGTCGTAGAAGCCGGCCGCAGACCCGAGCTTCGCGTACTCGTCGGCGTAGCGCGGGTCGTTGTCGCCGAGCGCGATGAGGGCGGCGGTGCCGATGGCCACGGCATCCGCCCCGAGTGCCAGGGCCTTCGCGACGTCGGCGCCGGTGCGGATGCCGCCCGACACGATCAGCTGCACGCCGGTGCGGTGCACGCCGAGCTCCTGCAGCGCCGCGACCGCCGGGCCGATGGCGGCGAGCGTCGGGATGCCGACGTGCTCGATGAACACCTGCTGCGTCGCCGCGGTGCCGCCCTGCATGCCGTCGAGCACGACCACGTCTGCGCCCGCCTTCACCGCCAGTGCGGTGTCGTAGTACGGCCGTGAGGCGCCGATCTTGACGTAGACGGGCTTGCGCCAATCGGTGATCTCGCGGATCTCGGCGATCTTGATGGTGAGGTCGTCGGGTCCGGTCCAGTCCGGGTGGCGGCTCGCCGAGCGCTGGTCGATGCCGACGGGCAGGGTGCGCATGCCGGCGACGCGCTCGGTGATCTTCTGACCGAGCAGCATGCCGCCGCCGCCCGGCTTTGCGCCCTGGCCGAGCACGATCTCGATCGCGTCGGCCTTGCGCAGGTCGTCGGGGTTCATGCCGTAGCGCGACGGCAGGTACTGGTAGACGAGCGTCCGCGACTGGCCGCGTTCCTCGGGCGTCATGCCGCCGTCGCCGGTGGTGGTCGACGTTCCGGCCTCGCTCGCGCCGCGACCCAGGGCCTCCTTCGCGTTCGCCGACAGCGCGCCGAAGCTCATGCCTGCGATCGTCACCGGGATGTCGAGGTGGATGGGCTCCAGCGCGTTGCGGGCGCCGAGCGTGACGTCGGTGGCGCATTTCTCGCGGTAGCCCTCGAGCGGGTACCGCGACATGCTCGCGCCGAGGAACAGCAGGTCGTCGAAGTGCGGCAGCGGGCGCTTGGCTCCCCAGCCGCGGATGTCGTAGATTCCGGTGGATGCCGCGCGCTGGATGTCGGCGATCGTGGCGCGGTCGAAGGTCGCGGACTCGCGGAGGCCGAGGGCGGCGAGATCGGTGGTCATGTGATGCTCCCTGGAGATGCCGGATGCGGAACGGAGGTCAGTACGAACCGGCGTTGTCGACTTTGAAGTGGTAGAGGCTGCGTGCCGAGCCGTATCTCTTGAAATCGGCCGGGTCCTCCGTGCGCCCGGCGCGCTCGAGCAGCCCGGCGAGCTCGGCCAGATGCTCGGGCCGCATCTCCTTCTCGACGCAGTCGGCCCCGAGCGAGGCGACCTGGCCCCGCACGTAGATGCGGGCCTCGTAGATCGAGTCGCCGAGCGCCTCGCCGGCGTCGCCGCAGACCACGAGGCGGCCCGCCTGCGCCATGAACGCCGAGGCGTGGCCGATGCTGCCTCCGACGACGATGTCGACGCCCTTCATCGAGATGCCGCAGCGGGCACCGGTGTTGCCGTCGACGATCACCAGGCCGCCGTGCCCGGTCGCACCGGTCGACTGCGAGGCGTCGCCGGTGACGTGCACGACGCCCGACATGATGTTCTCGGCGAGGCCGACCCCCGCGCTGCCGTGCACCGTCGCGGTGCCGGTCTGGTGCATGCCGGCGAAGTAGTAGCCGACGTTGCCCTCGACGGTCACGTCGATGTCGGCGGTGATGCCGACGGCGATGTTGTGGCTGCCGACCGGCGACTCGACGACGAACGACGCGCCGTCGACGGCGCCGTGCAGCAGCTGGTTGAGCTCGCGGACGCTCGAGCCGGCGAGGTCGACCGTGGTGGCGATGGTTTCGGGGGCGATGAGGGTCATCGGGCTGCTCCTTCCAGGACGGGCTCGAGGGCCCACGTGTAGACGACGCCGGGCGACGGCTCGAAGATGCGGGCGTCTTCGATGCCGGGGAGCCCCGCCAGGGCGCGGTACTCCGACGCCATGGCGATCCAGTCGTCGGTCTCGGCGATGATCGCCGGCTTGCAGGCGATGGGGTCGCGCACCACGGCCATCGAATCGGCGGTGGTGACGACGAGTGTGTAGAACCCGTCGAATACGCCCTGCAGCGCCTCGAGGGCGGTCTTCAGGTCGTCCCCGCGGCGCGTTCGCCACGCGATGAAGCGGGCCGCGACCTCGGAGTCGTTCTCGCTGTCGAAGTCGACGCCCTCGGCGCGCAGCCACCGGCGGATCGACGCGTGGTTGCTGAACGAGCCGTTGTGCACGAGGCAGAGGTCCTCGGCGACGGTGAACGGGTGCGCGCCGACGGCGGTGACCGCCGACTCGGTGGCCATGCGTGTGTGCGAGAGCGCCTGCGTGCCGCTGATCCCGGTGAGCCCGTAGACGTCGGCGAGCGCGACGGGGTGCCCGACGCCCTTCAGGACGGCGACGTTCGAGCCGCGGCCGATGATGCTCGCGCCCGGGAGCGCCGTGCGCACCGCCTGTTCGAGGACGGATGCCCCGACCTCCGCGTTCACGAGCAATGACTCGGCGTACGCGACCACCGTCGGCTCGGCCCCTTCCGGCAGGCACGCGCGCAGGCTCTCCGCCAGCGCCGCGGGGTCGGCATCCGAGATCACGGTGATGGCCGACGATCCGTCGGGCGTGAGCTGCTCGGATCCGTACAGCGCCAGACCGGCCGAGTCGGGGCCCCGCTCGACGATCTCGCACAGCATGCCGTGCATGAGGCCGCCGAGCTCACCGCGCAGCGCGGGGTTGCGAATCTGCAGTGCAGCGATTCCGCACATGGGTCTTCCTTTCGTTCGAGAGCGGATGCGGGCGCGCTCAGTACGCCGTGAGGTAGCGGTCGAGCTCCCACTCGGTGACGGTGTTGTGCCAGACGAGGAACTCGTCCTCCTTGGCGTCGGCGAAGTACTCGCCCACGCCGCGGCCGCCGTCGAGCGCCTCGCGCAGCACGGCGTCGTCGCGAAGCGACTGCACCGCGTGCAGGAGCGTGCGGGGGAGCACCGCCGAGGTCTCGCGGAACTCGCCGGGGCCGCACGGATCGCCGGGATCGGCGGCGCGCCGGATGCCGTCGAGACCGGCGTGGATCACCGCGGCGAGGGCCAGGTACGGGTTCGCCGAGCCGTCAGCCGCGCGCAGCTCGATGCGGTTCGCGTCGGGGACGCGGATGAAGTGCGTGCGGTCGTTGCCGCCGTAGGTGGCGTGCTTCGGCGACCACGTGGCGCCCGACGCGCTCGTCGTGGCGCCTCGGCGCTTGTAGGAGTTGACGCTCGGCGCCAGGAACAGCTGCAGTCCGGGGGCGTGGTCCAGCATGCCCGCCACGAACGAGTACGCCACCTCGGAGAGGCCGAGACCGCGCGCGTCGGCCCTGTCCGGGAACACCGGTGCGTCGTCCTCGTTCCACAGCGACAGGTGGAAGTGCAGGCCGTTGCCGGCGCGGTCGCTGAAGGGCTTCGGCATGAACGTGGCCGTCATGCCGCGCTGCTCCGCCAGCATGCCGATGAGATAGCGCAGAGTGATGACGCGGTCCGCCGTCACGAGCGCCTCGTCGTACGTGAAGTTCTGCTCGAACTGGCCGGGGGCGTCTTCGTGGTCGTTGGCGTAGTTGCCCCACCCGAGAGAGTTCATCGCGTCGCTGACGGCCGCGAGGTGGTCGTACATGCGGGTGACGCCGCGGGCGTCGTAGCAGGAGCGCAGCCCTTCGTCCTTCGAGTCGGCCGCGGAGAGCCGGCCGTCGTCGTCGCGGTCGACGAGGAAGTATTCCACCTCGGCCCCCACCTTGGCCGACAGCCCGCGCTCGGCGAGGCGGGCGAGTGCGCGCTTGAGGATGACGCGGGGCGCGTACGGCCACGGCTCGCCGTCGACGTACGGGTCGCAATGCACGATCGCGAGGCCCTCGCGGACGAAGGGGATGGGAGCGTACGAGTCGAGGTCGGGCACGGCGATGAGGTCGGCGTCGTGCGGGTGCTGGCCGATGAGCCCGGCGGCGAAGCCGGCGAAGCCCAGCTCGCCGGCTTGGAGCTCATCGGCGGCCGCGACAGGCACGAGCTTGGCGCAGGGCTTGCCGTTGAGGTCGACGAACACGGCGAGGATGAAGCGGATGTCGTCCGCCAGTGCGCGCTCGCGCAGCGATGGCGGTGCGGTGGGGAGTGTGACGACGTCACCCCCGGCGAATGCGGGAAGGGTCATGGGGCTCTCCTGGGTCATGTTGACTGTTGGTGAAGCGTGTTGAATGACAGTAACAAGAAGACGCGACGCCGTAGGTGTCACCGATGTTTCGGGCGCGTAAAACCCTTCCGGGCGCTCGTCACGCAAGATTCACGTCGCAGAAACCGTCGAGTGGTTGCGCGCCAAGAAAATGGGTTGCACGGCAGTGATCTGCCCGCAGGCGCAGCTCGAAGGCGCACCGCAACCCGGCGGTCCCTCGCAGAAGCCTGCAGAGAGGCTCGCGTCATGGATCAGGGAAACACCGCGTTCATCCTGCTGTCGGCGGCACTCGTGCTGCTGATGGCACCCGGACTGGCCTTCTTCTACGGAGGCCTCGTCAAAGCGAAGAGCGTCATCAGCATGATGATGATGACGTTCGGCGCGGCCGGGCTCATCGGGGTGCTGTGGGTGATCTACGGGTATGCGATCGCGTTCCCGGGGGCGGACGGGCTCGTGCCGCCATGGTCGATCGACTGGTCGGCGATCGGGCTCGAGAGTCTGCTGGAGACACCCGAGGGCGCCGCGTACCCGCCGCTGGCCTTCGTCGCGTTCCAGGCCACCTTCGCGATCATCACCGTCGCGCTCATCTCCGGCGCCATCGCCGACCGGGCCAAGTTCGGATCGTGGATGCTGTTCGCCGGCGTGTGGGCGACGGTCGTGTACTTCCCGGTGGCGAGCTGGGTGTTCAACTTCGGTCTCGCCGACGACGGCAGCTTCGCCTACGGCGGCTGGATCACCTATGGCCTGCAGGAGACCTTCGGCGTCGGCGTCATCGACTTCGCCGGTGGCACCGCGGTGCACATCAACGCCGGTGCCGCGGCTCTGGCACTGGCCCTGGTGCTCGGCAAGCGCGTGGGCTTCCGCAAGGGCGCGCACGTGCCGCACAACCCGCCGTTCGTGCTCCTCGGCGCGGGCCTGCTGTGGTTCGGCTGGTTCGGATTCAACGGCGGCTCGGAGCTGGCTGCCGACGGCGTCGCAGCGCTCGTCTACGTCAACACGATCGCGGCGACGGCCGCGGCTCTGCTCGCCTGGCTCGTGGTCGAGAAGCTGAAGGACGGCAAGCCCACGTCGGTCGGCGCCGCCTCGGGCGCCGTCGCCGGTCTCGTGGCGATCACCCCGGCCTGTGCCGCCCTCGACCCCATCTGGGCGATCGTGCTCGGCGCGGTCGCCGGTGCCGTCTGCGCGCTCGCGATCGAGCTCAAGTACGCCTGGGGATTCGACGACTCCCTCGACGTCGTGGGGATCCACCTCGTCGGCGGCGTCATCGGCACGCTCTACCTCGGCTTCTTCGCCAACGGCACGGGCCTGTTCATGGGCGGCGACGGCACTCAGCTGCTCGTCCAGGCGATCGCCGCCTTCGCGGTGCTGGGCTACTCTCTCATCCTCACCCTGGTCATCGGCTTCGCCATCGACAAGACGCTGGGCTTCCGCGTCAAGAGCGAGGACGAGGTCGCCGGTGTCGACCTCGCCGAGCACGGCGAGGAGGGCTACGTCCTGGAGGAGAAGCTGGCCTGACCCGGCTCGCCGGACTCACGAAGGGCGGGTTCTCGTCGTACGCGCGACGAGAACCCGCCCTCGCGTCGCCCCTCACCGGGGCCACGCGCAAGCCGCTCCGATACCGGGGCGGCGTCGGCAATGCAAGGCCTTCGCGCGGCCGTCCGTGAGCGCGTCGTGGGGTTCCGAGGTCAGGATGTCGAGCAGCAGCTCGCTGAGCTGACCGCGAGCGGCGAAGGGGGCCGGCGCGGTGCGCGGCAGCAGGTCGGTCATGGTCGTCTCCCGGGTGTGGCGCAAGAAGCGTCTCAGAGACCCGGGGTCGCGGCGCGGGGGTTGACGGCCGTGGGCTTCGCCGATGCGCCCGTTCGGGCGGGGCGGGTCCGGCGACCTCGGCGGGTTCGGCCGGCCCGGCGAGCGCGGCGAGCGCGGCGACAGAACTCCACAAGAACGCGGCCATTCCGGTCTCACCCGCCGATCCGCGCGGCCCAGGGCGTCAAACCCGTGGAGTTCTGCACGTCGTCCGTGGGCCAGCGGAGACGAGGGTTGGCACGCTGAGTGCGCTTCAGCGCGGATTCAGCCGGCGCGGGCCAGACTGGTGCGGATGCGGATTCTGCTGGTGGATGACGAGGTGCGGCTCGCCGACGGCATCCGTCGCGGGCTCGAGGCCGAAGGGTTCGCCGTAGACGTCGCCCACAACGGCGTGGACGGGCTGTGGCGAGCCCGCGAGACGGCGTACGACGCGATCGTGCTCGACCTGATGATGCCGGGCATGAGCGGTTGGAAGGTCTGCGGCGCGCTGCGCGCCGAGGAGAACTGGACGCCGGTGCTCATGCTCACGGCGAAGGACGGCGAGTGGGACCAGGTCGAGGCGCTCGAGACCGGTGCCGACGACTACGTCACCAAGCCGTTCTCGTTCGCCGTGCTGGTCGCGCGCCTGCGTGCCCTGATCCGGCGGGGCGGAGTGGAGCGGCCGACCGTGCTCGAGGCGGGAGACCTGCGCCTCGACCCCGGAGCCCGCACAGTGCGGCGCGGCGACGCCGAGATCGACCTGACGGCCCGCGAGTTCGCGGTGCTCGAGCACCTGATGCGCCATCGCGGGCAGGTGCTCTCCAAGCGCGACCTCATCGCCGGCGTATGGAACGACGACTTCGAGGGCGACCCGAACATCGTCGAGGTGTACGTGGGGCACCTGCGCCGCAAGGTCGACCGCCCGTTCGACCGCACCGCCATCGAGACCGTGCGCGGCGCGGGATACCGTCTGGCGGCCGACGGTGGCTGAGCGACGCCGCTCGTTGCGCACACGCATCACCGCGGCCGCGACGCTGGTCGTCACCGGCGCGCTGCTGCTCGGGGCGCTCGCGTTCTACGGCATCCTCTCGGTCAGCGTCCGCGATGCCGCCGTGCGCGGCGCCGAGACGCGCGCCGAACAGCTCGCGGCGCGCATCGAGGCCGAGGGGCCGGAGGTGCTGGCCGACCTCGACGACGACATCGCGCAGCTCCTCGACGACGACGGGCGCACCGTCGCGGCCTCGGAGGAGGCCGACCGCGGCGCCCTGCCCGAAGCCGACGACGCTTCCGTCGCGACGTACGACGGGGAGCCCGTGCTCGTCGTGCGGGAAGACCTCGATGAGGGCACGCTGCTGCTGGCCGCGTCGGTGGAAGACGACCAGAGCACCCTGGGCACCGTCGCCGTGCTGCTGATCGTCGCGGTCGTGGCCGTCGTGGCGCTGGTCGCCGCCGTCACGTGGTGGGTCGTCGGTCGCGCCCTGCGGCCGGTGGACCGCATCCGTGGCGAGGTCGACGACATCACCGCCGACCGTCTCGACCGCCGCGTCGCCGTGCCACCGTCGGGTGACGAGATCGCCGCGCTCGCGAGCACCATGAACGGCATGCTGGAGCGATTGGATGCTTCCGCCACCGCTCAGCGACGGTTCGTGTCGGATGCCTCGCACGAGCTCCGCTCACCGCTCGCGACGATTCGCCAGCACGCCGAGCTGGCACAGCTGCATCCGGAGGCGACATCCGTCCGCGATCTCGCCGAGGTGGTCCACGAGGAAGGACTCCGCATGCAGGACCTCGTCGACGCCCTGCTCCTGCTGACGAGGCTCGACGAGAAGGCCGTTCTCCGCCAGGAGCCCGTCGACGTCGACGATCTCGCACTCGCCGAGGTGAAGCGGCTTCGCGCCGCCGGAACGGTCGTCGATGCGTCGGGCATCCACGCCGCCCGCGTGCGCGGCGACGCGCATCTGCTGGGCCGGCTCCTGCGGAATCTCGCCGACAACGCGGCCCGCCACGCGCGGAGCGGTGTCGCGATCGCGGTCGACGAGCGCGACGGGCAGGTTCTGCTCACGGTCGACGACGACGGCGCCGGCGTGCCGCCCGCGGAGCGGGAGCGCGTCTTCGAGCGCTTCGTGCGGCTCGACGAGGCGCGCGCACGCGACGCGGGCGGCAGCGGTCTGGGGCTCGCGATCGTGCGGGCGATCGCCGAGGCCGAAGGCGGATCCGTGCGTGTCGAGGACTCACCGCTCGGGGGAGCCCGCTTCGCCGTGACGCTGCCCGCGGCTCCCTGAACGGCTCTTCAGGATGCTTCAGGCCTGCTTCAGGGGCCGGTCGGCACCATCGGAGTATGGATGATGACAACAGCACCCCCGAGACTTCCCCCACCGCCGGTCGCCCGGTCGATTCCGGTCGAGCCGACGCGGTCGTCGCGACCCCGGCCCCTGCTCCGGCCGCCCCGAAGCGCCGCCTTCCGCGCGCTCTGCTGATCGCAGGCGGTGCGGTGCTGGCCGTGGGCGTGCTCGCCGGCGGCGGCATCGCGGTCGGCTCGGCGATCGCCGACGAGGCCGACGACACCAGCACGTCGGTGACCGACGAGGGTGACGACGACTCGCAGGACGGCGACGACGACAGCGCGAGTGGCGACGTCTCGAACCTCGGCACCGCCTCAGCCGACGACCTGATCGCGATGACGGATGCCGCATCCTCCGCCGCAGAGGGCGAGCCCGTGTCGATCGAGCTGGAGCGCGATGGCAGCGCCGAGGTGACGCTCGAGGCGCAGGACGGCGCCGAGACCGAAGTGCGGGTCGACTCCGAGGGCGCAGCATCCGTCGTCTCCACCGAGGAACCCGGCTCCGACGACACGGCGCCGCAGAACGTGCTGGACGCCGACTCGATCGCGGCCGTCGTGGACGCGGCGCTCGCGGAAGCCGACGGGCGCATCGTCGAGGTCGAGGCCGACAACGACGGCGCCTCGCCGTGGGAGGTGACGGTGCTCACCGCCGCCGGCGAGTTCATCCAGATCGAGCTGGATGCCGAGTTCGCCGTGGTCGCGGCCGGAGCCGACGGCGACGACTGAGCACGGCACGACGAGACGGCGGCCCCCGGGAAACCGGGGGCCGCCGTCCGTGGGCTCGGGGTGGCTCCCGCGGGGCTCGGCGACAGAACTCCACAGGAACGTGGCCATTCTCGCCTCACACGCCGACCTGCGCGGCGCAGGCCGCCGAAGCTGTGGAGTTTCGAGCACGACGTCCGTGGGCTGGGGCGGGCTCGCGCCTCGGTCAGCCGTCGGCGGCCGCGTCGCCGGCCGCGTCGATGGCCGCCCGGAGCACGCCCGGCTCGAGCCCCAGCGTCCACTCGCTCACGTCGGCGACGACCTGCTCGTGCGCGCGGTGGGCCGGCGGGTCGGAGCTGTTGACGTAGGAACCGCCGCCGTCCAGGGCGATGAGGATCCGGATGCATGCGGTCTCGGCATCCGTGGTCCGAAAATCACCCGTCTCGATGCCGTCCTCGATGATGGCGGTCAGGCGCTCGCGGTCGAGTTCGTCCTGCCGGCGCAGGGACTCGTCGAGCGCCGGACTGAAGCGCGAGAGGTGCCGCGCGTTGAGCCACATGCGGGCGAGCGGCTGGGACGCACCGCTCTCGACGTGGTTCAGGAAATGAGCCAGCCGCTGCACGGGGTCGCCCGCCGCGGTGAAGAACTGCTCCCGCTCGCGCACCGCGGCGCGCTCGAAGGCCTCGATGACGAGGGTCTCGGCGGCGGGGAAGTAGTGCGTGATCAGTCCCGGGCGCACCCCGAGCCGATCGGCCACCGCCCGCAGCGTGATGCGCTCGAGCCCCTCTTCGAGGGCGATCGCCGTCGCATGCTCCAGGATCTCCTCTCGCCGCTCCTCGGGACGCTTGCGGGTCCGCGTCGAAATATCACTTGACGTCACACCGCACATGCTATTGAATGTGTGACCAATAGTCCATTGGGCATGTGACCAATAGCAAGGACGCTTTCCGGAAGGAACCCCGTGACCCACTCTCAGACAGAACTCGATGACGAGTTCGTCGACACCGCGACGCGTCCCGAGACGCGGGGCATCGAGCTGGTCGGCGATGCCGAGCGGCACGGCCGCGCCCGCGACCTCTTCTTCATCTGGGCGGCCCCGAACGTCAGCATCCTGAACCTCACGATCGGCGCGACGCTCATCCTGCTCGGGCTGGAGCTGTGGCAGGCGATCGTGGTCGTCCTCGCCGCCTCGCTGCTGTGGGTCTTCCCCGGCATCATCGCCGGCAGCGGACCCGCGTCGGGCACCTCGGGCTCCGTCGTGACGCGGGCCATGTACGGCGTCCTCGGCAACCGGCTCTTCGTCGCCTTCGTCGGGTGGTTCATCGGCGCGGTGTTCCTGTCGCTGACGTGGCTCGCCTCGTCGTTCATGGGCGCAGACCTGCTGCGTCGGATGGGGCTCGACGACCCGGTCTGGGTGCCCATCGGCGTGACCGTGGTGGTGGCGGCGATCACGGTCCTCGTCGCGATCTTCGGTCACGGCCTCATCATGCGCGCCTACTCGTATATGGCCGCCGCGCTCTTCGTGATCTTCCTCCTGGTCGCTGCGTTCGTCCTGCCGACCGTCGACTGGCAGTACACCGCCCCTCAGGCCCTCGAGGGACCCGCGCTGTGGTCGGCGATGACCATCGGGTTCACGATCCTCGCCTCGACGCCCCTGTCGTTCATCAACAGCCCCGACATCGCGCGGTATCTGCCACGGTCCACGAAGCCGTCGCACATCGCGCTGGCGACGGGCCTCGGCGGCGCCCTGCCGTCCGTGGTGTTCACGACCGTCGGCGTGCTCCTGGCAACCGGTCTCAGCGGCGCGGCATTCGATGCCGGGCTCGACGTCGCCCTGCTCGATCTGCTGCCCGCGTGGCTCGGGCCGATCCTCGTGATCGGCGTGGTGATCAACACGATCGCGCTGAATGCGATGACCACGTACACCTCGAGCATGGCCCTGCAGGCGATCGGGTTACGGCTGCGCCGCATTCCCGCCGCGATCATCGTCGGGGCCGTGGGAACCGCTCTGACGATCTACCTCGTGCTGTCGTCGAGCCTGCTGGAGGCGGCGAACCTCATGCTGCAGTTCCTCGTCATCGTGTCGGGGCCGGCGATGGCCATCTACGTCGTCGATGTGCTGCTGCGCCGCTACCGGTATGACGGCGTCGAGCTGTTCGACGACCACCCGGGAGGCCGCTTCTGGTACTCCGGCGGATGGAGCATCCCCGGCATCGCGGCGCTGCTCGCCGGTGGTCTCGCGACCGCTCTGTGCCTCTCGACGAGCGTCTGGTCGGGGCCGATCGCCGAGGCGACGGGCTACATCGACCTCTCGGTGCCGGTCGGGATGCTGGTCGCCGCGGGCCTCTACGCCGGCCTGTTGCGCACCCCGCTCGGAAAGGAGGGCCGTCCGTGATCACGAGGTATGTCAACGGCACGGTCTTCACGGCCGACCCCGCACCCGGTGACTCCTGGGCCGACACGTTCGTCGTTCGCGACGACGTCATCGTGCACGTCGGTGACGGCGCGGACGCTCCCGAAGCCGACGAGATCGTCGACCTGCAGGGCCGGCTCGTGCTTCCGGGCTTCACCGACGCGCACACGCACCTGCTCATGACGGGTGCGGCTCTCGGGCAGGTGTCCCTCACCGATGCGCGATCCCTCGATGAGATCCAGGCGCGGCTGCGCGAAGCACGGGAGCAGAATCCGGATGCCGCGGCCCTGCGTGGGCGCGGATGGCTGTTCGGCTCCGTTCCCGGCGGCGCGCCCACCGCGGCGATGATCGACGCGGTGGTGGCCGACATCCCCGTCTTCCTCGACGCGAACGACTACCACTCGTGCTGGGTCAACCGCGCGGCCCTCGCCGAACTGGGCATCACCCGCGACACCCCGGATCCGCTCGGCGGCGAGATCGGCCGGGACGCCGATGGCGAACCCACCGGCATGCTCTACGAGACGGCTGCCGTGCAGTACGCATGGGCGCATCGCGATGCGACGACGACGGATGCCGACCGCGACGAGGCCGTGGAGCGCACCCTCGACGCGTACCTGGCGAGCGGCGTCACGGGCGTCGTCGACATGGCGTTCGACGAGTACGGCCTCGCCGCCTTCGAACGTGCCCTGGCTCGCCACGGCGGCGAGCTTCCGATTCGCGTGGCCGCGCACTGGCTCGTCGAGAACACCGGCGACGACGAGAGGAACCTGTCGCAGGTCGCGCGAGCGGCCGAGCTGGCCGCCAGCCCCTCGTCGCCGTGGCTCCGCGTCGTGGGTGTCAAGCTCATCCTCGACGGCGTCATCGATGCGTGCACGGCGGCGCTGCGCGAGCCGTATGCCAATGGCACGAACGCAGCGCCGATCTGGCCGCCCGCGCAGCTGAAGCCCGTTGTCGCCGCCGCGGACGCGGCGGGACTGCAGGTCGCCCAGCACGCGATCGGCGACTACGCGAGCGAGATCGCCCTGGACGCCATCGAGCACGCGATCGCGGTCAACGGCGAGCGCGACCGCCGCCACCGGATCGAGCACCTCGAGTACGCCGCCCCGGGCACGGCGGAGCGGATGGCGACACTCGGCGTCACGGCGTCGATGCAGCCGGTGCACTCCGATCCCGCGATCTTCGAGAACTGGGCCCAGATGCTCGGTGACGAGCGCGTCGAGCGGGCGTTCCCGTGGCCGGAGTACGAAGACGCGGGGGCGCTGCTGGCGTTCTCCACCGACGCGCCGACGGCTCCGCACAGTGCGCTGGCGAACATGTACGTCGCCTCGACGCGCGGGTCGGCCCTCGACCCGGGCGTGGGCGCCACCCACCCGCAGTACGCGCTGCCGCTCGAGCGGGCGATCGGCCACGCCACGCGCGACGCGGCCGCATCGGTCGGCGACGGGAGCTGGCGCGGGCGGATCGCTCCCGGCTTCGCCGCCGACATCGTGGTGCTCGATACCGACCCCTTCGCCGTCGGGGTCGATTCGCTCCTCACGGCGCGCGTCGTCGAGACGATCGTGGCGGGACGCTCCCGCTACCGGGCGGACGAGCGGCCGTAGCACGGCTGGGAGAATTTCGGCCGATCCGGCCCCCGGGAGGGTGCAGGCGGCGTAGCCTCCCGGCATGACACCTTCGCCTTCGGGGATCACGACCGCCGGGCAGCTGCGGGCATCGGGTCACACCCACCGCCCCGTGCGGGTGGAGCTGCGCGAGAACCTCCTCGCCGCCCTCGCGGAGGGGCGCGATCCGTGGCCCGGCATCCACGGCTTCGACACGACGGTCATCCCGCAGCTCGAGCGTGCGATCCTCGCAGGTCACGACATCGTGCTGCTCGGGGAACGAGGGCAGGGCAAGACGCGCCTGCTCCGGAGCCTCGTGGGTCTGCTCGACGAGTGGGCGCCGGTCATCGAGGGGTCGGAGCTCGGCGAGCATCCGTTCCACCCGATCGTGCCGGCATCCGTCCGCCTTGCGAGCGAGCTGGGCGATGACCTGCCCGTCGCCTGGCGGCACCGCAGTGAGCGCTACGCCGAGAAGCTCGCCACCCCCGACACGTCGGTGGCCGACCTGATCGGCGACGTCGACCCGATCAAGGTCGCCGAGGGCCGCTCGCTCGGCGACCCCGAGACGATCCACTACGGGCTGGTCCCGCGCAGCAACCGCGGCATCGTCGCGATCAACGAGCTGCCCGATCTCGCCGAGCGCATCCAGGTGTCGCTGCTCAACGTCATGGAGGAGCGCGACATCCAGATCCGCGGCTATGTGCTGCGTCTCGATCTCGACGTGCTGGTGGTCGCCACGGCCAACCCCGAGGACTATACGAACCGCGGCCGCATCATCACGCCGCTGCAGGACCGCTTCGGGGCGGAGATCCGCACCCACTACCCGCAGACGATCGACGAGGAGATCGCCGTCATCCGGCAGGAGGCCGACCTCGTCGCTCACGTGCCGGCGCACCTGCTCGAGATCCTCGCGCGATTCACGCGCAACCTTCGGGAATCGGATGCCGTCGACCAGCGTGCGGGCGTGTCTGCGAGGTTCGCGATCGCCGGCGCCGAGACGATCGCCGCCGCGGCGCTGCACCGGGCCACGCGGCAGCACGAGGACGTCGCCGTCGCCCGGCCGGTGGACCTCGAGACCGCCGTCGACGTTCTCGGCGGCAAGATCGAGTTCGAGACCGGGGAGGAGGGCCGGGAGCGCGCCATCCTCGAGCATCTGCTCCGCACGGCGGTCGCCGACACCGCCCGTGCGCATCTGCGCGGGCTCGACTCCGGTGCGCTCGCCGACGCCCTCCACGACGGGGCGACGGTCATGACCGGCGAACAGGTGCCCGCCGCCGAGGTCATCGCGGCGATGCCGGTGCTGGGGGAGTCCGACCTGTACGACCAGGTGGCGCTCCGGCTCGACGCGCAGACGCCGGGCGAGCGCGCGGGCGCGCTCGAGCTCCTGCTCGAGTCGCTCTACCTCGAGCGCCGGATCGGCAAGGACAGCGCCGCGGGGGAGACCGTCTATGGATGAGCGGATGCCGCGCCCCCGCTGGTCATCGAGAGGGCGGGAACGACAGCCAGATCACGGCTGGACCCGTGATTCGCGCGCTCTCGACGCCGGGCCCTCGACGCACGCGGGAGGAGGCATCCCGTAATGCCCCGTTCCTTCCACCGCGCGCCCGCGCACACCGCCCGCTACGGCCGGTACCACGGCGGCGACCCCCTCGCCCCGCCCGTCGAGGTGCAGTCCGCGCTGGAGGCGATCGGCCAGGACGTGATGTCGGGAACGTCGGCCGAACGCGCCTTGCGCGAGTACCTGCGTCGCGGCGATCGCGACCGGGTGGGGCTCGACGACCTCGCCCGCCGCGTGCGCGAGCGCCGCGCCCAGCTCACACAGCGCCACCGCCTCGACGGCACGCTCGAAGAGGTCAAGCGGCTGCTGGAGCACGCCGTGCTCGAGGAGCGCAAGCACCTCGTCCGCGACGTCGATCTCGACGACGACGTTCGCGCGTTCGCCGAGATGCGGCTCGAGAACCTGCCGGCGAGCACCGCCGCAGCCGTCAACGACCTCGCCGACTACGACTGGCAGAGTCCGGCCGCCCGCGCGGACTACGATCGCATCCGCGAGCTGCTCGGCCGCGAGATGCTCGACCAGCGGTTCGCGGGCATGAAGAACGCGCTCGAGAATGCGACGGATGCCGATCGCCAGGCGATCCGCGACATGCTCAACGATCTCAACGACCTGCTCGAGAAGCGCCGCATGGGCGAAGACACGCAGGAGGACTTCGACGAGTTCATGCGCAAGCACGGGGATCAGTTCCCCGAGAACCCGCAGAACCTCGACGAGCTGCTCGACACCATCGCCGAGCGCTCCGCCGCAGCACAGCGGATGCTCAACTCCATGACGCCCGAGCAGCGCGACGAGCTCATGAGTCTCGCAGCGCAGGCGTTCGGGTCGCCCGACCTCATGCAGTCGCTGTCTCGGCTCGACGACAATCTGCGTTCGCTCCGCCCGGGCGAGGACTGGACGGGTTCGGCATCCTTCTCCGGCGATCAGCCGACCGGCCTCGGCGAGGCGACGGGCATCATGCAGGACCTCTCCGACCTCGACTCGCTCACCGATCAGCTCGGCCAGATGTATGCCGGCGCGCGCATGGACGATATCGACCTCGATTCGCTCGAGCGGCTGATCGGCCAGGACGCGGCCGTCAGCGCCCGCACGCTGCGGGAGCTCGAGCAGCAGTTGAGGGATACCGGGATGCTGCAGCGTGCGTCCGACGGACAGCTCAGGCTGACCCCGCGGGCGATGCGACAGCTGGGACGGGCGCTGCTGCGCGACATCGCGACCCGGCAGTCCGGCCGCACGGGGCGCCGCGAGACGCGGAACGCCGGCGCCGCCGGCGACCGCACGGGCTCGACGCGCGCGTGGGCGTTCGGCGACACCGAGCCGTGGGACATCCCGCGCACCGTGTCGAACGCGGTGCTGCGCACCGTGCTCGACGGGGGAGAGGCGTCGGCGGGCGTGCGGCTCGACACCCGCGACGTGGAGGTCGTCGAGACCGAGGAGCGCACGCAGGCCGTGGTGGCGCTGCTGGTCGACACGTCGTTCTCGATGGCGATGGATGGCCGCTGGGTTCCGATGAAGCGCACCGCGCTGGCGCTTCACCACCTCATCTCGACCCGCTTCCGCGGCGACAGCCTGCAGCTGATCGCGTTCGCCCGGCATGCCGAGGTGATCGACATCGAGCAGCTCACCGCGAAGGATGCCGTGTGGGACAAGGGCACGAACCTGCAGCATGCGCTGCTGCTGGCGCAGCGGCACTTCCGCAAGAATCCGGTGGCGCAGCCGGTGCTGCTGATCGTGACCGACGGCGAGCCGACGTCGCACATCCGGCCCGATGGTCGTGTGCACTTCGCCTATCCGCCCGACCCGCGCACGGTGGCGGCCACGGTGCGCGAACTCGACACCGTGCATCGGCTCGGGGCTCAGACGACGTTCTTCCGGCTGGGGGAGGACCCGGGCCTCGCCCGCTTCATCGACGCGCTCGCGCGCCGCGCGGAGGGTCACGTGGTGGCGCCGGAGCTCGACGACCTCGGCCGTGCCGTGGTCGACAGCTACCTCGGCTCGCGCCACACGGGCCGCGGGTCTCCGGAGGACTTCGGCGACATGCTGCGGGGCCGCTCCTGGTGGTAGCGGGGCTCTGGGTTCAGGCGTGCGGCTGGGGTAGCTTGAGCGCGCGAATCACCGGGCAGGCTAAACGAGCAATGTGCGGTTTCGCGCAGTGTTGACTTCCGCCTTGGAACTGACGCGAACGCTGAAGGACCGACCCACGTGCGGTGATCGACCCGCTCCGGGGCGTAGGTCGGCGCACACCGTTTGGGTCTATGTGAGGTCCGCGCTGTCTGTGTGGCTCAGCGCCTCGGGATCCTCGTGCCGCGCCGGTAGCCTCGGGAGATGCCTCTCGCGCTGATCACTGGAGCTGGACGCGCCAACAGCATCGCCGCTGGTGTGATTCCACGGCTTACGGGCGAGGGGTGGGAAGTCGTCACAAGCGACCTCAGCGCCGGCGATTTCCCATGTGATCTCTCGACTCCCGAAGGCCCGGCGGCGCTGATCGAACACGTCCGCCAGGATCGTGGAGAGATCAGCGCCCTCATCCTCAGCCATGCGCACGATGTGAACTCCGGCATCCTCGACACCACCGCCGACAGCTTCGACCACCACGTCGCGGTCAACGCCCGCGCCTCGCTTCTGCTCATCGCCGAGTTCGCGCGGCAGACGGCCAGCGACGGTGGAGTGGTGGTCGCATTCACCAGCGATCACACCACCGGTAACCTCCCTTACGGCGCCTCGAAAGGCGCCCTCGACCGCATCGTGATCTCCGCTGCACGCGAGCTCGGTCCTAGGGGCATCTCAGCGAATGTCGTCAACCCGGGCCCGATCGACACCGGCTGGATGGACGGTCCTACGCGGGCTGAGTTGGCCGATATGCATCCGTTGGGCCGGCTCGGCAATCCAAGCGACATCGCCGCGCTAGTTGCATTCCTCGTCAGCCCGGAAGGACGATGGGTGTCCGGTCAACTCATCAACGCGGACGGCGGCTTCTCAGCACGCTACTGACGCCACACCCATCCACCAGCAGGTGGTGCGTGAACGCGTCACAGCCGATCACCGCATGACCGACCCGTTGACCATCGCCGGCCCGACTATCAGTCGCGCGGCGAGGGACGGTGATCCGGCCGGTCCCGATCGCAGGCGTTGCTCGAAGTGATGCAACTGCTCCCGAAGTTGGAGGAGGTCGTGCTGTGGGGGCGCTTCGCACAGAAGGGATGGCGCGACCACATCGCCCGTTGCGTCCTGCGACCAGACGTGCAGGTTGTGGAGACCTGGCATCCAGGCCCGCAGTGTACGTGATGATCGAGGCGAAGACCGGCGCGACAGCCAACGTCATCTGGAAGAAGGACATCAACCAGCTCGCCGGCTCCGTGAACTGGGCTCAGGGCGAGTACGGGGCCGACGCGACGGGTCATCCCGCTCGTGCTACACCCGAGCCACGTCGTCGAGCGCGCGGGCACTACACCGCCCAACTGCCGGTCGATCAGAGAGCTCAAGAAGGCGTTGAAGAAGTTCGCCCGGGCGCTCGCGCAGGACGACGGGTTCAAGGACGCGACGGCGATCGGCGCGCAACTATCAGCGCTCAATTTGACCGCGGATTGCTTCTTCCAGAGCTTCACGCGGCGCACGAAGCGGGAGGCACGGGAGAACTCTGAGTCGGACGAATCGGCGCCCGGTCAATCGCGCCGCGCCTCCGCGGGAACGTCGATGTAACAGCTAACATCTGTTACATGGTCGACGTCGGACGCCTATCGTTAGATGAGCTGTCGGCGTTGCGTGCCGGCGTCACCAGCGAGATTCGCGCTCGGCGGGCACCCAATCGCACCTGCGTGGCGTGCGGGCGGCAGTTCACGGCACGGAGTGACGCTCAGTACTGCGGTTCACGGTGCCGAGTTGCAGCGCATCGGCTGCGTCAACGGAAGGGACTCCCTATGAGCATCTCCGGCATCGGATACGAGGGCCTGATCCTGGACGCGTTCATCTGGAAGCTGCGCATTCGTGGCATCAAGACGCTCGTCGACGTCCGCCTCAACGCTATCTCGCGCAAGCGCGGCTTCTCGAAGCGCGCCCTCGGGGAGGCGCTGGGAGAGGCAGGCATCGCCTATGTCCATTTGCCGGTGCTTGGGAATCAACGCGACAACCGCGCCGGGTATGGCGAGCTCGAGTCTGACCTCGCGAACGAGGTCCGAGACCGTTTTCGCCAGGAACTCCAGTCGGAGGCAGCCACGGCGGCGCTGCAAGAGGTCGCTGATCTTGCGCAAGCGGGCGAAGTGGTGCTGTTCTGCTACGAGCAGGATGAGCAGCACTGCCATCGGGAGCAGGTGCTCGAACAGGTGCGGCTGCTGATGGCCCGCGACCTGGTGAAGTCCTAGAACAGAGTCGGTGCGGGAGCGACCGCGTCCTCGAACCGCGGCCAGTACACGCCGAGGACACTGAACTTGCCCCGGCGAGCAGCGAGCTCGAAGTTTCCCATATAGAACCCGGCCTGACGTTCGGGCGCGAACATTTGCTCAAGGAACTTCTCGGTGACACCCGCCTTCACATCCTCGCCTCGATGGCGAAGCCGATTCTGCAGTGACGTCAGCTCCCAGTCGAGGATGCGGCCCTGGTGCCCGGAGCAGGCAGCGTCCGCGCACCGGTAACGGTAGCGAACCTTAAACTCCGGCTCCTTCAGGATGGCGGGAATCGAACCGCTCATCGGGATGAGCGCCGACGACTCCTTGTCGATACGCGCCTGCATCTTCGCCAACTGCTCTGGCGTCCACTTCGGATGCGGCTCGAATTCGAGCCGGTCGACATCCGCCGGGTACACGAGACCGAGGGATGGAGCCGACCCATCAGCGGAAGCGGCGCGCATCAGCTCGCAGGTCGTTGTGGGCTCCAGCAGTCCGATGATCTTGTGGCGTGCCTTCCACGGCGGGAGGTTCTGGACGACGCTCCAGGAGTCCTGCGTCGGGGAGTAGCTCTCGCGCCGCGTGTCGGAGTCCTTGCGCCGCACCTCCAACTCGATGACGTCGTACTTCTTGAACTGGGCGTCGCCGTCGAGCCAGCGGAACGCGATCGGGTACAGCCGAATCCAGCTCGGCTCATCACCGTCGATGCGGACGCCGGCAACGCAAGACGTGTCCCCATAGCTCGTCGAAGGCTGCGGCGTCGCCTTCACCGTGATCAGCACGCGCGCTCGTTCGCCTTCCACCCTCATGGCGCGAGCATATTGCCGAGATCGGACACCGCCGCGAAGAACACCATGGTGAGACGGGAGTTCGTGCCATCATTCGATGTGCCCTCCGATGAAGAGTCCGCCGCCGCGCCGTCCGCCGTTCCCGCCGTCGCGTTCGTCATTGAGGACGCGGACTTGGTGATGCTCGGTATGAGTCCTGGGCGACCCGCTCCCACGCCACTGATCGATTTCTGTCGGGCTGCACTGGGGCTGCTGGCGCTGCGACCCGATGAAGTGAAACTCGTCATCGCGGGCGACTTCGTCGAATCGGTAAAGGCTCGTCTCCCCGATGGACCGTACCGCGACTCGTTCGACTTGGAACGAGGAGCTGGCTCCGTCGGGGCGAAGACGCTGGTCGTTGACGGCGAGGTGCATGTCGTGTTTCCGGCATTCCTCTTTCTCGACTCGGACGCGGCGCGTCAGCACCTCCCACCGGAGGACGCGGAGCAGATCGTGGCGAGTGATGGGGCGCGAGCCAACAGGGCACGGCGCACCGCAATCCACGAGGCGCAGCACGTCGCCATGGAGCAGGCAGGGGAGGACAACCCAGACTTCTCCGCAGCTGGCCGGGCGCGCCAGAACTTCTTGAACGTGGCGCATCAGGTGATCTCCGAATACCGCGCGGAGCTGGGCGTACCTCGCGAACTGCGAGAGGAGTACGAGACCGACTTCCCTTTGGAGAGTCTGCGCCATTTGCAGGCAGCACTCCAGCGCTACGTGGTCACCTACCAGGGGCACGGAGACGTCGATCGCCTTGCCTACGAGGTCGTCCAGGAGACACACCACCTGTGGAAGGCGCTCGCTTATGTCGCGGCTGCTCGCCGTGTGATGGGGTCCGAGACTGGCGCGCCTTTCCCCGACGACGTCGCCGAGTCAGACCTGTGGAGGCTCATGGCTGAGGACCATTGGGATGATCTCGAACGCCTCCTGAGCGACATCCCGCCCGGTGGGGTTCGGGTCGACCCTAGCGACCTCGAACGCTGGACAAATGAGCTTGCCGACGCTCTCGATGCGTGGCTGACCGACTTCGGCTTCGTATGGGAAGACCTGGCGGATGGTCGGTCGAGGTTCTGGATGGAGCCAGCGGACTTCATCTTCTAGCTGCTGTCGCTCGCTCCTATGCGCTGAGCGCTCGGTGGACCGAGCTCTTCGAGACGTCGAGCGCACGGCCGATCTTCGTAAGGCTGTGGCCCTCAGCGCGCAAACCCCTTCGCGAGCTCGCGGCTCGCCGTCGAGTGTGTCGCCTTCGCGCAGCTGTTCGCAGAGGCGTCCGAACTGCTCGCGCTCGAGCGCATCCGTACTGCCGCTCACGCCTGGACGACCTTCATGGGTGCTCCATGGCATCGACAGGATGCAGCGCCCATGCCGGCGGGTCCGCGACGCCGTCACGATAGGAGAGGCGAACGACGACCAAGCGAACGAGGGATGAATTGCTCGTTCATGATCGCCGCGCGAGGAATCTGCCTCCATCCACGCACCGTCCCGTGCTGTAAGAGCTCGATTCGCCCTTCAACGCCCGCCTGCGGTGCGATTTCGGGCCCGGCTCGCTTACGGATCCGAAGCGCACGCGCTCAAGTGCGTACCCGACCTCCCTCCAGCGGGCATCGCCCGGAAAGGGATCGGCCGCGAGCCAGATTGGCCCCCGCCGGATTGCGCCTGGAGCTACGGCAGGTGATGACCTACCCCAGCCCTTGGGCCCCGCGGCGCGTCGGCGAAACCTTCGCCCTTTAGGTGAGGGGCCGACCTGCACAACGAGCTTCCCTCATTCGTTCGTGGCGCGCATGCGGTTCCGGTCTGACGGCTGACGAAGGCCAGTCCGATTCGTGTACCTCTAGGTACCCGCGGCTACGGTGTCGCGGCTCCAGGCGCCGCGATCCCGACCTGGCTCGGCGCCGACGACTCACCGCCGTTTCGGTTGTCGCTCTTGTGGCCGCGGCGCGTCGACTCCTCATAGATCGCGCCGAGCGCGATGCTTTCGGACCCTGCGGAGCGCAACGCCTGCGCGACCACGAGTTGCAGAGCGGGGGTGCGTTCGGGTGGCTCGAGTTGCAGCGCGACGCGCTCGGCGGTCAGCAGGTAGCTGCTAATGAGTGGCTGTGTGAAGAATCGGTTCAATTGCGCGACGGACGCGGCGTGCGACTTCAGAAAGGTGTTCGTGATGTACCCGGACAGAATTGTGCTGATTACGCCGACGCTTCCAACAATGAGCTTCGTTTCCGTGGGGATGGCCGGAATGGTGACGATGATGATGCAGCCAACGACAACGATAAAGCCCCCGATCATGGCTCGTTGACTGTGTCGAAACGAGACCGTTGCCTGTTCGGTCGTGAGGTCATGATATTTCTGCATCTCTCGCCGGTTCAACTGAAGGAGATCAGCCATGGTCGGGATCGAAGATGCTTCGGCGAGTCCGCCGATTATTTCGGCGGACTCTCTTAGGTCCTTGCGCCGCTGTAGGTACGCCTTTTTTCGACTGGACACGGCAAACGGAAGAGTCACGGACGCGCCGATGCCCCAGCCGCCTAAGAGCCATCCGAGATAGCTGAGCCAGTAGTTCACCGTGGGGTCAACGAACCACCACACCACGATTCCGACTCCGACGATCGCCAGTGGGATGGCAATCAGCGCCCACTTGTTCCGGCTGCTGATCGCCTTCTTTCGTTCTTCTGATTCCTGCCAGGCTTGCTCGTCGGACGCCACGAGATCGATCGAACTCCCGGCGCTCGACGGAGGCATTACATCAGTTGCCGGAGCCGCAGCGGGCTGTACTGTCGACGTCACGGAATCGCCGGTCGCGGTGGGTGGTGGAACCTGCACAGGTGTCCCGGACTCAGCCGGATTGACAGAAGTGAGTGCAGCATCGCTCGACATGGCGCCCTACCCCCCAGGCACAGACCCAAGATTTGGACGAACAATAGCGCAAGCGCCGGTTCCCCACCAGTAGGGGTCTTGTGACGCACTTCGCGTTCGGCGGCCGTAACGAACTGTGAAGGTAGACGCGGGGGCGCCACCTAACGCTTTCCCGAGTACCCACGTATGCGCTAGGAAGGCACAAGAGGTACCGCTTCCGAACGCTGCCCGTGTGCGGATGCCTGTCGCACGCGCTCATGTCCGCACGCGATGGACCGCGTGCGTGCATCGCCCGTTTACGGATCCAGCCTGCGCCCGGACCGCAAAATGACCTGAGCCCGGTCGGATCGATCATCGTCTCGGTCTCGGTCTCGGTCTCGGTCTCGGTCTCGGTCTCGGTCTCGGTCTCGGTCTCGGTCTCGGTTGCGGCCTCGGCCTCGGTCTCGGTTGCGGCCTCGGCCTCGGCGTCAGCGGCTGTGTCAGCGGTGGGGTATTGCGGCCTTCCTACTGCGATAAGAGGCTGTCAGCAGTGAACGAAGGGTTGTCGGGACGAGGATGGGGGCCCACGGATGAGTCAGCTGGCAATGGTGACCGGCGCTGGGCGCGGGCTCGGCCGGGAGATCGTCAGACAACTGGCAGAGCGCGGATTCGCGGTGATCGCAACCGCCCGAAGGCTCGAAACGGTCGAGCCCTCTCGACTGGGCCTCGAGGACTTCCGCGGCGTCGAGACAGCCGAGCTCGACATCGACTTTCCCGGTGTTCCCGCACAGGTGGAGGGGATCCTCCGAGGGCGTCCGCTTGACCTCCTTGTTCTGAACGCTGCTCGGTTCTCTCCGTGGGACGAGAAGGCAACGTCTGCCGACCTCACGTCAGCCAGGGAGGTTCTCGAGACCAATCTCTTCGGATCATGGGCCGTTGTGCTGGCGACCCTGCCCGCCCTTCGTCGCGCCCGCGGAATGATCATCGGAGTAGGCAGCGGATCCGGATCGCACTCCGATCCGCAGTTCGGGCTGGCGGTCAATCCCGGAGCCGCGAGCTACGCGGTCTCCAAAGCCGCGTTCCACGCGCTGCTGCATCGACTCTCGGCCGAGCTCGCGCCCGACGGTGTGCGGGTCTTCGCGACGGAGCCGGGACTGACTGCGACGTCCCCCGGCATGGAAGACTTCGGCGCACGCCCAGTCGCCGATGGCGCGCGCAGCATTCTCACGCCGCTCGATGGCCCTGTGCCCTCAGACTCGCTGCTCCGCGACGGCGCCCCACTCGGCTGGTGAAGTCCAAGGTCCGCTGAGGGACGCCGACCACGCTCGCCCACACCCGCCCACGGGCAACCCCTTACGTGCATCGCACGCTTGGTGATCCAGACCGAAATCTAGTGGTCGTCGTTTTCGAGGATCATCCCGACCGACGTCGCGCAGGCGTCGCCGCGCCACGCTTCGATGCCCTCACGGATGGCGAAGCCGGCGATTACGAGCCCGGCGATGGCGTCGGCCCACCACCAGCCCAGAACCGAGTTGAGGACCAGGCCAGCTAGCACTGCCGCGGACATGTAGGTGCAGATCAGGGTCTGCTTGGAATCGGCGACGGCGGTCGCCGAGCCGAGTTCACGTCCCGCGCGCCGCTCGGCGAAGGACAGGAAGGGCATCACGACGACACTGACCGCTGTGATCACGATACCGACCGGACTGAGCTCGGGCGCGACGCCGGCGAACAGGGCGAGTAGCGAGGTGACGATCACGTATCCGGCCAGCGCGAAGAACGCGACTGCGATGACCCGCAGCGTGCCCTTGTCCCAACGTTCCGGATCTCGGCGGGTGAACTGCCAGGCGACCGCGGCGGCAGAGAGCACCTCGATTGTGGAATCCAGGCCGAACGCGATCAGCGCGCCCGAGGACGCTATCGTTCCCGCGGTCAGCCCGACACACGCTTCAACCAGGTTGTATCCGATTGTGGCGGCGACGATCCATCGGATTCGCCGTTCGAGCAGGTGTCGACGGTCGGGAGCGCGAGTCATCGCACTCATGCGCAGGTACACCCCTCACCCGTGCAGCAGTCCGGCTCGACGGACAAGACCACTTGGAGCAGCTCGCCCAGCGCCGGGGCGAGGTTCGGATCGGCGAGTCGGTACGAGGCGTGACGCCCCTCCGGCACGGCCTCGACCAAGCCGCACCCGCGCAGGCAGGCCAGCTGATTGGACATCACCTGCCTCGACACCCCCAGGGCCTCTGCCAGATCCGATGGGAACGCGGGTCCGTTGCGCAGCGCGAGCAGTACCCCGGCGCGGGTGGAATCCGACAACGCGTGCCCCAGTCGGGCCAGCGCTGCGGTGTGTGACACGGTCGCGGTCGCCATGCCGAAACAGTACAGCAAAACGTGAACTAAATCGCGGCCGACCGCGCACCGAAGCCGCACACGACGGACCATCAACGCGCACTGCCCGAATAAGGATCCAACTTGGGTGCGCCTCTGCTCTTGCGGTGTCACCGTCGGCGGCATGAACGGAATACTGATTGGCTACGCCAGGGTCTCGACAGCGGATCAAGACCTCACCTCGCAGCGAGACGCACTGCTACGGCTGGGAGTCCTCGATTCGAACATCTACGTCGATCACGGGCTGACCGGCACGAACCGGGCCAGGCCCGGACTGCGGGAGGCCCTCGCCGCCGTCCGGCAAGGTGACACGCTCGTGGTCACCAAACTCGACCGGCTCGCGCGATCAGTGCGGGACGCACGCGACATCGCCGACGAACTGACAACGAAAGGCGTCGCGCTCAGTCTCGGCGGGAGCAGGTACGACCCCACAGACCCGGTGGGGAGGCTGCTGTTCAACGTGCTCGCCATGGTCGCCGAGTTCGAACGCGACTTGATCAGCATGCGCACGAAAGAAGGGATGGCGGTGGCGCGTGCGAAGGGTCACTTGAGGGGCAAGCAGCCAAAGTTGTCGATGACTCAGCGAACGCTCTTGTTCGACGTCCAGGACCGCGGTGAGTACACGGCCCGCAGCTCGCGGCGGCGGCTGCGGTCAGGTCCCACCCGCAACAGGGCCGCGGATGGGGTCGGGCCGGAAATACTCTAGGCTTCCACGTACTCCTGCCGGACCGCGCCCCGCGTGGCGATCTCGATGAACCCGAAGTCCTGGTCGGAGTTCAGGATGACAGCGTCGTTGACGACCGCGTACGCCGCAATCAGGCAATCGAACGCCGCTGCCGCGCGCATGAGCCCGGTGTCCCATAGCGCCTGCTGGACGTCCAGGGCTTGCTGCTCGTTGGGGTGTTCCCATGCGGGCAGAAGCTGCTCCATGTCCGCGCGGAGTTCTTGGTACTCCTGCGCGCTCCGGGCCGAACGGCAGTACTCGAGAACTTGCGGCGGGCAGGTGATGATCAGGTGAGTGGGCGAGAGCTCCCGGAGCCTTGCCGCAATCGCTTCGCTCGTCGAGGCCTTCTGCCAGATGCTGTTGTCGACGAGGTAGATCGTCACGGGCCGGTAAACGCCGTCGCCGGCGGGATCGTGGGCGCGTCGATCTGGTCGGGCTCGAACGTCCGGGCGATGATCCGCTCGACGGCTGCCGGCTGGCGACGGACGGCGATGAGAGTGCGCAGGGCGAGGTCCACTGTTTCGCGATTGGAGGTCGTGCCCGCGAGCTCCTTCGCCTGGCGCAGCTCGTTCGGGTCGATGTCGATAGACGTGACTGTCATCACCCCTCCTCCGGCTTGTATAGAGCAGTATATAGACCTTTCGCCGGGGACCTCGCATTCGCGGGACGAGCGCAGGCCAACGACCGTCGCTCCTCCGCGGCATCGGACCCTGGGCAGGTTCGAGCGCTGCGGCCGTGAGGGTCGCGACCGAGCGGAGGAACACGAGCAGTCGATCGGTGACAATCGCGTGGCGCGCAACGTGCGCGACTAGAGGTCCAAGTCCCCGTCGTGGGCATCCCACGACGCTGATCGCAGTGACATCACATACGCGCCCGACTGAACCGGGCGGCGGCGGACGAGGCCGTTGCGCCGGTCGTGCAGGTTCGGGTTCAGCTCGCTGTATCGGCGCGCATCCTCCTCGCCATCTCCATCATCTCGGGTGTCGGCTGGCCGATCGCGAAGATGTTGCCCTCGCTGTCACTGAACCACGCACTGCGCTCCCCGCCGAGCTCGGCGATCCCGTCGACGGTCTTCAGACCAGGCATGTCGTAGTCGTGGAAGACGACCCCGCGCGTGCGAAGCGCCGTCGTGTCACGGTCGATGTCGTCGGTCACCAGATTGAACGCGGTGTTCTGGGCCGTACCCGCGAAGTCGGTCCGGTAGACCATGACCATGGTGCCGCCGACGTCGTAGAACAGCGCGCCGCCTTCGTTGTCGGCGTAGACCGGGTCGCGCCCGAGGACGTCGTGCCACCAGGCCTTCGCTCGATCGATGTCCGCTGCCGGAAGGACAGCCGTCGCCATCAGATTCTCGAACATGATGATTTCCAGTCCGGAGGCGTTGTCATCCCCGTGCCGGCCCAGCTCAGCGCATCGGCGATTCGGGCGCGCGAACGTGGCCCCCGCCCCGGATTGTAAACCCGCATCCGGGGCCGCGGTAGAGGTGTGCGACGTCGCCGCGCGCGCATCACATCGTCGGCGTGACCGTGCCGGGTCGCTACGCCCCGCTCCTGCTTCGCGTGGTGCCCGTTTGGCGATCGAAGGGGTTGCAAGAGCGGGAGAGAGCCGACTCGCTCGCCCTGCGGCAGGGTGCTTGCTCGGGAGATCGCCGAACTGTTCGGAGTCTCACGCGCGACGATCTACCGAGAGACGAAGAAGCGCGTCACCTCAGCTCGTTCGGCGAGCCTCGATCGAGCACTTCGCGAGCGTTGGTGACCAGCACGGCTCTGCTGAAGCGGTCCGCTGACGCTTCCTGGCGCGGGATCGATTCAACAGCGCTGCGGTTAGGGCGGTGGAGGCAACCAGGCTGCGAGCGCGGCGACGTCGCTGGCGCTGAGCGGCCCGTCGTATAGCCGAATCCGGGACACAGCACCGCCGGAGTCCTCGTTCGCCGTGACGGTATCGTCGCTGAACAGCCGAAGCGTGTCGGTGACGCCGATCACGGCGATCCTGCCTGTGTCGTGGAAGGACAGCTCCCTGACCCCGTCGACATATGCGACGACGTTTTCGGTGGCGTCTCTGGTGAGCACGACGTGGGCGTACGAGTCGGCGTCGAACGCCGTGCCGACGCCGGTGGTAATCGGCCAGAACTCCAGCCGTCCGTCCATGGCGTAGAGGCCGGGATCCTCCGAGGCGTTGTTGAAGTCGACGATCTTGGCGTAACCATCGAGTCGATCGAAGCGGAACAGCAACTCGAGTGTGTACTCGCTGCCCATCGCGACGGATGCGGGGGTGAGCCGGAGGCCGCTGCCCCGATCGAACGTCAGCACCGGACGCGAGTGATCGAGCACTTCCTCGTCGACGAACTCGGTGGCGCGGTCACCGATCATCGAAAGTTCCATGGCGGCGCCGACCGAGTCGGCGAGCGAGTTCTCGAACCGGTAGTCAGCCGTGACGATTGTCTGACGCGGAGCCTGGCTTTCGCGCGGCGTGGATCCGTAGAACTCGCCTTCCTCAATCGGTCGGTACACATCGACGACGTCGTCGTGGAGCACGAATCGGACGTATGGCGACAGCTCCCCCGACGGTGCGGGCGGGATCAGGTTGGGCTCGATGTTGTAATCGGCGATGGTGTCGGTGGAGGGTGCTGTGCACTCGAACACGGAGATGTGATTCTCTATGACCACGGCGAGGCACCGCTTGTTCTCCAGCTCCGTGGTGCTCCATATCTGCAGCGGCCCGTAGGAGCCATATGAGACGAAGTCCGCGACTGTCAGGTCATACGTCACCGGGATGTCGTCGTCGGGAGGAATTGATGCAGGTCCGGGTTGGCCCTGCGGAGTGAGGTGTGCGACGGGCTCGGGCTGGTTCGCGTTTTCGACGAAGAAGGCACCGATACCGGCGGCGGCGGCCAGCACCGCCGCAGCGATGGCCCATGGCAGCAAGCGGCCGCGGCGCCACCACGGTGCCGAAAGACCTCGATCCATCGGTTCGGAAGCGACCGACCCCGCTTCGGGCCGAGCGGACGTTTCGGTGACGGGCTCCGGGCCCGAGCTCGATGCACGGGGCGACCCTGCGAGATTCTCAGGGACCGCGGCGGACTCCGAGACAGGTGCTTGCAGCGCCGGTGTGGCATCGGCGCCGGGAGCCCGTTCTCGACGGTGGGCGGCCTCCAACTCGGAAAGTCGAGCTTGAGCAGCCGCATCGTCGGCGATGTCCGCATCCCGTCCGTACGCGCGTTTTTGCAGGCGCTGCAATTCGTCTGGTTCCTCGAACTCGGCCGACCCCCGCGGCGCGTCCATGCTGTGATTGTCCCGCGGGCGCCATCACCGGGAAAGGGAGGAGCCAGACGGGAAGGTGTCGCCGAGACGGGTTTCAGTCGCCGTTTGTTGGCTGGGAACGTAATGGTCGCTTCAGCGGGACGACATCCGGGAGTGGAACGATCAGCGGGAGCTGGACATGAAGAAGATTCTGTGTCGCCTGATGAATCCGCGTGACGCGAGCGGGCTCCGATGGGGACTCCAGGTTTTTACCATCGACGCATGGCCGACACGTTCGACCTTGCCCACTTGCGCACCGTCGTCGAGATCGACGAGTCCGGTGGGTTCGGTCGCGCGGCCGCAGCACTCCGGCTCAGTCAGCCGACGGTAAGCCAGCACGTGCGCGCGCTCGAGCGAGTGCTCGGAGAGCCCGTCGTGGAGAAATCCGGGCGCATCTCTGTGTTCACTGCGGCGGGTGAGCGTCTCGTCGCCGAGGCGCGCCGGATCCTCGCGGTCCACGACGACGCTCTGCGCAAACTGGGGGTCTCGGCGCGCGACGATCTGGTTATCGGCTCGACCGACGCGACCGCCGCCGAGCCCCTGACTCGGTTGAGGGATGCGCTTTGCGCGAACCTATCTGGCCGGTCGGTCCGGCTCCGGATCGATCGTTCGGACGTCATCGCGGAAGAGGTGGAGCGCGGGGCCGTGGACCTCGCGATCGTTTTCGACAGCGGCTCCTTCGTCCCCGGGTCGGCGGTGGGGCAACTTGCGGTTCGCTGGTGCGCTTCGCCGCAGTGGGATCGGGCAGCGCGGGGTGACTCCGCGATCCCTTTCGTGGGATACGGCGATGCTCCCGGGGTTCGGCGGCGTGCGCTTTCTGCCCTCGTCGGTGCTGGCTGGGCGGTGCACAGTGTCGCGGACTCCCCGAGCATCCATGGTGTGCTCTCGGCTGTGCGCGGCGGGTGGGGAGTGGCCGCGGTCCCACTGGGCACAGCGGTCCCCGCCGGTGTCGCGCTGCGCGACGACCTTCCTGAGCTGGGCCGCGTCACGGTGCGGCTGCGAACCCGACCGGGCCTCGACCCCGAGATTTCCGGCATCGCGCAGGCGGTGCTGACCGAGGCCTTCTAGGTCCCTTCTCGTCGTCGCTGACGTCCCGAGGTGGTGCCCGTGCCCGGCTGCGACGCCGAGACACGGGGCGACTCATAGCGTCATCGGCCGAGTGCACGCGTAACGCGGCTTCATACCGCGCCCCGCCGGGTATCTGGCGGGCGCGCCCTGACTTCCGCGTGATTCCGCGACTGTCGGCGTTCGCCGTCGATCGATTCGATCCGCCGATCGAGATCGATTCGCTCCCGCTATTGGACGCGCGCCGGCCACCGCCAGAAGAGTTGCTCCCCATCCGGCGGGTTTGCACCGCCCGCCACCCGAACCACTCGAAAGGGACCTCCTCACATGCTCACCACCTCGCGCCGGCGTCGTCCGGCCCGCGCCATCGCGCTGCTGACGGGAGCCGTGCTGTTGCTGTCTGGCTGCAGCGCAGCATCGGCGGCGACCAGCACGCCCGCCCCTCAGAAGACGCCTGAGACCGTAACCATCACCGATGAGCTCGGCCGTGAGGTAGAGCTGACGGTGCCGATCACCGCCGTGTACCCCGACCTCTGGTACCAGAGCGAGATCGTCCGCGGCATCGGCGCCGGCGACTCGATCGTCGCGATCGAGAGCAGCACCGACCCCACGACGACCGAGGAGAACGCGGAGTACTTCGCCGACTTCGCTGACCTTCCCGTCGTCGGCAACTACGAGGAGCCCAACTGGGAGGCGATCGTCGAGTCGGGCGCCCAGGTGGCCCTGATGCGCCGCAACGGCCCATGGGAGGAGGCGGTCGAGAAGCTGGAGCCGTTCGGCATCGACGTGGTCGTGGTGACCACGTGGGACCCGATCGTGCTGCGCAAGTACCTGCCGCTGCTGGGCGAGATCTTCGGGAAGGAGGACGGAGCCGCCGAGCTGGCGTCCCTCTACGACGACATAGACACCACCCTCGACGACGCACTAGAGGGAGTCGACGACCCGAAGTCGGTGTACTTCGAGAACAACGCCGAGTACGTCACCTCGGTGCCCGGTTCCGGCTGGCACGACACGATCGAGCTCGCCGGCGGCGAGAACCTCTTCGGCGACGTGAACGTCGGCGACGATTCCAGCGCCTCGGTGCACCAGTACGAGGTCGACCCCGTCGAGGTGATCGCACGCAACCCCGACGTCATCGTGCACAACGGCGTTGACGGCCTGGTGTCAGGCTACGAGCCATGGTCAGCCTCCGATCTGGAGGGGCAGGCCGAAGCCATCGCCGCGCGTCCGGGATGGGATGCGACGACCGCTGTGCAGGGCGACGAGGTGTACGTCTTCGACAACTTCTTCTACTCCGCTCTGGGCAAGCAGGTGGGCGCGCTGGCGCTGGCGAGCTGGCTGTACCCCGAGCGGTTCGAGGACGTCGACGTGGACGAGTACTTCGGCCGCTGGCTGACGGCACAGGGGGTCGAGCCGCGATCCGTGTCGGAGTACGTCTACAAGCTCGGCCAGTGACACCGGGGAGGCGGGCGGCAGTGCCCGCCTCCCACGTCCGACAGGAATGAGAGAAGTGACCACCACCGCACAACGACCCTCAATCGAGGTCGAGACAGAGAACGTCAGCCCGCGCGACCGCGTGGCGCGCCGTTACGCCCTCAAGTCCGCGATCGTCGCGGGCGGCGTGATTGCCGTGGTCGTGGCATCCGTCATCGGCATCCTCGCCGGAACGGCCGGGGCCGGCGTCGGCGACGTGCTGCAGACGTTGTGGGGCCGCCTCACCGGCACGGTGTCGCCCGAGAACCAGCAGCTGCAGACGATCATCTGGGAGCTCCGCGTGCCGCGGGTCTCGCTCGCCGTGCTCGGCGGAATTGCCCTCGCCGTCGCCGGCACCATCTTCCAGGGGCTGCTGCGCAACCCGCTGGTCAGCCCGTACACGCTCGGCATCGCCCCGGCGGCAGCCTTCGGGGCCTCGCTGTCGATCATCATCCTCGGCGGCACGACGTCCTCCTCGGGGTTCACCCTCGTCTTCGGCGCACTGGCGGCCGCCCTCATCAACACCGCGATCGTGCTCGCGCTCGCGTCGACCAAGCAGCTCGACGCGACGACCCTGATCCTTCTCGGCATCGCGCTGACCCAGCTCTTCAACGCGCTCACGGCCGGTCTGCAGTACTTCACCGACGACGAGGTGCTGGCCGCGATCGTGCGCTGGACCTGGGGATCGGTGAACGGCGCCGTGTGGTATCAGGTGGTGACGCTGCTCATCCTGCTGGTCGTGCTGCTGCCGTACGTGCAGTACCGCACCGGCGCGCTCAACGCGATCGCGTTCGCCGGCGACGATGCGGCGCGCAGCCTCGGAGTGCCGGTGACGCAGGTGCGCCTGCACCTCATCATCATCGCCGCGATCCTCACCGCCGTCACGATCGCCTTCACCGGGATCATCGGGTTCGTCGGTCTGGTGGGTCCCCACATCGCCCGCCTGATCATCGGCGGCAACCACCGGTTCCTGCTCCCGTTCTCGGCCGCGATCGGGGCGCTCCTGCTCGTCGTCGCCGACACGCTCGGCCGGATCTTCCTCAGCCCGGCGGTGATCCCCGTCGGCATCATCGACGCGATCATCGGTGCGCCGATCTTCATCTACCTCGTCCTCACACGTCGGAAGGCACTCGTATGACCCTCGAAGTGAAAGACCTGGACGTCAGATACGGCCGGCGGCTGCACGTGCTCCGCGGCGCGTCCTTGTCGGTCTCCCGGGGCGAGCTCGTCGGGCTGCTCGGACCGAACGGGTCGGGCAAGTCGACACTCATCAAGACGATCGCCGGCATCAACGCCGGCGACGCCGGAACCCTCTCGTGGGACGGCACAGTCGACCTCGGAGGACTTCCGCGGCGGGAGCTCGCCAAGCTCGTCGCCTACGTTCCGCAGGCGATCCAGCAGACGCATGCACTCGACGTGCGCGAAGCCGTCCTGCTCGGACGCACCCCGTACTTCGGAACGAAGCCGCGCGCGGAGGACTGGCGTCACGTGGATCGGGCGATCTCCCTGCTGGGCCTCGACGAGCTCGTCGATCGGCGGGTGACCGAGCTGTCGGGCGGTCAAGCGCAGAGGGTGCTCATCGCGCGGGCGATCGCTCAGGACCCGACGATCCTGCTCCTCGACGAGCCGACGTCGGCTCTCGACATCCGATTCCAGTGGCAGACCCTGGCGCTTGCGCGACGGGTCGCCAAGCAGAACGGCGTCGCCTCAGTGGTCGCGATCCACGACCTCAACCAGGCTGCGCGCTTCTGCGATCGCGTCGTCTTCCTCCACGAGGGCCGGGTACTGGCGGCCGGCGCGCCCGTCGACGTCTACTCCTCGGCGCTGATCGAGAAGGTGTACGGCGTCGAGGTCGAGCTCTCGCTCTACAAGGGATACGTCGAAGTGCATCCGGTGGCCGAGGCGGAGGAAGGGACGACGGATGCTGCGCCGCAAGGTCGCTCCGAAGACCTCACCGACGGCGCCCTGCCCGACGGCGACATCGATCGGGCGCTCGAGGACGAGCTGCAGCTCTCGCGCGCCGAACTGGCACCGGCCGGGGCGCCCCGCTCTGGGAGCGACGACAGCGGATGGGCAACTGAGGAGCGGAGAGGGGAACGGGCATGACGGAGAGATGGGGCGACCGGCCGACGGAGCGCGGCGAAGGCCTCGTGCTGGGTGTGCTGCTGGGAGGAGTCGGGCGCACCTGGTTCGACGGCGCCACCGAGCCCGACCAGCTCACGACGATCACCCGCTACGTCGAACAGGCTCGACTGGCAGAGGCGGCGAGGATCCACACCATCTTCCTGGCAGACGGCCTCACCGTGAACGAAACCGCGCCGGAGCCCGGCCTCGAGCCGGTCACCCTGCTGTCGGCGCTGTCGGGGTTCACCGAGCGCATCGGACTCGTCGGATCGGTCTCGACGACGTTCACCGAGCCGTACAACCTGGCTCGGCAGATCGCCTCGCTCGACCACATCTCGCGGGGAAGAGCCGGATGGAACCTCGTCACGTCCGCGTGGGGCGAAGCGAACTTCGGGCGCGAGCTTCCGGCGCACGACGACCGCTACGCCATCGCCGAGGAGTTCGCCGGCGTGGTCGAAGCGCTCTGGGACAGCTGGGACGCCGACGCGATCGTCGCCGACCGGGACCGAGGCATCCTCGTCGATCCTGCACGCGTGCACCGCATCGACTGGGTCTCGAAGCACTTCTCGGTGCGCGGACCCCTCAACGTCCCCCGCTCCCCGCAGGGACGCCCGATCATCGCGCAGGCCGGATCATCCGAGGCCGGGCGTAGTCTCGCCGCCCGCCACGCGGACGTCGTGTTCACGACGGGCCTGGTCGAACTGGAGCCCTCGGTCGAGCTCTACGACGACATCAAGGGGCGGGCGATCGCCGCCGGGCGCGCGCACGGCGATATCAAGATCCTCCCGGGCGTGGCGCCGGTCATCGGCTCCACCGATGAAGAGGCGCACCGCTTCTGGGTCGAGGCGCACGAGAAGTTCGACTGGGAGAAGGGGCGGGCGTCGCTCGCCGGGCAGTTCGCGGGCGTCGACTTCGACGGGATCGACCTCGACGCGCCCGTCCCGCTCAGCCTCCTTCCCGAAGAGGAAACCGTCCAGGGGCGCCGATCCCGCTACGGCGTGCTGCTGCGGCTCATCCGCAGCGGTCGGCTCCGTACCGTGCGCGACGTCATCCTGTACCACGCGAGCGCCGCCGGACACTGGTTCCCGATCGGCTCGGTCGAGAGCATTGCCGACCAGCTGCAGGAGCGCTACGAGCGCGGTGCCGCCGACGGCTTCAACATCCTCGCGTTCGTGCAGCACTATCCCGGGGGCCTCGAGGCGGTCACCGACCACCTCGTGCCTGAGCTCCAGCGCCGCGGCATCTTCCACACCGAGTACGAACACGCGACCCTACGAGGCAACCTCGGCCTCACCCCTGCTCTGGAGGCAGTCCGATGACCATCACCACATCCCGCTCCGTCTTCTCGATTCCCGCACCGGTGTTGACCCGACCGCGCGACACGCGCTGGGAGCTCGCCGCCGCCCTCCACCATTTCGGCAGGCTCGGGTATGAGTTCGGCTTCAACGGCCACGTCTCGGCGCGGGCGAACGAGGTTCCCGGACACTATTGGGTCAATCCGTTCGGCGTGTCGATCAGCGCCGTGACGCCGGCCGAGTTCGTGCTCGTGGACAGCGAGGGCGACGTCGTCGACAGCCCGGGCGGCCACCCCATCAACGGCTTCGCCGGCAACCTCGCACTGCACCGCGAAGTCGCCGACGCGGCGGTGGTCGTGCACCTGCACACGCCGCGCGGATTCATCTGGTCCTCGCTGGGGGAACCGCTTCGTGCGGTCAATACCGACGCCGCACTCGTGACGGGTCTGCAGGGGCTGACGGCCCGGCTCTGGGGTCAGTCGGAAGACCCCAGCAACGTCGAACTGGCGCGATCGGGGGCGCGCGTCATCCTGCAGCGCGGTCACGGGTTCGTGACGTGGGGCTCATCCGTGGGTGAGGCCGCGTTCCTGCTGTGGGCGGCCGAACGCGCCGCAGGGGCGAACCTCGCACTTCGCGATGCTGAACCGTTGCCCGAACGCGAGGCCGCGAGATGGCGCGCCACACCGGACGTCGCCGCCGCCCACTTCGAACCGGCGTTCTCGCTGGTTCAGGCAGAGGCGCCCTTCTAGGTGCCGCTACAAGGCCCGGGAGAGCGAGCCTGTCGAGCGCGAGGACACGCCGCGTCGTACGGGAGCGATGTGGGGCGGTCCGCATCCAGCCGATCACGGCGAATCCGCGGAACTCTGGAAGGCGGACGCTCGCTGTCACGGGCAGCTGAGCTTGGCGTCAGCCCAGGACGCCATGCGCGTCGCGATTGAGGCCGGCGTAGAGCCGCGTGCGCCGCCGAAGGCTGCGCGCGGCTAGCGGATTCCGGCGTCAATGATCTCGGCTGATCGACGACAGGGGATCTCAGGCGCCATCCAAGGACCTCCACGCATGAGTCGACACGTCCGCGATCGCTTGGGACGGGCGTTCCAACAGCGAAGCGAGCCGCCGGTATCGCTGCACGAAGACTTCCGCGTTCTCGTCACGCCACCCCGCGACGGCATCGTTGAAGTCTCGGCGAATGACAGCAGAGACATTGGGCAGGTACTCGCTCGCGAGATGCTGCCGGAGGTCGTGCCAGCTCCGGTAGTACTTCTGCTCGAGCTTGCCGATTCGCTTGGCAGCGCTGTCCGGATCCGGTCGCATACCAAGTGTCATCATCCTTCGGACACGAGGTTCGATCGAGGAGAGCGCCTCTTCGGCGATACGAAGCTTGCGGGTGGCGTTCCTCACGCCTTCGACCGCTGCGCGCACCGACGCCGGCTGATCATCGATGATCACTTCTGACGTGGGGATGCGGATGCACTGCACTGCGACGATGGCGCTCGGCACCACGGCGAGGGACAACGTACCCATCGCTTCATGGACGTTGAGATAGCGGACTGCATCGAGTCCGGCGTCACTGATCTCCGCCACGCTGATGTCCGACGCGACGGCGTGGTTCTCGTCGCGGTAGCCGGTGTTAATGCGCCCTGGCGTGAGCCGAAGGGCGACGCGGTAAAGGTAGAACTGCTTCGTACTGTCGTCCTGGTTCTCCATGCGTCGAAGCATGTTTTCGATCGCGGCCAGTCGAAAGATCCGGGGTCGAATCACGCGTCGGGCACGGACTCGTCCTCTTCCGGTTCGAAGGTCGAAGGCTCACCTGTATAGCCGGCCGCGACTCCGTCGCGGTCGGCCGGGATGGTCCCGTCGTGGCCGAGGCCACCGTTCTCGTCCGGGCCATTGTCGTTCTCGCCCTCATTCGCGTCTGCGAACTGGTTGTCGCGTGAATCTGTCATCGCTCCTCCTACAGTCGGTGGCGGCAGTGACAAGACCGTACGTCGGCGACGCCGGCCCGCGCGGGTGGTTGTCTCCGCGCGACCGAGGTGGTAGCCGGGCCGATCCTCCCTGGCGGGATCGGTGAGGCCGAGCTTGGCAAACACGGACCAGCCGTCTGGCACAGTGGCAAGTTGAGCGGTCGTATCCGGTGCCCAAGTTAAGGTCGCAGCATGGGACTCAGCACGTCGAGCTTCGCCTGGTATCTGGCGGTCGCTACGCTCGCAGCCGCGAGCCCGGTATTCACGGTCGTGGCCTACATCCGACCGCAACTGCGACGCCCCGGTCTCGGGAACGCTGATCGCGCGCTCCTGCTCTACCTCGGGTCGCGATGCGTAGCGTTCTTGTTGCTCGTGGTCGTCGCCTATTGGTGGCGGTGCCCGGCCTACCTCGTAGCCATCACAGCGGGGATCGCGGTGACCCAACTCATCGACGCTGTCATCCATCGACGGTATGGAGACAGACGGCTGCTCGGTCCAACGCTTGCGTACGTCGGGCTGCTTGCAGCATGCACCGCCATGTTGTTGCTGAGTCTTTCCGCGGTCTAACGGCCCTCCGGTGGAGCGCATCTCATCGACGCGGCTCGCAACAGCCGCGTCGTTCAGTAATAGCCGCCATCCGGGTTGGGTGCCAGATACACGTCCACCACGTCGTCGTGGAGGACGAACCGCAGATACGAGGTCGGTTCGCCAGTGGGCGCAGCGGGGACGACGTTGGAATCGATGCTGGGAAAGTCGGCGATCGTATCGATGGTCGGCGCAGAGCACCTGAACACCGAGACGCGATTCTCCGACACGATCGCGAGGCAACGCGAGTCCTGAGGCTCCGACGTCGTGGCGCTCCAGAGCTCCAGCACGCCGTAGGAGCCGTGAGCGACGAAGTCCGCGGCCGTCAGGCCGAAGAACTTCACATCCTCATCGACTGCGAACGACCCTTCCACAGAGTCGTCTCGCGGGAGCTGGGCCACCGGCCGTGGATCGCCCGCCTCATTGACGATGAGCAGGACGGCCACGATCACCGCGATCAGCGTCGTGACCGCGGCGATGGCCCACGGCAGGATTTGCTTCGCGCGGCGCTTGCCCAGGTCCCTCTTCGTGGCTTCTTCAGCAGCCGCTGGTGACTGAGTCATGACGGGTCCTTCCTCCTCATGTCTCCATTCACGACCGCGTCGGTATCACCGTGGTACCGACTCTCGGCGGCCGGTATCGACGCGGTTCCGGCGCTCTTGACGTGGGTCTCGAGCGGGCTCACAGTGGCGTCATGGAGGTGCGCGTACTCGGCGCCCTGACGCTGGATGATGGCCGGATACCCCTGAGCCGGCGGGATCGCGCGGTTCTGAGCGCGCTCACCGTCCGGCTCGGCGGATCGTTGTCGACCGGCTCTCTCGCCGCCGCGGTGTGGGGCGACGAGGTGCCGGCCTCCGGGCAGAAGGTCATTCAAGGCTGCGTGATGCGACTGCGCCGCTTGATCGCTCCCGCACGGATCGAGACCACGTCGCTCGGCTATCGTCTCCTTGCGGAGCACGTCGAGATCGACGCCGACCGGTTCGAGCGACTCGTTCAACGGGGGACCGAGATGCTCGAGCTCGGCGAACCCGACCGGGCCGCGCACACCTTCGCGGAGGCGCTGGCGCTATGGCGCGGAGAGGCGTACGTCGAGGTCGTCGACTGGCAACCCGCCCGGATCGCGTCCGGACGCCTCGACGAGCTACGCCTTTCGGCAGAGGAGCTGCTGCTCGACGCCGAACTGCAGGCGGGCCGGGTAGAGGAAGTGGCGGCCTGGGCGCGGACGCGCGTCGCGGAGGCGCCACTGCGCGAGCGGCGCTGGATCGTGCTGAGCGTCGCCCAGTACCGGCAAGGGCGGCAGGCGGATGCTCTTGCCACGGTGCGCCACGCGCGATCACTGCTCGCTGCGGAGCTGGGACTGGATCCCGGCGTCGATCTCGCGGAGCTCGAGCATGCGATCCTGCGCCAGGATCCGGCCCTCCTCTCAGACCGAGCGTCCCGCGCTGAGTCGCCCGAGTGCCCGTACTTCGGACTCCCGCCGGCGGAGATCGAAGACGCCGACCGGTACTTCGGCCGTGAGCAGGAGCTGGCGGAGGCCCTCCGAATGATCGACGAGTACGGCGTGCTGCTTATCGCGGGGGCCTCGGGCGTCGGCAAATCTTCGTTCGTGCGTGCGGGGATCGCCGCGCACTTGCGCGCCGACGGCGCCGAGGTCGTCATCCTCACCCCAGGCGAGCATCCGGTCGACGCGATCCGGGACGTCGTTCTTCCGGGCGCAGCATCCGTTCTGATCGTCGATCAATGCGAGCAGGTTTTCGCGGCAGATGATCCCATCGCCACGCGGCAGTTCTTCGCGGAGCTCGCGCGGCTGGTCTTTCGCGGAACCCTCATCATCGCGCTGCGCGCAGATCGTCTGGGCGACCTCGCCGAGCAGGCCGGGTTCGCGCAGATCATCCGGTCACGGATGCTGATGCTCACCCAACTCGGATCGGACGGCCTGCGCGCCATCATCGAGAAACCGGCCGAGCAGGCGGGGCTCATCCTGGAGCCGGGCCTCACTGAAGTGCTGGTCCGCGACGCCGACGGACGATCCCTGCCGCTGCTGTCGCACGCGCTGCGTCAAGTGTGGCTACGTCGCGAGGGAAGGGTCATGACCGTCGACGGATACCGAGCTTCGGGCGAGATCGAAGGTTCGGTGGCGCAGACGGCAGAAGAGGTTTACGCAGAGCTGTCCGACGAGCAGAGAGGCCCGCTGCGCGACATCCTGCTGCGCCTCGTGGATGTTGCCGACGGCGTCGCCAACGGTCATCGTGTCGAGCGCGCGCTGGTCGCGATCAATGAGGCCCACGCCAGGATCATCGATCGACTGGTCGATGCCCGCCTCATCACGACCGACCAGGAATCGGTGCAGCTCTCGCATGAGGCACTCGCCCGGGAATGGCCGCGCCTGACGGAGTGGCTCGCCCGCGACATCGAAGGCCAGCGGATCATGCGCCACCTCGCGACCACGGCCATCGCCTGGGACGCCATGGGCCGACCGCACAGCGAGCTGTACCGGGGCAGCCGGCTCCTCGCGGCACAGCAGTGGCAGGATGCCTCATCTCCTTCACTGACGACGATCGAGCGCGAGTTCATGGAGATGTCGGCAGAGCACGAGAAGGCCGAACTCTCGGCTGCGCAGACTCAGCTCCGACGCGAGCGTCGGATGGTGCGACGACTGACCTGGGTGTCGGCAGGGGCCGCCGGCCTGGCGATCGTCGCAATAGGGGCGAGCGTGTTCGCCGGGATCCAGACCGGCATCGCGGGAGAGGCGGCGATCGCCACCACGGCACGCCGAGTCGCCGAGGTCGCCGTCGACGAGCCGAAGCTGGATCGGGCACTGCTCCTCGCCATGCAGGCCATCCAGTTGCATGACAGCCATGAAGCGAGGCTGAGCCTCATGGAGGTCCTCGCTCGTGCGCCCGGCGCCATCTCCGTCGAGCAGCAAGAACCCACCAACCTGGCCACGTACGACGATCTCGACAGGGTGTCGAGAGACCCCGAGTACTCGGCGGACGGTTCCCTTCTCGCGGTACCGATGCCCGTCACCCCCCAGGATGCTTCGTGGGGGACGATCGAACTCTGGAGAACGGCGGCCGCCGACGACGCTGCTCCCCTCTCCCTCTTCCTGGAGCTGAGAGGCCATGACCCGATGACCGAGTTCGTGTCGCGGGTCGTGGTCGCGTTCTCTCCGGACGGCTCCCGCCTTTACGCGGCTGGATCCGGGCCGATCGCCGTCTTCGACACGGCTACGGGCGCGCAAGTCGATCGCCTTCCGGGAAGGGGACTGTTCGCCGTCAGCGACGACGGGAACCGTCTCGTCATCGGAGCGGATGGGCCCGCCGTGCAAGTCATCGACCCTGCAGGAATCACCGAGCCGGTGACCATTTCTCTGCCCGGGGCGCCGACGAGAGCTGCCCTGAGCCCGGACGGTTCCCTGTTGGCCGTCGCGGACACGACGCGCAGCATCGACCTGGTGAACATCGAATCCGGCCAGGTCACGCAGATTCTGCGCGAGCACGACGACGTCGTGACCGAGGTCGGGTTCCAGAGCGACCGTGAACTGATCACCATCGCGGGCGACGGCGAGGCGATCACGTGGGACGTCGGAGATTGGTCGAAGAATTTCCGCGGCGGGACATTCGGTGTGAACGGGTCATTCGGGGAGCACAGCGTGCGGGCCCTGCGACTCCCACGGCCAGACGGGCACACGGAGGTCATCACCGCCGACCCTGCCGCATGGGAGGAGCGCGCGTGCGACGTCGCCGGGCGAACGCTCACGGAGGAGGAGTGGCGCGCCTACATCGGCGCAATCGCGTACGACCCCGCGTGCCGGGGCTGACCGAGAGACCGCGCTAGACGAGGCCGGCTACGAGCGCTTCCACGTTCTCGGGCGAGAGAACCCTCTGCCTGACCAATGTCGCGGCTCCTCGCACGCCGCCCTGGTCGCCCGCGCGTGCGGGGACGATCAGGAGGTCCTGAGTCGCCACGGGACGTGATTTGCGGTACACGACCTCGCGGATCCCGGCGAGGAGGTGCTCTCCCGCACGGGCGACGCTCCCGCCGATCACGATCACCGACGGGTTGAGGGTGTTGACGAGCATGGCCAGGACTTCGCCCACGTGGCGTCCTGCTTGCCTGAGGGCCTCGACGGCCACCGGGTCGTTCTCGTGGACGAGGCGAACGACATCCCGGCTGCCCTCGGCCAGGATTCCGCGCGTTCGCAGCTCGGCGGCGATCGCGGGGCCGCTCGCGAGGTGGGCGAGGCTGCGCTCGTCGTCGGCTGGTCGCGGAGAGTCGCGACTGTACGGCACCTGCACGTGGCCGATGTCGCCCGCGACGCCCTTCGCGCCCCGTTGCAGAGCGCCGCCCGTGATGATTCCGGCCCCGATGCCCGTGGCGACCTTGACGAAGATCAGCTCGTCGACATCCGGCCAGCTGAGATTCTGCTCGCCGAGGGCCAGGATGTTGACGTCGTTGTCGACCAGCACGGGGCCAGGGAATCGCTGCTGGGTGTAGCCGGCCACGTCGAACTGATCCCACCCAGGCATGATCGGCGGATTGATGGGACGCCCGGTGGCGAACTCCACCGGGCCCGGAACGCCGATCCCGACACCCACCAGGCGGCGGTGGGCCGCGTGGCGGGACAGCAGTTGCTCTCCGACTTCGAAGACGCGATCGAGCACGGGCCGCGGGCCGTCCGCGATCGCGAGTTCCTCCGAGTGCAGCTCGAGCACCTCGGCAGCGAGGTTCGTGACAGCGACGGTGGCGTGCGTCGCTCCCAGATCGACGGCGAGCACGGCCCCGGCATCCGAGTTGAAGGCGATCTTCGCCGGGGGACGGCCGCCGGAGGAGGCCTCCGACCCCGCTGGGACGAGGAGTTGCGCTGCGAGCAGCGCATCGACGCGCGCCGATACGGTGTTCCGTGAGAGGCCGGTGAGCACCGCGAGCTCGGACTTGGTGCGGCCTCGTCCGTCGAGGAAGATCTGCAGGAGCTCTCCCACGCCGGTTCCGCTGACAGCGGCGCTGGTCGAGGTCTCATACATGGCGATGAGTCAACCACACCGCGTCGACGGGCGTCGCGCGCCCGTCCGCGGCTGAACGATAGGCGGCTTCGACGAGGGCGCTGAGCTCGAGCGCGAGCGCCAGGTTGGCGTCGGCACGTGTGCCGTTCGCCACGTGGGTGATCCACTGGGCGAGGGCACTGGGGGAGTCCTCGCGAATTTCGAGCTCCTGCCAGCCCCGTTCCCCGCCGATCGTGGTCCGGAGGCGGAGGCGCGGCTCGTCATCGGGCCCCAGCTGGTCGAGGGGCCCCTCGTTGCGCTGAGCGACGAGGGCGCCGATGCCGGGCTCGGAATAGAGGATCGAGCCTTCCGTTCCGTGGATCTCGATGGAGAACGGCGTGATCCGCGAGACGTACGTGGTCTCGGCGATTGCGAGTGCACCATCGGGGTAGGAGAGCAACACCGCTGCGTTGTCTTCTGTCGCGCGTCCCGTGACGTGCCCGAAGGCGCTTGTCAGCTGCGAGGGGAGCCCGAGGATGAGAGCCAGAAGGTAGAGCGGATGGCAGAGGTCGATCAGGGCACCGCCCTGCGCCGCCACAGGATCGTAGAACCGTTCTGGGAGAGTGCCGCTCGGCCTGCCGGGCGCCGCGAGAGCGAACGGATGTCCGTCTCGGATGCGCGCGGAGGTGACGTCGCCGACCACCCCATCCGCGACCAGCTCGGCGAGCTGGCGCGCATACCCACGGTCCGATCGCCAGAGCGACACCGTCAGCGCGACGTCCGCCGTTCGAGCGGCGTCGACGATGGCCTTCGCACCCTCGAGATCAGCGCTGAGCACCTTCTCCATGAAGACATGCTTGCCCGCGCGGATGCATCGGACGACGATTTCCGTGTGCTCCGAGGTCGGTGCGCAGACGATCACGCCCTCGATGCTCGGGTCGTCGAGGATCTCGTCGAGTTCCCGCACGAAAGCGATCCCGTGCTCGGCCGCGCCGACCATGCCTCGCTCGTGGTCGGCGTCCCAGAGGGCGACGAGCTCTATGTCGTCCCGGCGCTGGGCTTCCGATGCGTAGTCCGTTCCGTGGAGGTGCCAGAAGCTGACGCTCGCGACTCTCATGCTGCTTCCCCTTTCACTTCGATCCAGGTTCCCGACCGAGCCGACTCCTCGGCGGCGGCGACGACCTGTTGAACGCGCCAGCCGTCGACGAAGTCCGGCTTCACCGAACCTCCGGAGACGATGGCGTCGATGAACTCGGCGTCCCCGTCCGGGGCGTCGAAGTCGACGGGGACCTTCAGTTCCTCTTCCTCGTCACCGACGCGGAGCAAGCGGGATCCGGCGAAGGTGTGGACGAGTTCGAGGCGGCCGGACTCTCCCTGGAGCTTCACCACGTTCCGTTGCTTCCCCGCGCCGACGTGGGAGACCACGCTCACGTGGAATGAGCCATGAGCTCCGTTCGCGAAGGAGAGCACGCCGAAGGCCGAGTCATCCGCCGACGGGTATGCCGCGCCGTCCGGCCGCGGACGGTACACGTGTTGCGCGCCGTGGGTGACGACCGCTTGGATCTCGCCGACGTACCAGCGGGCGAGGTCGAAGACATAGCACCCCAGGTCGGCGACGACCCCGCCACCGAGCGAGGTGTCGAAGCGCCAGTTGTACTCACTGCCCCGGAAGAAGCCGTGGGAGAGCTCGATGTCGACGGAGAGCACGCGCCCGATATCGCCCGCCCGAAGGAGCGAATGCAGGTAGCGGTGCTGCGGTGTGGTGCGCAGTGCGAAGTACGACATGTTGACCAGACCCGACTGTTCCGCTGCATCGACCATGCGCCGTGCGGAGCCCGGGGTGCGGGAGAGCGGCTTCTCGCAGAGGACATGGATGCCGGCGTCGAAGGCGGCGCGGGCGATCGGCTCGTGCAGCTCGTCGGGTGCGACCACGGCGACCGCGTCGACGAAGCCGGAAGCCAGCAGTGACTCGTAGCTGTCGAAGACTCCGTGAACGTCATGTCTTTCGCCGACCGCCGAGGCGCGCACAGGGTTGCGCCCTGCGACGGCCGACAGCACCGCGTGAGGGTGACGCGCGATGCGCTCCATGTGCGTCTCTGCGTACGGCGTCGTACCGATCACGCCCACTCGCACGGGACTGGTCGTCATGGAATCTCCTCGTTGTGATCCGCGCCGATCCGCACCTGCGTTGATCGGCGTGACCCCACCGTACGTCATTGTTGAGCAACTAATCTATATCAATCAACAACTTTTGCTTGACAATTCAAAAAAGTCCGTCGATGATCGAGTCGTGATCGAAGAAGACACCCCACGAAGCGCCATCGAGGTGCTGCGCGTGGACCACACCGGCGTCATGGTCGACGACATCGAAGCAGCCGTCGACTGGTACGTCGGCGCGCTCGGCCTCCAGGTGGCCGACCGGTGGGAGAACGCGGAGACGGCGATGGCGTGGGCGCACCTGGAAGCACCGGGCGCGCGCATCGAGCTCGTTCAGCGACCCGGCCTCGGCGCGCACGCCGGGAACCTCGCGGGCCTGCACCACCTCGCCTTCGTCGTCGATGACTGCGCGGCCGCGACCGATCTCCTCGTCGCTCGTGGCGCGGATGTCGTCTTCCCCCCGTCCTACTTCGACCGCCACGACATGGACTGGTCTTTCGTTCGCGACCCGTTCGGGATCATCCTCGAACTGGTCAGCTATCGAGCCACTTCACCAGACGTCCCTGAACCCAGGACGGCGCTCGATTGAGCGCTTGAGGCACCACCCACTGCCGGCAACGACAGCAAGCGGCTTCCGGCCGACCCGAAGAACAAGGAGCGTTCTTACATGACGAAGAAGTCCAGAGGGCTCGCAGCCCTCGCTGCAACGGGGGCGATCGCCTTCGCCCTCACCGCCTGCGCAGGCGGCGCGGGAAGCGCGCCCACGCCGACGGCGAACGACGCCTATGACGGCGAGGCGATCGAGAGCGCGGTGATCTCGCTCGCCGCACAGGCCTCGAGCTTCGACCCGACGGCCACGGTCTCGGCAACCGACCGTGCGACCAGCGCCCTGCTGAGCACCTCGCTCTTCGTCCTGGACGCCGACGGCAATACCGTGCCCGGCCTGGCGGAAAGCGTCGAGTACAACGAGGACTTCACTGCGGCGACCGTCACGCTGCGTGACGCGCAGTTCTCGGACGGCTCGGCCATCACGGCTGAAGACGTCGCCGCCACGATCAACCGGCACAAGTCGGTCGAGGGAAGTCGCATCGCGTCGACGACCAACCGCATCGCCACCGTCACGGCCACAGACGACGCCACGGTCGACTTCACCTTTCCGACGCCCTATCCCTCCTTCGAGGGCCAGGCGGGTCTGCTGGCGATCTATCCCGCGTCCGCCATGGCCGACGCCGCGAGCTACTTCCAGGCACCGACGGTGACCTCGGGTCAGTACACGATCAGCGAGGGCTGGGCGTCCGGCAAGCTCGAACTCGACGCGAACCCGAACTTCTGGGGCGGGGCGCCGGCTGTCGACCACGTGACTTTCACGGTCATCCCTGACGGCAACTCCGCCCTCAGCCAGCTGCAGTCGGGCGAAGTCGACTTCGCCGGTGATCTCGCGCCCAACTTCATCACACAGGTCGCCGGTGTGGACGGAGTCCAGATCGTCATGACGCCGGTCTACGGGTTCTTCGACCTCCGCCTCCAGAACACCCGCGGGCCCTTCGCCGACGTGAACGTCCGGAAGGCCGCCAACGCGGCGATCGACCGCGAAGCCATCGTGGCAGCCATCTGGGGCGAGTACAACGTCCCCCAGGCCGGGTTCTGGCCGGTGGGCACGGAAGGCCACGACGACTCGATTCCCGTGAAGCAGGACGTCGACGCCGCCCAGGAGTTCCTCAAGGGCACCGAGTGCGAGTCCGGCTGCGACGTCACGATGGTGTACTCCGACCAGGACTTCGCGTTCGCGGGTCAGCTGGCGCTCATGGTGCAGCAGCAGCTCGAGGAAGTCGGGATCGACGTCACCCTCGAGCAGGTCGACGGAGCGACTCTCGTGGACCGCCTCTTCGCCGCGGACTACGACATCGTCCCTGGCGCAATGGCGAGTGCGTCCAACACCCCCGACCAGCTGCTGGCGAATGCGCTCCTGGGCACCGGCCCGCTCAAGGCCGAATTCACCGGCTACAACTCCGAGACGATGAACGACCTCATCGTCGGTGTGACGTCCACGACCGGTGACGAGCGCGTGGAGGCGGAGGCCGCCGTCGAGGCGCAGTTCGCCGAGGACCAGCCGTTCCTCACGATCGCGCCGTGGGTTCGCGGCAGCGCCACGACCCTGCCGGACGGCGTGTTCGCCCTGGTGCAGTCGCTGGCCCGCATGGAAGCGCAGAACTGATGAACGCACGAGCAGTCGCGAGTCGCATCGGCCGGATGACCGGTCAGGCGCTCTTGACCATCTCAGTCGTGGTGATTCTCGTGTTCTTGCTCGTGCGAATCACACCGGGTGACCCCGTGAAGGTCATCCTCGGGACCGAGTACTCGCCAGAGCGCGCAGCAGCGCTCGCCGAGCAGCTCAACCTCGACAAGTCGCTCCCGGAGCAGTTCGTCCTCTATGTGGGCGGACTCCTCCGGGGCGACCTGGGCGAGTCGACTGCTCAGGCGGGACGCTCGGTCGGTGACATCATCAGCGACGCGCTCCCGGCAACCGCTGCGATAGCGATCACCGGGATCGTGTTCGGCGTCGTGGTCGGCATCCTTCTGGGTCTGCTCGCTGCGATCAGCAAGCGACGGGGAGTCGATCTGACGGTGCGCACGTGGGCCATGATCACGTTCTCGGTTCCCGCGTTCCTCGTCGGGCTCCTGCTGATCCTCGTCTTCTCGCTCACCCTCGGCTGGTTCCCCGCCGGCGGCTGGCCCGGCAAGTGGCCCGAAAACTTCGCGTACCTCGTCCTTCCGGGGATCGCGCTCTCGACCACCATGTCCACTCTGGTCATCCGCACAGTCCGGCAGGCGGCCATCGACGCGCAGGGACAGCAGTTCATGGAGGCAGCGTTCGCCCGCGGCCTGCCCGGCAGGGTGCTCAACGCCAAGCACATCCTGCCCAACAGCCTTCTCCCGGTCCTGACCCTCGTCGGCATCAGCTTCGGGATGCTGCTGACCGGGGCGATCATCGTCGAATCCGTCTTCGGCATCCCGGGTCTGGGAACCGAGATGAGCCACGCGGTGTCGCGCCGTGATTACCCGGTGATCCAGGGGATCGCCCTGGTCTCCGCCGTCGTCGTCGTCGTCAGCGGCTACCTCGTCGAAATCGCCTACACCTTCGTCGACCCCCGAGCGAGGACGCTATGACCACCGCAGTCGTCGGACGCCGCCCCTGGGCCCTCGGGTGGCTGCGCGGCCTCATCGGCGCCCCCGCCAGCCGGATCGTGGGCGGGAGCGTCTTCGCGCTGATCGTGCTCATGTGCATCTTCGTGCCGGTCTTCTATCCCTACGGACCCGAGGACTTCGTCGCCATGGCGCTGCAGCCCCCGAGCCTCGAGCACCCTTTCGGAACCGATCAGGTCGGTCGCGATGTCTTCCTCCGCACCTTCGCGGGCGGACGCGTCGACCTCGCTGCGGGCGTCGTCGTGACAGTGTTCGCCCTCGTCGTCGGGACGCTGCTCGGAACGCTCGCGGGCTCGTCGCGCGCCGGGTGGATCGACTCGCTGATCATGCGTATCGTCGACGCGGTCCTCGCCTTCCCCCTCGTCATCCTGCTCCTCGTGCTGGTGGTGCTCATCGGGCCCGACACCACGTGGGGACCCGCGCCGCCGGGACTCCCCGCAGCGATGATCGCCCTCATGTGCGTCATGTGGTCGGGGTACGCCCGTGTGGCGCGTGGCCAGGCGCTCGCGCTGCGGGACTCGGACTTCGTCCTGGCCACCCGTGTCGCCGGCATCTCGAGCACCCGGATCGTCACGCGCCACATCGCTCCGGGCGTCAGCCGCATCACTCTGGCCCTCGCCGTGAGCGACATCGTGATGGTCGTCGTGATCCTGTCGTCGCTTCCGTTCCTCGGAGCCGGCGTCCAGCCGCCGGCTCCCGAGTGGGGCGCCATCATGTACGAAGGACGCGCGTTCCTTCGTCAGGCATGGTGGATCACCATCTTCCCCGGTATCGTGCTCGCCCTCACGGGTCTGTCACTGAGCTTCGTCGCCGATTCCCTGCTGGACTCGAGGAGGAAGAAATGAGCACGTCACCACTGCTCTCACTGCGAAACGTCTCCGTCGAGCTGGCCGGGCGAACCGTCATCAGCGACATCGATCTCGACGTCGCCCGCGGGGAGTCGGTCGCCCTCGTCGGCGAATCGGGATCCGGCAAGACCGTCACAGCCCGCGTCGTCACGGGACTCATCGGCCGGATCGGCGGACGGGTCAGCTCGGGCCACATGGAGTTCGACGGCCGCCCGATCGCCCAGGACGACACATCGTGGACGACTCTCCGCGGGAAGCGAATAGCGCTCGTTCCACAGGCGTCCCTGTCGAGCCTGGATCCGGTCGTGCGGATCGGCAACCAGATCGCCGAGACGGTGCGGGTGCTCGACCCCGGCGCCGACGTGGGCAAGCGCTCGCGCGAACTCCTCGACCACGTCCACATGCCCCGCGTCGAGCAGGTGCTGAAGTCATACCCGCATGAGCTCTCCGGCGGAATGCGCCAGCGCGTCATGATCGCGATGGCCCTCGCCGGCCGACCTGAGCTCATGGTCGCCGACGAGCCGACCACGGCTCTGGACGTCACCGTGCAGGCGAACATCCTCAAGCTGCTCGGCGAGCTGCGCCGGGAAACGGGCATGTCGCTGCTGATGATCGCCCACGACCTCGCCGTCGTCGGGCTGGTCTCGGAGCGCGTGTCCGTGATGCGCAACGGCGAGATCCTCGAATCGGGTCCCACCCGCAAGGTGCTCACGGACCCCGAGCACGCCTATACCCGTGCCCTTCTGGCGGCACGACCGGAAACCTCGAAGCCCGGTGCGCCGCTCGCCGTGCTCGATCGCACGACGGGAGAGCTGCGCGCCCCCGCGGCGGCGGAGGCCGTTCCGACCGACGAGCGGACCATCGTCTCCCTCTCGGACGTCTCGGTGACATTCCGCCACGCGCTCAAGCCGGCGGTCGCCCCCCTGTCGCTCGACATCAGGAGCGGCGACTCCATCGGGATCGTGGGCGAGAGCGGCAGCGGCAAGACGACCCTCGGACGGATGATCGTCGGAGCGCTGAGCCCGACGACCGGCACCGTTCTCGTGGACGGGCGTCCGTGGGCGGGCCGCGCGAAGAGCGGCCGTCGGCGTGAGATCCAGATGATCTTCCAGGACCCCTTCGGTTCGCTCACCCCATGGCGCACGCCGCGTGAGACGGTCGCTGAAGTGCTGCGCCGCTGGCACTCGCTGTCGCGCAAGGCGGCGCTTTCTGCCGCGGGCGACCTCCTCGACGACGTCGGCCTTCCCGTCCAGGCGATGGACCGGCGCCCCGCGGGGTTGAGCGGGGGGCAGTGCCAGCGGGTCGGCATCGCGCGCGCTCTCGCCAGCGAGCCCAGACTCCTCGTCGCCGACGAACCGACCTCGGCGCTCGACATCTCCGCACAGGCGCAGATCCTGAATCTCCTCATGCGCCTGCGGGCGACCCACGGGCTTGCGCTCGTGCTCATCTCGCACGACCTGAGCGTCATCCGCCACATGACCGACCAGGCGATCGTCATGCGCCACGGCGAGATCGTCGAATCCGGCTCATCAGAGAAGATCTTCACCGACCCCGTGGAGCAGTACACCAAGGAGCTGATGGCGGCGACCCCCACGCTGCCGCGGGCCGCACACGCACCAGCCTGATGACGCATGAGGAGCAACGGCGAGCCATCTCGCCGCTCGCGACCGTCGCATTGGGGCTGTTGGCGGCACCCGGCTGCGCGTCGCACCACCGGATCCCTCCGCCTCGCCTTGAGATCGTTCCTGGATCTGCTGCGCATGCGCACCTTCCGCGGTTACCTGGGAATCCTCGTTTCATCGGCGGCTCTTCTGTTCAGCTACATCTCGACCGCGCCCTTCGTCCTTCAGGGGGTCTTCGAGTTCAGTGAGCTGGAGTTCGCCGCGACCTTCGGGGCGGTTGGGCTGGGGCTCCTCCTGACCAGCCTCGCGACCGCGCGCTTGCTGAGGAGGCGGCATCCCCGGTCCGTCATCCGCTCGGCCCAACTCATCCAGCTGGCGGGCGTCCTCCTGCTGGCGCTCGTGATCTTCGTCGACGTGGGGACGGGGTGGAGCCACCCCGTGCTGCTGGTGGCGAGTCTGGCCGTGGCTGTGGTGCCGTGCGGCGCGATCGGACCGTGCTGCACCGCGCTCGCCATGGCCGAGAGCGGACAGCGGGCGGGTTCCGCCTCGGCGCTGCTGGGCGTCGGCATGTTCCTCGCCGGCGGGCTCGTCAGCCCGCTGTCGGGAAACGGCCATCCCGCCATCATCATGGTCGCGCTCATGCTCATCGCCGTCGTCACCGGTCCTATGCTCGGCTCTCTGACGGCGAGACGACGATGAGTTCCGCACGGGCCGGATACCCGCTGGAGGATCCGGTTGTGAGGCATCCGGCTTATGTGACCGAGATGAGCGCTCGCTGCCAGCCGGAGGATCCGTTGGGTGCGATCGGTGACGTCTCTTCGAGTTGCAGTTCGCCGTTCTTGTTGGTCGCCCGCACCGAGACGTAGTGGGTGCCCGCTGTGGCATCCCACTCCATGAACCATTGCACCCACGTGTCGGTGTTGATCGGAATCGACAGCGTTGCCGGCTGCCAGTCGCCGTCGTCGATGCGCACTTCGACCGCTTCGATGCCGACGGACTGCGCCCACGCGACCCCGGCGATCGGAATGCGGCCCGCCGGCACGGACTTGCCGATCTTGGGGGTGTCGATCCGTGAGGAGAATTTGATCGGTGCTTGCGCACTGTAGCCCCGAGGGGTCCAATAGGCCTCGTCCTTCGCGAACGTGGTGACTTCGAGTTCGGTAAGCCACTTGGTGGCCGAGACGTAGCCGTAGAGACCCGGCACCACCATCCGGACAGGGAAGCCGTGCTCGAGCGGCAGAGGTTCACCGTTCATCCCCACCGCGAGGATCGCGTCGAGCGTGTCATCGGTGAGGGCCGACAATGGGGTGCTGGCGGTGTAGCCGTCGACGCTGCGGGAGAGCACCATGTCGGCGTCGGATCGCGGTCCGGCGAGGCGGAGGACGTCGCGCACCGGCACACCCAGCCAGATGGCGTTTCCGACCAGCTCGCCTCCCACGACGTTCGACACGCACGTCAGCGTGATCGCATACTCGTCCAGGTCCATCGCGAGCAGGTCGTCGAAGCCGAGCTCCACGCGGCGGTCGACCATGCCGTCCACCACGAGACGCCAGGTGCCGGGATCGACAGCGGGCACGGTCAGCGCGGTGTCGACGCGGTAGAAGTCAGCATTCGGGGTGAACAGCGGTGTGATGCCAGGGATGTCGAGCTCCGCTCCCGCCGGCACCGTCACCGTTGATCGGGCCGCCGGAAGACGCAGCGCCCGCCGGACCGCCTCCACGGACGAGGTGGCCATGCTCACCGCTCTCGCCGTGATGCCGACGAGCACCGCGGACGCGCTCGCGACGCCGGCCAGCACGAAGAATCGCCGCCGATCCATGCCCGGCCGCGGGTCCCCACTCGCGCCCATTGCGGCCTGTGGACGGCTGGTCGAGCGCTGCCAGTCGCGAAGGCGGCGACACAGGATGATCAGCACGATCGATCCGGCGAACGCGCCGATCACCGGCGGCAGGAAGGCGAGCGGGGTGACGCCGGCACGTGTCACGATCGCCGCGACCGAGAGCGCCCCGGCGACTCCGAGCGCGACGACACCCAGAGGCGGCCGCAGGAACTGCAGAACCCCCGCGATCGAGGACGCGATCAGGACCGCAAGCCCGAGCCCAGCCAGCAGAGCGATCTTGTCGAACTCGCCGAAAAGAGAGATCGCAAGTTCTTTGAGCGGTTGCGGGACGATGTCGATCACGAACGATCCCACCGCCAAGATCGGGCTCGCGTCGCGGGCGACCAGCAGCGCGAGCAGCTCAGCGACCGCCAGAAAAACCGCTGCGCTCGCTGCGCCCGCGAAGGCGGCGAGTGCGAGGAACCTGCGCGGGCGGCGTCCGGTCACGTGCGTCCCCATCCCTGAGTCGTGTGGTCCAAGGTTGTTCGGGGCCGGGCTGGAATCGGATCTGAAGCGAGCCGATCATCCGCTCCACCGCTCAGTCGTCGCGGGCCGCGCTCGGCAATGACAGCCGGAATATCGAGCGCGGCCTCAGCGCCCGTCGACGGCGGCCGGCCCGCGCCTCACCGCCGCCGCCACCGAATCCGAAGACGACCAGCGCCGCAGGGACGACTTCGTACCCGCCCGCAGCGATCGGCTCGCCGAACGCCAGCTTCGCAGGAGTTCGTTCGGCGGAGCGAGCACCGTGTATCCCTGAGCTTGCAGGGGAACGGTCACCGCGTTCACTCTGCCGGGAGCGGCGCTGCCGTGTCGGCGAGGCTGTTCGCCGCGCGGACCGCGACCTGCCGGAGCCACCGGTGTGCGGGGTCCCTTTCGTGGACCGGGTGCCACCACAGCGCCTCGACGAGCATCCCCAGCTCGAACGGGGCATCCACGATCGTGACGCCCTCGAAGACCGCAGCCAGGCGTGCCACGCGCTCGGGCATCAGGCCGACTCTGTCGCTGCCCGCGACGAGGTGGGGTACCGCCAGGAAGTCCTCGGTGCTGATCGCCGCACGCGGCTCCACGCCCGACTGGCGCATGCGGTGGAGCGCGGAGAGCACCGGCATGCGCGGGTGATACGGCGTCACCCACGGGCGTTCGCTCATCTCGGCGAGCGAGAGTGGTCCCCGACGGTCGGCTGAAGCCGCGATCACGCAGACCCAACGGTCGCCGTAGAGATCGAGGCTGGGAGCATCCGCGAGGATGCCCTGCGGGAGCACCAGCGCATCGATGTCGCGCAACCAGTCCACACCGGGAGAGATCATGCGCGCGGTGCTGTGCTCGAAGCGAAGGCGAACCCGGGGAGCCTCGCTCGCGACGATGGATGCGAGCGCCCGGCCGAAGATCGGCAGCTGCGCGTCCGACATCACGAGCGTGAACTCGCGCTCCGAGGCCTCCGGCACGAACCGCGGTCTGGTGTCGAAGATGCGATCGGTCCACGAGAGCGCCTGACCGGTCGTCTCGAGCAGCTCTTCGGCGAGCGGCGTGAGTCGATAGGTGTTGCCGGTGCGGACGAGGAGCTCATCGCCGAAGTGCCGCCGGAGACGCGAGAGCGCTGTGCTCAGGGTCGGCTGGCTGAGGTGCAGCCGGGTCGCCGCGCGACTCACGCTGCGCTCTTCCAGGAGCGCGTTGAGCGATACGAGGAGGTTCAGATCAACGCCCACTGCGACATCCTTCGCTATTGGAAATCCCAATATCGACCATTGTCAGATTCAGCTTCCTCAATACCAAATCGGTTCGGAAGATAAGAGCAGAACCGGGAGAACGTCTCGGTCGCGACGACGAAGGAGTCGGCGATGACGTCGTTTCATGTGCTGATCTCGGGCGGTGGGATCGGCGGCCTGTGCCTCGCGCAGGGTCTCCGCAAGGCCGGCATCAGCTGCGCGGTCTACGAGAGTGCGCCCGGCATCGTCAACGCCGGCTACCGACTGCACATGAATGTGCTCGGAGGCGAGGCCCTCCGCCAGTGCCTGCCCGAGAACCTCTACGAGCTGTACCTGCAGACCTCGCGGCGCACTCCGAAGCGGGAGATGTCGGTGATGCTGGACACGCAGGCCAGGGAGATCTGGACGAGGCCCCACATCGGCCCGCCGAACGATGGCGAACGACCGCACACGGCCGTCAACCGCCGGACGCTGCGCCAGATTCTCGCGACCGGCCTCGACGACGTCCTGCACTTCGGGCGCACGGCGGTCGGCTACGAAGCCGGGCCCGACGGCGCGCGTCCGCTCTTCGACGACGGCTCGTCCGCCGGGGGCGACGTGGTGGTCGGCGCCGACGGCATCCATTCGCCCATCCGGTCTCAGCTGCTTCCCGACGTGCACGTCATCGACACCGGCATGCGCGGGATGTGGTCCATCGCACCGCTCACCGAGGACCTCGCCGACGTCATGCCGGATGCCCTCTTCGACGGGTTCGCCATCGTCACACGAGGCGACGGCACGATCTTCGCGATCGGCGTCTATGATCCTCGACGGCCCATCTCCGAAGCCGTCGCCGATCTCGCTCCGGGAGCCGGCATCGACCACGTCGAGCCGTACGTGATGGTGACCTACGGGTCGGACCTCGGCGCAGATCCGACTCCCGACATGCCAGACTTCGCGCACGATTCGCCCGAGGAGCTTCACGCCGCCATCCGTCGCGCGATGCGGGGTGCACACCCCGGGCTCGTGGAACTCGTCGATCGGATCGACGAGTCGACGATCGCACCCAGCGCAATCCGCTATCTCGAGGTCGCCGACGCCTGGCGGCCGAGCCGCGTGACACTCCTGGGGGACGCCATCCATGCGATGCCGCCCAGCTTCGGCGCCGGAGCCAATTCCGCCCTGCGCGACGCTGCGGCGCTCGTGCGTGCGCTCGACGACGCAGCCCAGGGGCGGCGGCCGCTTCTCGAGGCGATCGGCGGATACGAGGAGCGGATGCGCGCCGAGGTGTTCCCGATCATGAGGGCGTCGGCCGACCCCGATGCCGTGCACAGCGACCACGTGCCGGACCTTGCCGGTTGACCCGCACCCACCGAGAGGCGAAAGCATGCATGTCGAAGAAGATGTCGAGTTCCTGGCCGACGGCGTGACGCTGCGCGGCCGGCTCTTCCTGCCGGCCGATTCGGTGACGCCGCCCCCCGTCGTCATTCTCCAGGGCGGGCTCGGCGGCCCGGCCGAGTCGAACTGGCCGATGGCGCCGGCCTTCACCTCGGCAGGCCTCGCCTGCCTCACGTACGACCACCGGTCCACGGGGTACAGCGACGGCGAGCCCCGTCAGGAGTTCGATCCCTGGCAGCAATGCCGCGACCTGCGTCACGTCATCACGCACCTCACCCTCCGGGACGACGTCGACGGCGACCGGCTCGGGCTGTGGGGCGTCAGCATCGGCGGCGCGAACTCCATGTTCACCGCGGCGATGGACCGTCGCGTGCGCGCGGTGGTGAGCATCATTCCGCCCGTGAGTGGCTGGAGCGCGCGCCAACTGCAGCCGGAAAGCACCCTCGCCGAACTCGAGGCGCTCATCCCCGTCGACCGTCAGAACCGGCTGCGCGGCGAGCCCGCGGCCACGATCCGCCTGCACGGCACTCCGGAACCCGGTCGCCCCGTCATGTTCAGCGATCAGGAGGGACTCGAGTTCGTGGAGAACGCGATCCACGGCCTTCCGAGCTTTCGCAACGAGATCACGATCTCGACGCTGGACCGGCTCTTCGAGATGGAGGTGACCGCCTACGCCGAGCGGATCGCCGCACCGCTGTTCATGGTGCTGGCCTCGCAGGACACCGTGGCGGCGGTCGAAGAGGCACGCGAGATGTACTCGCGCATACCCGAGCCCAAGGAGCTCATCGAGTACCCCGGGCAGCACTATGAGATCCTCTCGAAGCACTTCCCCGAGATCATCCAACGCACCTCGAGGTGGCTCGCCGCGACTCTCGATGCGTGACAATCGGGGGACGCGGGGGACGGATGCCTCGACCGCTGGTCTCGCGACACCTCAGCTGCTCACCCTGGCGTTGCTCGCCGCGATCTCACCGCTCGCGACCGCGATGTACCTCCCGGCCCTGCCCGCCATGGCGGCGGAGTTGGGGACCGACGCCCCGACGCTCCAGCTGACCGTCACCGCCTTCATGGTCGGCCTCGCCGTCGGTCAGGTCGTGCTCGGGCCCCTTTCCGACCGGGTTGGGCGACGGCCGGTCCTGCTCGTCGGAACCAGCGTGTGCGTCGTCGCCTCGCTCGCGTGCGCCCTGGCTCCCGGCATCCACCTCCTGATCGCGGCGCGCCTCGTCCAGGGATTGGCCGGAGCCGCCGGCATCGTGCTCGGGCGCGCCATCGTCGCCGACACCGTCCACGGCGAAGCCGCAGCGCGCGCCTTCTCGCTGCTCATGGCGATCGGCGCCATCGCCCCTGTGGTCGCGCCGCTCCTCGGAGGCCCGCTCGCCGAGTCGTCCGGCTGGCGGGGCGTCTTCGCAGCGCTCACCGGCCTGGCGGCGTTGATGCTTCTCGCCGCCATCGTGCTGCTGCCCGAGACGCTGCCAGCGGGCCGTCGGCGAGCGCGAGAGGCGGCATCCGGCAGAAACGAGGCCTGGGCGATCGTGCGCCGCCCTCGCTTCATCGGCTACACCGTCGTCCTCGTCTTCGCGTACGCGACTCTCATCGCCTACGTCGCCGCATCGCCCTTCGTGTTGCAGGAGGGATTCGGGCTCGCCCCTGGCGCTTTCGCCCTCGCGTTCGCCGCGAACGCGGTCGGTCTGACGCTCGCCTCGTTCACCAGCGCCCGTCTCGTGCGGAGAATCCCGCCCCGCCGGCTCCTTGCAGCAGGCATCACAGCCGAAGCCGCGGCCGTGCTGGTGCTCCTCGGCGCGGCGCTCGCCCGCACGCTCACGGCGCCGCTTCTGCTCGTGCTGCTGTGGCTGTCGGTGGCGTGCCTCGGATTCGTCATGGGCAACGCCACTTCTCTCGCGATGGATGAGGCGGGACGCGGAGCGGGTTCTGCATCCGCGCTCCTCGGCGCCAGTCAGTTCGGGCTCGCTGCGCTGGCGGCGCCCGTAGCGACCAGCGGAACGATCGGCAGCCCCGTCGCCATGACCGTCACCATGGCGGCGTGCGTCTCCATCGCGGCGATCGCCGTCGTCGTGGCCGGCCGTGGAGACTCCGGCAACCGATAACTGGTCGGTCGGCTTTCCCGGAACCGATCTCAGTCAGCCGGTCCACCGAGTGCGAAAGTCACCGTGGCTTCGCCCGAGCCGAGGGGGATGAGCGGCAGATCCCCGGGGCGCACGGCTCGACCGTCGAGGCGGACGTTGCGCGCGGCATCCGGAAGCTGGACCGTGCTCGTCGTGTTGGGTGGGACCCGGACGATCAACTCCACCTCTCCCGCTTCGGTCTTCACCCAGCGAGATGCGAGCTCGCCGTAGGGGGTTTCGATCCGACCGGCGGCGCTGGTGAGTGGACCGGCGAAGTCCGGCTCGATCCGGGACTCGCGGTAGCCCGGTCCCACGAGCTGGATGCCCGCCAGCCGGCGGTACAGCCAATCGTCGACGCACCCGAAGGCGTAGTGGTTGAAAGAGAGGTCGGTGACAGAGCCGTCCGGCGCGATGGCCTCCCATCCCTCCCACATGGTCGTCGCTCCGTTCGCGACCTGGTAGAGCCACGAGGGGGCCGTCTCTCGGAAGAGCAGCGTGCGTGCGAGGTCGCGATGTCCGTTGTCCCAGAGCACGTCCAACAGGAATTGAACCGAGAGGAAGCCCGTGTCGAGGTGGTCGTCGGCGTCGTGGATCAGTTCGACGAGATGGGCGACGACGGCGGCCTTGCGGTCCTCCGGCACGAAGCCGAACGCGAGCGCGACCACGTACGGGCCCTGCAGTCCGCCTGGGATGCGGCCGTCCGCGTCGATGTACTCCACCGCGAACGCCTCGCGCGCACCCCGCGCCCTCTGTGCGTAGCGTTGCGCGTCTTCCACGTGTCCGAGGATGCCGGCGATCTCAGCCATGACATCCATGAGGTGACCGTGATAGAGCGAGCCGATCACCTCTCCGGTGCGCCGGGGGGCGTTCATCTGGCTGGCGTCAGGCCCCCGCAGCGTGCTCGGCGCGAGCCAGTCGCCGAAATTGGGCTCGTTGTTCCACAGGAATCGCTGTCTCTCCGTCTGTTCCGGGGTCAGGGAGGTGGCGATCAAGCGGGGTGGGAGGCCGGATGTCGCGCTGTCGATCTGGTACTGCGCCCACGCCGCCATGGCGTCATAGTTCTCGGTGAGCACGCGGCGGTCCTCGAAGTGCCGGAACAGCACCAGCGGTGCGATCGCGATGACGTCGCCCCAGCCGGCAGACGAGCCCAGCAGCATGATCGCGTCGTCGTAGCTCGGCGCGGGTCCTTCCATCAGGTAGTCGAGCTGTGGCGGGCTGGGGGAGATGTTCATGATCTGACCGTCGTCCAGCTGGTCGTCGCGGACGATTCTCAGCCATCGCGAGAGGAACGGGCCGACCGCCATGTTGGTGGCGGCCGCCGCGGCGAAGATCTGCAGATCGCCCGTCCACCCGTATCGCTCGCGCTGCGGGCAATCCGTCGGGATGGAGAGGAAATTCGCGCGCTGACTCCAGCGCACGTTGGAGTGCAGTCTGTTGAGGCGCGCGTCGGATGTCTCGAGGCATCCGATGACGGGCAGGTCGGAGGACGTGACGACGGCGGTGAAGTCGTCTGTGCTCAGAGGCTCGGGAAAACCACTGATCCGGGCGTAGCGGAAACCGTGGAAGGTGAAGGCGGGTTCCCACGTCTCGCCTTCAGGGTCGCCCGCGAGAACGTAGACGTCGGTCTGGTCTTTGTTCGGTCCGACGATGTTGTTGAAGTAGTTGCCGTGTTCGTCGAGCACCTCGGAGTGCTCCAGACGAACGGTTCGGCCCCGCTCCCCACGGACGTGGAAGCGCACTCTGCCGGCGATCACCTGCCCGAAATCTATGACGGTATCCCCCGCGGGAGTGCGCAAGATCTGTTTCGCCGGCACCTCCAGGACGCGTCGCACCGGCTCGCCCACGAACGGGACGAGCGACTGCTCGAGATCGACCTCTGCGACGGGAACCCACGTCGAGTCATCGAACTCGGCGGTGCTCCAGCCCTCCCAGCGAACGCGGGCGTCGTAGCTTTCGCCGACAGCGAGATCGGCGTACCGGATGGGGCCGTCGGTGGAGGAGACGGCTGTGCCGTCGGACGTGATCGTGTGCCGCGTGCCGTCGGGGTACTCGACCTCGAGCTGCCACAGCGCCTTCAGCCTGTCTCCGTATCCCCGGCTCGCACCGAGGATCCCTACTCGGCCGGCATACCAACCGTCGGACAGCACGAGGCCGAGCACGTTGTCTCCGGAGACCAGGTGGTCGGTGACGTCGTACGTCTGGAATGACAGGTGGATGTCGTAGCTCTCCACGCCCGGGGCGAACAGCTCATCCGACACGGGGTTCCCGTTGATCCGCGCCTCGTAGATTCCGTGCGCGGTCGCGTAGAGGCGCGCCCGCCGCGGCGATTCCCCCAGGCGGAAACGCTGACGCACGTAGGGCGTCGGCAGCAGTCGTGCCTCAGGCGGGCTGTCGATGCGGAGGCTGAAGAGCTCCTGGAAGTCGGCGGCGCCGTCCTTGCGGACAGCGAGCTGCCGCGGCTCGATCCAGCGAGCTCGCCACTCGTCAGCACTGAGGAGCGTGGTCTCGAAGGTCGATTCCGACCATGCCGTGGGGTTCGCCGACGTGTTGACCCAGGACCGCACCCGCCAGCGGTACGGCGTGGCCGATTCGGCTTCGAAGCCGTCGAAGGTCACGAGCACCGAATCGGGTGATTCGATGCGACCTGTGCGCCACACCGCCTCGGGCGCATGGAGCTTCTGAACCTCCAGTTCGTACGCGGTCTGCGTCACGCCCTTCGCGAGCGCCGCCTCGATCTGCCACGAGAAGCGCGGATGCCGGGTCCACAGTCCGAGCGGACGATCCATCTGCTCGACCCGCAGGTTCTTGAGTGTCGTCACGACACCTCCAATCTCTGAGCGGTTGCGTGTGCGGCGGGCGGATGCCGCCCGGGGTCTCCCCAGGCGGCATCCTCCGAGCAGCAGGTCATGCGTCCCAGGCGGCATCCATCTCGTCGAGGATCTGGTCGACGGTCTTCTGGTTCGTCAGCAGACCCTGGACGCCCACGGTGAGCGCGTCATAGACGCCCGGGTTCGGGAATGTGGCCAGCGGCGCGTCCACGAAGTCCCCCTGCTCGAGCAGATCGCCGATCGGCTGATACGGCACCGGGAGCTTGGCGGCGTCCACGCCGGTGATCGCGACGAGACCGGAGAGATCGGCGAACGTCTGGGCCTGCTCCGGGTCGGAGGCCCAATCCAGGAACTCCTGGGCCGAGGCCTTCGCTGCGTCGTCGGACGCCGCATTGATCGCCCACGCGTATCCCGCGGAGGCGACGATGACGGGCTGCTCGCCTGCCGTGGCCGGGAACGCCTGGACGGTCAGGTCCAGTCCGGTCGCGTCGCCGATCGACTTGGCGGCCGAACCGGGGACAGTCGCCGAGAGCGAGGTCTGGCCGCCGATGCCCTGCGTGATGGAGTCGAAGGTTCCTCCCTCTACGCCGTCCTGGAAGCATCCGGAGTCCTTCATCTCGACGATCGTCTCGAGCACGTCGCGCCACGCGCTGTCGGCGAAGGTGACATCGCCGGCCGCGCGCTGCGCGTTCCAGTCCGGATCGGGACCGTACACCTGCGTCGCGGAGATGACCATGGCGAGCAGGCCGTTGTTGGGCGCGGCTGATCCGGCCAGCACGTTGAAGGACTTGCCGCCATCGCGGGCGGAGCCGCAGGCGTCCAGCATGTCTTCGTAGGATGCCGGGTACTCGGCGATGCCCGCCTCCTTCGCGGCGGCGTCGTTGTAGATGAAGCCCGTCGGGTTGAGCGCTGCCGGCTGTGCGTAGATGTCGCCGTCGACCTCGTAGAGCGACTCGGTGCCTTCCGGGATGACGGCCGCCGACGTGTCGTCGAGCGGCTCGAGGAATCCGGCTTCCGCGAGGCTGACGACGGAGATCGCCTGCCCGGTACCCGGGGAGAGGATCATCATGTCGGCCGCGTTGCCTGCCTGCAGCTGCGTCGTGACCTGCGTGTTGTAGGCATCTCCCGGGTAGGGGATCACCTCGACCGGGACGCCCGTCTCTTCGGTGTACTGCTCTGCGAACTGCGCCCAGTAGTCGTCGGCGTCGTTCGACTGGGCGACCATGATGGAGAAGCCGGTCGGCTCTTCGCCGCCGGATGCATCGCCGGGCTGACCGCCTCCGGAGGTGCATCCCGCGAGGAGCAGGGCTCCGAGCAGCGGCGCTGCAAGAAGGGGGAGCCGCACGGCTCCGGTCGCTGTCTGCGTTGACATGGTGACCCTTTCGTGACGTCATCGTCGCCAGCGTTCGCTGGCCGGGTAGAACGTTTCAATAGAGCTTGACAGCATTTGTCGGATTTCGACATTTGCCGTGGTTATGTGGTGCAGTACCGCCGCTGATCCGCGCGTACGACCTGCTCCCGCTCGCGCCGCACGACGATTCGGGCAGCTTCTCGTCAGTAGATGGTCTCGCCCCGCTTCAGCATCTCGACGTACTGAGCGACGCGTGCCGCGCGCGAGGCGGGCCGCTTGAGGTTCGCGACCCGGAAGGCCATCGCGAACCGGTTCTGCGCCGACTGGGCGGCGAAGGTCTCCGCGAGGTTCGGGTCGGCGTTCAGCGCCTCTTGGAGTTCTGCGGGGAGGTCGCCGTCGCTCTGCCGATACGCGTTGTCCCATCGCCCGTCGGCTTTTGCGCGGTCGATCTCGAGCTGACCCTGGGGACGCATGCGGCCCTCCTCGATCAGCCGGGTGACGTGGCCGATGTTGACCTTCGACCACATGCTCCTCGGTCGCCGGGGCGTGAAGGTCTGCAGAAAGTAGTCGGCGTCGAGGGACTGCTTCTGCCCGTCGATCCACCCGAAGCACAACGCGACATCGAGCGCCTCGGCGTACGTGATGCCAGGCCGGGTGGCGGCCGCCTTCCGCAGTCGCAGCCGGATGCCGCTCGGGTCTGGGTCCGACTCCAGCCAGGCCTCCCACTCCGCGACGGTGTCGACGAGGAGTACGGGCTTGCTCGCGCGGTCGACCACAGCAGCAGGTTAGCCCGCGTCGTCGCGCAGCGACCTCTCCCTGCGGTGTCCGGTGGCCGGCAGCATCCGCCCACTGTCCTTGACGCGGGTCGACCCCGCCGCCCTGCCTCAAATCGGCGCGGAACGCAAGCCCTGGCTCGGGCCGCGGACGATACCTAACGTGGAGGCGTCCGGGTGAACCCCGGATCTGACGGAAGGAACCATCATGGGACTCGACGACAAGATCAAGAACGCTGCTCAAGAGGCAACCGGCAAGGCGAAGGAAGCTGTGGGTGACGCCACCGACAACGAGCGCCTCGAAGCCGAGGGTCACGCCGATCGCACCGAGGCGAACCTGAAGCAGGCCGGCGAAAACGTCAAGGACGCGTTCAAGTAAGCGCGTCGAATGCAGAAGCGTCTCCCGGTGGGGAGACGCTTCTGCATGTCTCACCACGACGGGACGCGCCGTCGTAGACAGGTTGGGCACGGGGAGAGCCATGGCGAAGAAGAGCAGTCCGAAGAACCCGCCGCGGCGGGTGCCGAAGCGGTTGTACAAGGCCGAACTGAAGCGCCTTCAGGTCGAGCTGGTCGAGATGCAGCGATGGGTGGCGAAATCAGGCGCACGTGTCCTGGTGATCTTCGAGGGCCGTGACGCCGCCGGCAAGGGCGGAGTGATCAAGCGGATCACCGAGTACCTCAATCCCCGGCATACGCGGGTCGTCGCACTCAACAAGCCGTCCAAGCGCGAGCGGGGCCAGTGGTACTTCCAGCGGTACATCGAGCGCCTCCCCAGCAAGGGCGAGATCGTGCTGATGGACCGGTCCTGGTACAACCGCGCCGGGGTGGAGCGGGTCATGGCGTATTGCACCGATGAGGAGTACCAGAGGTTCCTGCGACAGGCGCCGGTCGTGGAGCAGCACCTCATCGAAGACGGCATCATCCTGATCAAGTACTGGTTCTCGGTCTCGGATGACGAGCAGCAAGCGCGCTTCGTCGCGCGGCGCGAGGATCCCATGAAGCTGTGGAAGCTGTCGCCGACCGACCTGGAGTCGATTCGCCGGTGGGAGGACTACTCGCGGGCGAAGGACGCCATGTTCGCCGCCACCGACACACCCGGTTCGCCGTGGTGGGTCGTCGAGAGCGACGACAAGCGCAGCGCGCGCTTGAACGCGATCAACCATCTGCTCGAAAGCATCCCGTACCACCACCTGGACCGGCCGAAGATCGACATCCCCGACCGCCCGAAGGCGGACGACTACGAGCGACCGCCGATCGAGCAGTTCAACTACGTTCCCGACATCGCCGCCGAGCTCGGCAAGAAGTAGCACAGAGCCCGTAAGACCTCGTTCTCCTACCCATCTCCCAGCCCCCGGGCGGGCGCCCAGGCGTAGCATTTGCGCATGGATAGGCGGCATCCGCGCCGATCACCCGCTCGTTGGCTTTCCATCGCCGGCGCATTCGTCGTGGTCGCGGGCGTCACTGCGGCCGTCGTCATACCGACAGCCGCTGATGCGGGCGTCAATCTGCCCGACAAGACCCCCGCCGAGCTCCTGGAGTTCGCCGCCGCGAGCGATGTCACCGCCATGACGGGGACGATCGAACAGACGTCGGACCTCGGCCTCCCTGACCTCTCGAGCCTCACGGGCTCGTCCGGTGGCGCGGACTCGAGCGCCGGCGCCACCGACGCCATCGACCTCCTGACCGGCTCGCACACAGCCGATGTCTACCTCGATGGGGACAGGTCGCGACTGCAGGTGCTCGATCGCCTCGCCGAGCGCGACGTGTACGTCGACGGGGGCGCCGGCGAGGGCTGGTTCGTCGACTCCGAGACCAAGACCGCGACGCACTACACCCTGGGCGGTGAGGCGAGTACGCCTGAGCCGCGGCCCGACGCGATGGCGCAGACCCCGCAGCAGGTGCTCGATGACGCCCTGGCGAAACTCGACGACACGACCGAGGTCTCCGTCGGGACCGATGGCCGCGTGGCAGGGCGGGACGTGTACGAGCTCGTGCTGGTGCCGAACGACGACGCCAGCCTCGTGGGCGAAGTGCGCTTCGCGATCGACGGGGAGACGGGCGCTGCGCTCGCGGCATCCGTCACCGCCCGAAGTGCCGACCAGCCCGCATTCGACATCGCGTTCACCGACATCTCGTTCACGGCGCCCGACCCCGCGACGCTCACGTACGCCCCCGCGTCGGGGTACACCGTCGAGGAGCAGACCCTTTCGGGCCGTGATCGCGCGGCAACGCCTGATTCCCACGAGAGCGGAACGGATGCCGCCACTCGGCCGGTCGTGCACGGCGAAGGCTGGACGGCCGTCGTCGAGCTGCCGCAGGCGGCCGCGAGCACCGCGGATCCGGGGGGCGGGGATCCCGCGACGATCGAGAGCCTCACGCGGCCGGTCGCGGGTGGACGCGTGCTCGAGACGGCCCTCGTGACGGTGTACTTCGCCGACGACGGGCGTGTGTTCGCGGGTGCGGTCAGCGCCGATCACCTCGCAGACGTCGCGGCCGGCGGCTGAGCGCGCGGTGACCGGCCTCGCGATCCAGACCTCGGGCCTGACCAAGCGATTCGGCGCGCAGACAGCCGTGGACGGCGTCGCGCTCGAGGTGCCGCACGGGTCGGTCTTCGGGTTCCTCGGCCCGAACGGGTCGGGGAAGACCACGACGATCCGGATGCTTCTCGGCCTCGTCCGCCCGACGTCGGGCGAGGCCCGCGTCCTGGGCCGGCCCGTCCCCGACGCGCTTCAGACCGTGCTCCCGAAGGTGGGCGCACTCGTCGAAGGACCGGCGTTCGCCCCCTTTCTCACCGGAAGGCAGAATCTTCGCCGGTTCGACGCTGCCGGTCGGCACGCGGCATCCGCCTCCCGCCGCCGACGCATCGACGAGGCGCTCGAGCGGGTCGGGCTCACCACGGCGGCCGACAAGAAGGTGCACGCGTATTCGCTGGGCATGAAGCAGCGCCTCGGCATCGCCAATGCGCTGCTCACTCCGCGCGAGCTGCTCGTGCTCGACGAGCCGACGAACGGGCTGGACCCGCAGGGCATGCGCGAAGTGCGTGCCCTCATCCGCTCGCTGGCCGGCGAGGGGGCGACCGTGTTCGTCTCGAGCCACCTGCTCGCCGAGGTCGAGCAGGTGTGCACGCACGCCGGGATCATGAGCGCGGGGCGGCTCGTCGCGTCGGGCACGCTCGACGAGCTGCGCAGCGGTGACGGCGCGGGCCGCCTGCAGCTGCAGACCCCCGATGTCGCGCGGGCCAGAGAAGTGCTCGAGAGCGCGGGGATCAGGACCACGGATGCCGCGGCCTCCACGCTCGTCGGCGTGCTCGCGTCGCACGAACCCCAGCCGGAAGACATCGTGGCGGCCCTCGTCCGCGCCGGGGTGCGCGTGCGGGGCATCACGGTCGAGCGGACGAGTCTCGAGGACCGATTCGTCGAGCTGACGGGACAGGGCTTCGATGTCGTCGCGTGATGCCGCCGCCCGAGCGATGGACGTACCGTCGCCGGCAGCTGCCCCGGGCGGCGGGAGCCGGGGAAGCGGCATCCCCGGTCTTCTCGGAGATGAACTGGCGGTGCTGTTCCTCCGCCTCCGAACGTGGATGATGCTCGGTGCGCTGGGCCTCGTTCCGGTTCTCCTCGGCGTCGCGGTACGGATTGCGGGGGGCACCCGCGCGGGACGAGGGCCGGCGTTCCTCGATCAGATCACCGACAACGGCGTCTTCGTCGGCCTCGCCGCACTGACGATCGCGATCCCGCTCTTCCTTCCCCTGACGATCAGCGTCGTCGCCGGTGACACGATCGCCGGGGAGGCGGGCCTCGGCACCCTTCGCTACCTGCTGGTCGCACCATCGGGGCGGGCTGCGCTCCTCGCCGTCAAGTACGTCGCCGCCGCGGTGTTCTGCGTGATCGCGACGTTCACCGTGGTCGCGGTCGGCGTGATCGTCGGCGCGATCCTCTTCGGCGCGGGCCCGCTGACCCTGCTGAGCGGAACGCAGGTGAGCCTCGCCGACGGACTGGTCCGGTGTCTTGCCGTCATCGCCTACGTGTCGGTGTCGATGCTGGGGCTCGCGGCGATCGGCGTGCTGCTCTCGACGCTCACGACGGTGCCGGTCGGCGCCATGGCCGCCACCGCGATCCTCGCCGTCGCGGCGCAGATCGTCGGTCAGATCCCGCAGCTGTCGGCGGTCCATCCCTACCTCTTCACCGATCGCTGGCTCGACTTCGGCGACCTGCTGCGCTCGCCGATCTCGTGGGATTCCTTCGTCGGCAACGCCCTTCTGCAGGGAGCCTGGATCGTCGGCGCAGGGGCGCTCGCCCTCTGGCGGTTCTCGACCCGAGATGTGCTGACGTAGCCGCAGCCTTCCGTCGCCTGACCCTCAGCGGGAGAGCGCGGCGGGGGAGCGGAGTCTCAGCCGGGCCGGCCCAGGGGCTGCGTGCCCGTGCCGTCGGGAACCTGGTCGATCCCGGTGAGCTCCTCCCGGGCACCCGGGCTGCCGGCGGCGTCCAGGGCCAGCACGGGGCCGACGTCGGGTGCGTAGAACTTGAGCTCGGCGACATCAGGTTCGAGGGCGTCGGTGTCCCAGGTGAGCAGCACGTCTGTGTAGTGCCCGGTGGGAGCGTCGGCCATCGCATGGGTGCTGAGCACTTCGCCGTTGTCTTCCGCCTGACCCGCGTAGTACTCCTGGCGGTAGCGGAGGCCCGGAACGGGGTCGGCGGGAATCAGGATGCCGGGCAGAGCCCCGTCGACGCCTGCCTCGAAAGACCCCTCGCGAGAGGTGATCTCACCGTTCTCGAACTCCGCCGTGTCCTCGCCGAGGTACCAGATCGCGCCCTCGTCGTCCTGCGCGTACCAGTCGAAGGTGTCCTCGACGATCTGGTCACCGCGGAACACCGTGTCGCGCACGACGCGCGCCGTGATCCCGTTGGCGATCTTCCGGGTGTCGGATGTCGCCACCACAGTGACGCGCAGATCGTCGCCGCCCGGATCGATCTCGCGATACGTCCAGCGGGTGCCGGGCTTCATCGGCCAGTAGGGGTTGTCGATGTCGGCGGTGAAGTGAGCGGGATCCAGCGTCACGGGTTGGTCGCCGGACGGCAGTGGGGACGACGTCGCTTCGGCGGGGCCCGGCCTGGGCGCAGGCGTGCATCCGGCCAGCGCCACCACGCTGCACGCGATGGCGACGGCGGCACCCACGAATGGCCGTACGCCGCGCTTCATGCCCCGATTCTCCTCGCTCGCCGAGGCAGCCGGTAGCGGCTGCTCGGCCCGCGGTCGCCGGGTCACTTCTTGACGGGCGGGGCGTCGTCGGGTGCGACGTAGGCGCCGATGAGGCGGAACAGCGCATCGGCGGCGTTGGGGTAGATGCCGTTCTCGTCGAAGGCTCCCGGGGCGTACGTCGTGGCCACGGAGATCGCGATGCGCTCGGACGGCAGGTACGCGTCGGTCGCGCTGTATCCGCTCAACTGCGGGTTCTGCAGCATCCATGAACCCGAACGCACCACCCCCAGACCGTAGTTGTATCCGTCGACCTGGGTGAAGCACGAGCCGGCGCACACCGGCAGGGGCTCGCCGAAGCCGATCAGCTTCGAGTCGGTCATCTCGTGGAAGCTCTCCTCGGAGAGCAGCGCGCCGGTGCCGATCGCGATCGCCGTCTTGGTCAGGTCGTCGATGGTCGTCGTCTGCGCGGCACCCATGGGTGTGCCCCAGACCGGGTTCCAGTAGGTGGACTCCTCGGTGAAGCTCGTCCCGGCGGGGATGCCCAGCGCGACGCGGCGTTCCGAGCTGAACGAGTGGAGTGCGGGTTCGGGAACCGTGCCCGTCGCGAACGCGGCCGTTTCCGTGAGATCCATCGGATCGAGCACCTTCTCCTGCAGCAGCTCGTCCAGCGGAGCGTCGCCGATCTGCTCGAGGATGTGGCCGAGGATCATGAAGTTCGTGTGCGCGTAGCTCCAGTTCTCACCCGGGGCGAACTGCAGGGGACGCGAGAAGGCGTAGTCGATGCGCTCCTGGTAGGTGAACTCGTGGAAGGGGTCGGCGTTGTACGCGGCCGTCCATCCCGGATCGGTCTCGTAGTCGGGGTACCCGGTCGTCTGGTTCGTGAGCATGCGCAGGGTGACCGTGTCGGACTCCGGCAGCTCGGGCGTCCACTCGTCGATCGTGTCGTCCAGGGTCACGGTGCCGTCGTCGACGTATTGCAGCAGCAGGTTGGCGACGTACTGGAAGGCGACCGCGCCGTTGCGGAAGTACATCTCGGTCGTCGCCGGCACACCGGGCATCGAATCGCCGAACGCCTGGGTCGTCACGATCTCGTCGCCGCGCTGCACCTGCACGATGACGGCTCGAAGCGACATCGACGCCATGGCGTCCTCGACGATCCCCGCGATGTCCTGCGCCTCCTCTGACATCGCGGGTGTCTCACGCGGAGGAGCGGATGCTGTCGCCCCACTGTCCGCGGCGGGCGCCGGCGCCGTGCACGCCGAAGAGACGAACATCAGCGCCGACGCGACCGCGACGGCTCCCAGCATCCGTCGTCCTGCGCTGCGTCTGCTCCTGCGAGAGGCCGACCGCGCGAAACGCCCCCGTTCGGACTTCGAGTCGGTCATCAGTCGCTCCCCAGCAAGACCTCGGGCCCCCGCCCGCTCATCGTCGATCGCGAGTGCTGACGAGCCTCCCACACTCGTCGGGACTTCGATACCCCGCGGCACGAGGGCGGATAGGGTGGCGAGGTGACAGCGCCCGCTCCGTCGAACCCCACGCCCGCGCCGCGACCGGGCGCGATCTACTTCCTCGGACGGGTGGTCTTACGGCCGTTGTTCTGGCTCCTCTACCGCCCCCGCATCGTCGGACGAGCGAACGTTCCCGCGCGCGGTCCGGTGCTGCTGGCGAGCAACCACCTGGCATCGCTCGACACGGTCATCATCCCGACATCCGCGGCCCGCCCGGTGCAGTTCCTCATCAAATCGTCGTACTTCACGGGCTCCGGCATCCTCGGCCGCCTCAAGCACTGGTTCTTCACCTCGATCGGCGGCGTGCCGGTGTACCGCGCGACAGGTCGCGATGCCCGCGCCGCGCTCGACGCGGGCAGCAGCATCCTGCGGGCCGGCAGCGTCTTCGCGGTGTTCCCCGAGGGAAGCCGCTCCCGCGACGGGAAGCTGCACGAGGGTCACGGCGGCGCGGCGTGGATGGCCCGCGAGACCGGCGCCACCATCGTGCCCATCGGGTTGATCGGAACCGGCACCGTCAAGCCGCTCAGCCACCTGCTGCCCGGACGGCCGCGCCTCCAGGTGCGCTTCGGAGAGCCGCTCGACCTCGCCGACCTCGAGGGCGTGCCCGACGGCAAGGCGCGTCGTGAGATCACCGAGCGGATGATGGCCGCCATCGCACGACTGAGCGGACAGGAACGCTCGGGCAGCGTGAACGCCACGTCGCGCGACTGAGCCGCTCCGCGAGAGCGGTCTCAGAAGTCGGCAGTGCCTCGCAGGGGGCGGGGTCGCGCATCCGGGTCGAACAGAAGGCGGTTGACGGGACTGGCCCAGAGACGTTGCGCGCGCGAGACCGGTTCGGTGCGGTGGTGTCGTACCTGTCCCTCCGGGCGCGGGGACGAACCTCCGGTGCGGTGCCATCGGTCGAGAGCGTCGGCGCGGGATCTCCAGAGCGCGAGTCCGTCCCCGGCGTCCAGGCCGCGCAGATCCGCTCCGTCGACGCCGAGGTGCTCCGCCCAGAGCTGCAGGCGCAGCTCGAGGGCCAGCGGGCTGATCGACCTGTCGTCCGGGGTGGAGTCGTCGACCACAGCGCAGGTGAGCTCGCTGTCCATCGTCCACGAGCGACGGTTGAAGTTGTCCGAGCCGCAGGTCATCCAGGTGTCGTCGACGATGCAGACCTTGGCGTGCACGTAGATGGGCGTGCCCGCCTCGTTCTCGAGGTCGAACACGCCGACGCGGCCCGGCGCTGCGCGACGCAGCATCGAGATGGCGCGCAGCTGGCCCAAGCGACTCGCCGGTCCCGACAGCCGTCCGTCCGAATCGGGGTACCGGGGGAGCACCACGATGACGTGCAGCCGAGGGTTGCGGGTCAGGGCCTCGGCGATGCCGGCGGCGACCTCCTTCGACCAGAAGTACTGATCCTCGATGTAGATGAAGGAGCGAGCCCGCGCGAAGGCCTTGGCATACGCTCGCGCGACGCTGCGCTCCCCGAGCGGGGCGAAAGGGTACGGGGGGCGCTTCCTCCCGTACGTGCGCAAGAGCTGCACGGCGTGAGGACCCGCCGGGGGTGGCGGCGCCGTGATCTCCGGAAGGGGACGGGGATGGCGGGGCATATCGGCGAGTCGCTGAAGCAGCATCCGATACGGAGTCCGGTGGTCGAGTGCGGTGGGGTCGTCCCAGCGCTCGGCGAAGACCGCCCGCAGCTCGGCGACGACGGGGCCCCGCAGTTCCAGTGCTGCGTCATGCCAGGGCGGGCGCTCGCCGTAGCGGGAGTCCATGGTCAGCGCCTGCGGGTCGCCACGGTGATCGGCATCGTCACGGCGGCTGTGGCACAGATCGATGCCGCCGACGAACGCGACATCTCGCGCAGGGTCGTCGCGGTGACGGATGACGAAGAACTTCTGGTGGTGGGATCCGAAGAGGCGCACGCGCTGGTCCAGGAGGACCTCGCCACCGGCCTCGTTGATGCGACGGCCGAGGTGCACGTTCGAGAGACCGCTGATCGGCGCGGACACCTTCTCGCTATGCGACCGCCACATCAGGCCGCGCACCTCCACCCCCTCGCGTGCCAGGGCGCACAGCAGATCGCCGATCGACGGACCGTGCGGCAGCAGCAGCTCGTCGGCGTCGCCCCGCCAATCCGTGAAGAACACCCGGTCGCCGGGGCGCAGGGCCGTGAGCTCCTCGTGCAGCCGCGCGAAGTAGGTCGCGCCGTGCACGAGCGGCCGCACGAGATTTCCCTCCGACCAGGCGGAGCCGCTCGCATCGATGACGCTCGCCGGATTCCCGCGCTCGGCGCGATCGAGGAACCACTCAGCGGCAGCACCGTCCACGCGTCGAACTCTAACGTGATCGCGGGGTCAACCGCGGGGCGTCGGCGATCAGCGCCGCGCGGCAGGGCGAGGCCGTAGGGATCGCGGGTGCTTGGGCTCGCGGCATCCGTGATGGGGGCGGTTGTGGTCGCGTGCGGTGGGGTGAGTCGGCAGCGTCTGCCACTTCGGTGCGGGGTGGGTTTCGTGAGGTGGCAGGTGTTGTCGGGTCGGGGGTGCGGGGGCGGCGCTTGTTGCCACTTCTGTGTGGGGTGGGGCTGAGGGAGCGGATGCTTCGGCTCGCGGCATCCGTGATGGTGGCGGTTGTGGTCGCGTGGGGTGGGGTGAGTCGGCAGCGTCTGCCACTTCTGTGCGGGGTGGGTTTCGTGAGGTGGCAGGTGTTGTCGGGTCGGGGGTGTGGGGGCGGCGCCTGTTGCCACTTCGGTGCGGGGTGGGTCTCACGGGGCGGATGCTTGGGCTCGCGGCATCCGTGATGGTGGCGGTTGTGGTCGCGTGGGGTGGGGTGAGTCGGCAGCGTCTGCCACTTCGGTGCGGGGTGGGGTTCGTGAGGTGGCAGGTGTTGTCGGGTCGGTGTGTGTGTTGCGGCGCCTGTTGCCACTTCGGTGCGGGGTGGGGCTCACGGGGCGGATGCTTGGGCTCGCGGCATCCGTGATGGTGGCGGTTGTGGTCGCGTGGGGTGGGGTGAGTCGGCAGCGTCTGCCACTTCGGTGCGTGGGTTTCGTGAGGTGGCAGGTGTTGTCGGGTCGGTGGGCGTGTTGCGGCGCCTGTTGCCACTTCGGTGCGGGGTGGGGCTCACGGGGCGGATGCTTGGGCTCGCGGCATCCGTGATGGTGGCGGTTGTGGTCGCGTGGGGTGGGGTGAGTCGGCAGCGTCTGCCACTTCGGTGCGTGGGTTTCGTGAGGTGGCAGGTGTTGTCGGGTCGGGGGGTGTGGGGCGGCATCTGATGTCACTTCTGCGCGGGGTGGGGCTCAGGGAGCGGATGCTTCGGCTCGCGGCATCCGTGATGGTGGCGGTTGTGGTCGCGCGGGGTGGCGACAGTCGGCAGCGTCTGCCACTTCTGGCCGGGCAGTGCGTGTCGATCGGGGGGCGAGGATGGTGAGGTGGAATCACCCGTCGCCGCCTTCATCGACCGCACACTGCGCGCCGACGCATCGGAGTGGCGCACCTGGACGGACGGTGATGCGTCTGTCGGGGGTCTGCAGGTCTACGGCGCCTCGGTCGGCGCGGTCCGCGGTACCGTCCGCGACGCGCTGCGGCGTCATCGCGGACTCGAGCACGACGACATCACCGCACTCGCGTCGGAGCTCTGGGCGGTGCCCGTCTTCGAGCGTCGCTTCGCCGCGATCGTGCTGCTGCAGGGGCAGGTCGACACGCTCACCGGCAACGACCTCACCCGCATCGAGGGGTTCCTCCGCGACGCCCGCGTGCCGGGCCTCATCGAGCCGCTCGCCCAGGATGTGGTGCGGCCGCTGCTCGCCCGGCTGACGGGCCCTGAGGCGGATCGCGCCCAGCGCATCGTGGCCCGATGGGCGGCGGCGGATGCCGCGGGCCTCCGTGCTGCGGCCGCACTGCTGTGACGGCGCGCACGGCGTGGTCATGACCACGGCCGAAGCCGTCCCGGCCCTGGCCGATATCGTCGCTCGAGTCGCTCGATGAGGAACGGTCAGGCCGCGGCCCCGCGCTGTGAGCGGGAGATGATCCAGCTCGTGAGTCCGGCGAGCAGGAGCGCGGCGACGATGATCACCCCGAACGAGTCGAGGTCGGTTGCCGCGATGGCCTCGACCGGCGCCCACCGGACGCCGGCGGAGTCGACGAGCACGCCGCACAGTCCCACCGTTCCGACGAGGAAGGCCACGGCCACCGACACCAGGATGAGCGCGGCGTTGTAACGGCGGCGCCGGTCGGGCCGCTCCGCCGACCATCGATAGAGCCGCGCCGTGACGATGCTGTTGAGTCCGTCGCACGTCACCATGCCCGCAGTGAAGAGCAGCGGCAGCACCATCGCGGCGTACCAGGGCATGACGACGCCCGCTCCGCCGGCGATCAGGAGCAGGGTGATCGTGGATGCGGTGTCGAATCCCAGGCCGAACAGCAGGCCGACGACGAACATCTTCCACGGGGCATCCAGCGTGGCCGCGGTGCGCGCGATGATCAGCGAGACGGGGCCGCCGGACAGCCACCCGCGACCGTCTGCAGCAGTGCCCCCGCGCGCGCGACCGAGAAGGCGAACGAGGATGACGAGGTTCGCTGTCGCCATGGCCAGGAGGAAGACGCTCGACACCGTCGGGCCCCAGACTCCCGTGAAGACCGCGAGTGGCGAATCCTCGTCGCCGATCTGGGCGCTCAGCGCTCCGACGCCGGCGGTCACGAGACCGACCGTGACCAGCACCACGGTGGAATGCCCCAGTGCGAACCACAGGCCGACGCTCGACGGGTCCTTTCGGTCGTCGACCAGCTTTCGGCTGGTGTTGTCGATGGCGGCGATGTGGTCGGCGTCGAACGCATGACGCATGCCGAGCACGAAAGCGGTGACGGCCAGCCCGATGCCGAAGGTCGACGTGCCGGCCTGATAGTCGCCGGGCGCCACCACGAGCGCGAACAGCCCCCAGCCGGCGACCAGCAGCGCGCCGGCGACGATGAGCACGCGTCGCGCTGCCGGTGTCATGTGATTCATGGATGCCCCGTCGATTCGATGACGGCAGGCGCTGCGGTCGGGAGCGCCGCCCGGGTCGTCGGTTCAGGCGACATGCGCGGGCTCCCGGTCGATCAGGGCCCCGCCGGTGAGGACGCCGCCCAGCGGGCTGTCGTGGGCGGCGTCGCCGAGGTAGCGCACCACGCCTCCGCCGCGTTCGAACTCGAGGCGAGTGGCGCCGGTCACCTCCGGCGCATCGGCCTGTTCGCCGACCGCGACGATGCTGTCCATCACCCGATTCCCGCCGAGGATGCCGGGGACCGGCGAGTCGCCTCGGGCATCCAGGGTCTCGCGGAGGAGCGGGCCTCTCTGGTCGCGGACATCCAGGTCCGCGATGAGCCGGCCCCCGCGCTCGCCGGTGCGGCCGAGAACGAGGGTCTCGCGCAGGATCGCCGACGCATCGCCCGCGAGCGTCACGGTCAGCGATCGCACGAGGGAACCGGCATCCGTGATCACCGTCGGAAGCCCGTCCCAGCTGAGGCGCGCGCCCGCTTCGAGCGAGACCCGGGCGTGCCAGTGGGAGGGCTCGCCGACCTCGCCCGGTCGTCCGTAGACGACCAGACCGCCGATGTCGACGAGGCTGAGCGTGCAGCCCGCGCCCACGGTGATGAGGATGCGCACGTCGTCGGCAGGGAGGAGCATCGCATGCCCGGCGACCAGCGCTACCTCGACGGATCTTCCCTGCCTCCGCACCAGGCGTGGCACGACGAGGTCGCCCGTCAGCACGCAGGACACCCCCTCGCCGCGAGGTGACACGTCGACGATGGTGGGAGTCATCGGGTCACGGGTGCGAGTGCCCGGCGTGGCTGTGGACGGCCTCGTCAGCGACATGCGCGTGCGGTGCCTCGCCGTCGCCGTGCGTGTGGAGGAAGCCGTTGCCTTCCTCGTCGGCGTGGAAGTGCGGTGCCATCGGGCCGGGATCCTGCGGGATGTGCGACCCGGCGCGGTGCGCGGCCAGCACGCTGAGAACCCACGCGCGCAGCCCGGCCACCGACGGGGCATCGGTGCGCGAGAGGGCGAGCACGGGCCGGTCGTCGCGCGCGGCGGTGGCATCGGCGACCATCTGCGGCACGTCGACGCCGACGTAGGGGGCGAGGTCGGTCTTGTTGACCACCAGGAGGTCGGCGCGGCCGATGCCCGGCCCGCCCTTGCGGGCGACGTCGCCGCCGCCGGCGACGTCGAGCACGAAGATCTGCGCGTCGACGAGCGCGGGCGAGAACGTGGCGGTCAGGTTGTCGCCGCCCGACTCGATCACGACCATGTCGAGGGGGGCGAACGCGCGCTCGAGGTCTTCGGCGGCGAGCAGGTTGGCCGTGACGTCGTCGCGGATGGCGGTGTGCGGGCAGGCGCCGGTCTCGACGGCGATGATGCGCTCGGGCTCGAGCACGCCCGCCGACCGGAGGAAGCGGGCGTCCTCATCGGTGTAGATGTCGTTGGTGATCACGCCGATGCGGATCTCGTCGGCGAGGGCGCGGCAGATCGTCGCGATGAGCGACGACTTGCCGGTCCCGACGGGGCCAGCGACGCCGAGACGAAGAGCGCGGGATGCTGCGGATTCAGGCACGGAAGAGCCTCCTGGTGGATCGCGCGTGAGCCTCGGCCCACGCTTCGGATTGTGGTGCGGTGAACGCGGGGATGCCGGCGGGGTCGGTGAGGGCGGCGATCGCGCCGAGGCGGTCTTCGACGCCGCTGCACAGGTCGACGACGAGCGAGACGAGTTCGAGCGGATCGCCCGGCTCGAGCTTGAGCACGGCGGCGGCGGCCGCCTGCATGTCCTCGTAGACCACGAGGCGCGCGAGCTCCAGCGGCGGAACGTCGAGGCCGGCGGCGATGACGCCGATCACCACCGGGCGCGGGGGCGGCGTCGCACGCTGCCGCCAGCCGGCGAGGACCTCGTCGTCCGGAAGCAGCGTCGCGCCCGCCCGCAGATAGCCGCGGGCGAGGAGCCGTGCGGCATCGCGCTGGGCCTTGCTGGGGGTCCGGGCCGCCCAGGCCGCCTCGACCGCGTCGAGGTCGCCGCCCGAGAGGCGCGCGTGCCGGGCGGCCACCGCCGTGCCCGCCTCGACGAGCGTGGTGGTCGCGGCCCTTCCGTGCAGGAGCGCACCGAGTTGCGCAGCATCCACTCCCGCCATCACCGCCGGCTCGACGCCCGCCGAATGCGCGTGACCGCCCGAGGGCAGGCGCGCGTCGGCCAGCAGCAAGGCGGCGGTGGAGGAGGCGAGAGGCGGCATCAGAACAACTGGTAGAGCTGGGCGAGGGGCAGCCGTGCGGCGGGTGCGGGCTCGACGCGCTCGCCGTCGATCGAGATGTCGAAGGTGTCGGGCCGGATGTCGATGCGGGGGAGGGCGTCGTTGTTGCGCATGTCGGCCTTGCCGACCTCGCGCGTCGACCGCAGCGGCAGCAGCCGGCGGGTGAGCGCGAGCCGCTCCTCGAGGCCGGCGTCCAGCGCCGCGGGTGCGACGAACGAGACCGAGAGCGAACCGCCGATCGCGTCGGCGAACGAGGGGCGCATCAGCACCGGCTGCGGTGTCGGGATCGACGCGTTCGGGTCGCCGAGCGCGCCCCACACCAGTCCGCCGCCCTTGATCACGACGCTCGGACGGAACCCGAAGAATCGCGGGTCCCACAGCACCAGGTCGGCGAGCTTGCCGGCCTCGACCGAGCCCACCTCGCCGTCGATCCCGTGCGCGATCGCGGGGTTGACGGTGTACTTGGCCACATACCGCCGGGCGCGCTCGTTGTCGGCCGGCAGCGTGCCGCCCAGCGACCCGCGCCGCGCCTTCATGACGTGGGCGACCTGCCAGGTGCGCGTGATCACCTCGCCGATGCGGCCCATCGCCTGCGCGTCGGACGACGTGATCGAGATCGCCCCCATGTCGTGGAGGATGTCTTCCGCCGCGATCGTGGTGGCACGGATACGGGACTCGGCGAACGCGAGATCCTCGGGCACGCCCGGGTTGAGGTGGTGGCAGACCATGAGCATGTCGAGGTGCTCGGCGACCGTGTTCACCGTGTGCGGCAGCGTCGGGTTCGTCGACCCGGGGATGACGTAGGGGAGGCTCGCGATGGACAGGATGTCGGGCGCGTGGCCGCCACCGGCTCCCTCGACATGGAAGGCGTGGATGCTGCGCCCCGCCATCGCCGCGATGCTCGACTCGACGAACCCGGCCTCGTTGAGCGAGTCGCTGTGCAGCGCGACCTGCAGCCCCCACTCCTCCGCGGCGCGAAGGCTCGCGTCGATCGCCGCGGGGGTGGAACCCCAGTCCTCGTGCACCTTGTACCCGGCCGCGCCGGCGAGCGCCTGCTCTTCGAACGCCGCCGCCGACACGGTGTTGCCCTTGCCGAGCAGCAGCACGTTCACGGGAAGCCGGTCGAGCGAGCGGTGCATCCTCTCGAGATGCCAGGCGCCGGGGGTCACGGTGGTCGCCTTCGAACCCTCCGAGGGGCCGGTGCCGCCGCCGACGATCGTCGTGATGCCGGTCGCCAGCGCCTCGTGGATCTGCGAGGGGGAGAGCAGGTGCACGTGGGAGTCGATGGCTCCGGCGGTGAGGATCTTCCCCTCTCCCGAGATCACGTCGGTGGACGGGCCGATCACGAGTCGCGGGTCGACCCCGTCGGCGATGTCGGGGTTGCCCGCGCGCCCGATGCCGGCGATGCGGCCGTCACGGATGCCGACATCTGCGCGGACGACGCCCCACCAGTCCAGGATCACGGCGTTGGTGATCACCGTGTCGAGCGCACCGTCGGCGCGCGAGACCGTGCTCTGCGCCATCGATTCGCGGATCGACTTGCCTCCGCCGAACACCGCTTCCTCGCCGCCGACGGTGAGGTCGTCTTCGAGCTCGATCCACAGATCGGTGTCACCGAGCCGGAGCTGATCCCCGGTGGTCGGCCCGTAGATGCGGGCGTACCGCTCCCGGTCGATGCGCACCATCATCGGGCCTCCGTCGGCCGGATCTGGATGCCGGGCACGCGTCGGCGCCCGCGCAGCGCCACCGCGGCGACGCGCTTCGAGACGCCGGGCTCGAACCGCTCGGATGTGCCCGAGGGGATGTCGAGCCGAAAGCCCGCGGCCACGGCGCGGTCGAATTCGAGCGCGGCGTTCACGTCGGGCAGGTGGATGTGGGAGCCGATCTGCACCGGCCGGTCGCCGGTGTTGAGGATCACCAGCTCGAGCCGCTCGTCAGCCGCGCGGTCCGCGTTGAGCTCGATCCATCCGGGCCGCACGCGGATCGCTCCGGGGCCGGATGCTGAACCTGATGCCATGACAGCTCCTCAGTCGATCGGGTGGTGGAGGGTGACGAGCTTGCGTCCGTCGGGGAACGTCGCCTCGACCTGCACGTCGGCGAGCATGTCGGCGACGCCGTCCATCACGTCGTCCCGGGTCAGCACCGAGCGCCCTTCGGTCATGAGCTGCGCCACCTCCGCGCCGTCGCGGGCGCGCTCGATGACCCACGTCGACAGCAGCGCGACCGCCTCCGGGTGGTTCAGCTTGACGCCGCGCTCCCTGCGGTCGCGCGCCACCATGCCCGCCACGGCGAGCAGCAGCTTCTCGGTGTCTGCGGGTGACAGGTGCATGGGCTCCTCCTCGGTGTCAGAAGTCTGCCATCACCCCGTGGCGGTGATGTTCCTTCGCGCGCGCGTAGGGCCTCGACATCCCCGGAAAATCAAGGAAGAAAGCGCCCCCCTCGGCCGGTTTGTTTACATGCTCGATACGTTCGAGCAATGGCAATGTAATGCCGTCGCTCCATCGTGGGACCACCCGCAGCGCCCGTGCGCTCGGCCTGCACTCGCACCGCAACACTCCCGAACGCACCGCATCCCACCCGAAACGGAGCACAGCATGATCACCACCCACAGGAAGCGCCTCCGGGCGATCCTGGCCACGGGAGCGCTCGTCACGAGCGCCGCCCTTGTCCTCTCCGGCTGCGGCAGCCGCGCCGGCGACGCCGCCCCGACCGCATCGGCCGAGGCCGCCGAGAGCTGCGTCGACACCTCCGGCGACACCATCAAGCTCGGCTTCCTCAACTCGCTCACCGGCGGAATGGCGATCTCCGAGAAGACGGTGTCGAACGTCCTGCACATGGCGGCCGACGAGATCAACGCCGACGGCGGCATCCTCGGCAAGCAGATCGAGTACATCCAGGAAGACGGGGCCACGGACTGGCCCACCTTCGCGGAGAAGACCGAGAAGCTGCTCACCCAGGACTGCGTCGCGGCGATCTTCGGCGGCTGGACCTCGTCGTCCCGCAAGGCCGTCAAGCCGGTCGTCGAGGAGCACAACGGGCTGTTCTTCTACCCGGTGCAGTACGAGGGCCTCGAGGCGTCGCCCAACATCTACTACACCGGCGCGACGACCAACCAGCAGATCATCCCGGCGATGGACTTCCTGGCCTCCCAGGGCGTGAAGACGCTGTTCCTCGCGGGCTCGGACTACGTCTTCCCCCGCACGGCGAACGCGATCATCAAGCTCTACGCCGCAGAGCTCGGCATCGAGATCGTCGGCGAGGAGTACGTGCCGCTCGACAAGGACGACTGGACCACCCAGGTGGCGAAGATCGCCGCGGCGAAGCCGGACTTCATCTTCAACACGATCAACGGCTCGTCGAACGTCGGCTTCATCAAGGC